>CAZVUD010000022.1:0-27213 GCA_964629615.1 uncultured Clostridium sp. | reverse complement strand
CAAACGTGCGCGTCTGCCTGTTCCGCCACTTCCGCATGCGCCATTGCTGACGACTCAATGATTATACTATAGATTTGTCGATTTGTCAATAGCTTTTTGGAAATATTTCGCGGAATATTTGTTTTTTTGAAAGAAAAGGTCAGACGTTTGCCTTTACCTTGACTCCGTTCGCGGTATATGAGGTTACACCGAGAATTGTCTCACCGTCTATCTGCAACGCTCTCGGTGCATCGAATGACACGGTTATCTCGTTTCCCTTGAATACAGACACGTGCTTTACGCTCTTTACGTGCTCGCCCTTAAAGATGCTTGGGAATATCATCAGAGTGCGGAGCTTTGCGGAATCGTGGAATGTCATTACGGAAAGAAGCCCGTCCTTTTCTTCCCTTCTTTGATCCGGTGTGGCTATCATTCCGCCGCCGTAATATCTGCCGTGCATTGTGGGAGCTATCCAGATCTTATCATATCTGTGCTCAACACCGTCTACCGTAATAGTTCCGCCTGTCGGTTTATATTTGCCAAGCAAGCCTTTTATGGCTATCGCGGTATAATTGATCTTCTTATCACCTGCCATGCGGAGCTGATCGCCTACCTCACAGCAGTATCCGTCTATGCCGTAGCCGATGCCGTTTATAAATTTGTATGTATTTCCGTTTACGGTAACGCTCGGAAGATCAACGAGATATTTCTTTATACTGAACGGTGCGTCGCCGCGCTTCTTTCCGATATCAGTGGCAAAGTCGTTACCCGTTCCCGATGCATAATAAAGGATATCCTGCACTATGCTGTCGCAATCAACCGAGTTTACAAATTTGTTCAAGGTTCCGTCACCACCGCAAATAACCATGTAGTCATCATCATTCATTTTCTGTATGATATTTGCGTAATCTGATGCTGTCATATCGAAAAATTCTTTATCGCCGTTGATATACTTATCTATTTCAGAGCATACAGCCGCTCCGTTTCCGCTGTTAGCGAGCGGATTGTACAAAACATATGCTTTTGACATAACTGATATCTCCTTTTTATGAACTATAATGTCGTTTTTGTCATTTTTATGTATGATCGCTGTTGTTATTCAATATCACGGTAAATCTGCATCCGCCGCTTTCAATATTATCGGCAAACACTTCGCCGTCCTCGAGCGATATTATCTTTTTTACAAGCGGGAGCCCAAGTCCGTTTCCCTGCTCCTTGTGTGATGTGTCTACCTGATAGAATTTATCAAATATATGCTTGATGGATTCCTCGGGTATTCCTGTGCCTGTGTCCGAAAAGGTGATGCGGATCTTGTCCTGATCTCTTTTCATGGATATAAAGATAGATCCGTTATCGTAATTGAACTTGATGGCATTGTTGATGATATTGTACCAGACATGGCGCAATAGAGCTTCGTTTCCAACATAGCTTATGCTGTCCATATCGACATCAAACTCAATATTCTTCTTTTCCCATTCGGATTCAAGATCCACTATAGCCTGACGTATCTGCTCGTCAAGTGAAAATTTGCAAACGCTTGTTTGTATCTGTTGATTTTCGAGCTTTGACAGGAGTAGTATACTTCCCGTGAGTGAAGAAAGGCGCTTTGTATTAAGCACGATCTTGTCGACATATTCCTTCTGCTCATCGTTAAGATTGTCGCACCCCTGCAAAAGCATTGAATAACCCTCAATTGCATTTATGGGCGTTTTGATCTCATGAGATACATTGGTTACGAAATTGGACTGCAATATCTCCGTTGAGTTGATCTCATTCATCATCATATTAAATCCCGAGTAGACCTCGCGTATCTCTTTGGATTTTGAGCGAGTTGTAAGCTGTACGGAAAAATCACCGTCAGCAACCTTCTCCATGCCTTCACGAAGCTTTTTTATGGGATTTAAAAACCATTTTGCCAATGCTTTCGTGACAAAAGTGCCGATAAGTATAGCTATGACGAGCATTTCAATCGGCCACGGTATTACGAACAGATCCTTGAATATGACTTTACTCAGCAACAGATCTATTCCCCACGCGACAAGTATGCATACGAGCATCTCAAGCATGACCATCATCGTAAATCTGATCTGAAGGTTCATTTTGCCTCGGCTCTTTTGCTTTCGTATTATCTTGAATGGCTCAAGCGTAAATGATTCAAGCTTTTTCATCTGACCACCTTATATCCGACGCCTCGTATAGTTACTATCTTAAAGTCCTTACAATCGCGGAATTTTTCGCGCAATCTGCCTATATGGACATCGACTGTGTGGGTGTCGCTCTCGTTGTCGTAGCCCCAGATCTCATCCATCAGCTGGTGGCGCGTGAATATCTTACCGGGATATGAAGCCATTTTATACAGAAGCATAAATTCCTTTTGAGGAAGAACGAAGGACTCGTTTTCGCATGTTACCGTAAGCGTGTCGCATTCAAGTACAGTTGAGCCTATGACCTGCTTGCGATCGTTGATCATTTTGGCACGACGAAGGAGAGCGCCGACGCGAAGGACCATTTCATTTACATTTATGGGCTTTACCATATAGTCGTCCGTTCCCGAAATAAAGCCCTTTTGCATGTCATCGAATGCGTCCTTGGCTGTTATCATCATCACGGGTGTCGTGTTTCCGCTCTCACGCAGTAATCTTACGAATTCATATCCGTCCATTCTCGGCATCATTATATCCGAGATTATAAGGTCGTAATATTCATGAAGCAGTGTATCAAGGGCATCCTGTCCGTCTGATACACCTGTAACGGAATATCCGTTTTTGGTCAGGACATGCGAAAAGAGCTGGCGCAGCTCCCTGTCGTCCTCGGCAATCAGTATTTTAAGCATTTTTAATCTCCGTAATGCTGTCGTTACAGTTATTGAGCGCGTGGTGAAGCTTCTCAAACATGACCGTATCTGTTCGCTCAAATGTAAGCGGTGTAATGGATATATGTCCGTGCATTATGCAATCGGTATCAAGCGTAAGATCATTTGTATCGTAATAGTTAAATTCACCGTACTGCTTGAACATATTGTCGCCCACATGCATAAATCCGTCTGAGTAGCAGGCTTCTCCGCGGCGGGTTATTCTGATATCTCCTGTTATATTACAAGGAATATTAACGTTATAAAGACCGTGGTGCTCCATAAGCAAGTTATCCTTGAAATATTCAAATATCCTGTCAAGACTGCTTATAGCGGCGTCAGATCCGCTCGTTCCCGTTGATATTGCTATCGCTTTGTGCCCGAATGCGGCAGCCTCAAATATTGCGCCGACAGTACCTGAATATATGATATCTTTGCCGATATTATATCCTCTGTTTATTCCTGAGAGGACGAGATCATATTCGCGTCCGAGTCCTACTATGCCGTATCTTACGCAGTCTGCAGGAGTAGAGTCTACGGAATATGCCTCAATATCATCTCCGATATCCGCGCGGACTATCTCAAATGGCTTGAATATCTCAATTCCGTGGCTTTTACCGCTCTGCTCAAATTTCGGAGCGCACACGGTCACATCACCATGCTTTGAAGCCCATTTTGCGAGCGCGCGAATGCTCTCTGAGCTTATTCCGTCGTCATTAGTTATAAGTATCCTCATAGCCAAGCTGCTCCGGAATTCTTGAATTCTTTAAGATGTGCGTCGCAGTCCTCTACGAGCTGCATCATCTCCTTTTTGCTGTAGACCACGGATCCTGCCGCGCATGCATGTCCGCCGCCGTGGTATTTTTCAGCTATGTCACTTATGGTAACGAATCTTGAGCGCAATCTTACTCTCATGCTCTTATCTCCGTTATCTATAAACGCAAGCCATATCGGAGATCCCTTTATAGAATCCATGAAGGACACAGCAGAGCTTGCATCCTCGTTTGAAAGACCGAATTTCTTTTTGATCTTCTCTGTTATATGGAGATATACGACACCGTTTTCTGTGATTTCCATCTTCTTAAATGCGTAGGCTTGGAATTTAAGGCTGTTGAATTCCTTAAGATACAGATTTGCATACAGCTTTTCTGTATCGATGCCCATATCAAGGAGCATGCCTGCAAGGCGCAATGTGTCGCCAGATACACTGCGAAATCTGAATCTGCCCGAATCTGTCACCATACCTGTGTAAATATACAGAGCGGCTTCAGCATCAATACTAAGCTCGTCCTTGAATGTGTCGTAAAAGTAAGCGATCATCTCGCATGCAGAGGATCTTTCTTCCTCAACCCATGATATATCACCGTACGGCTCGCGGTTTATGTGGTGGTCTATCTTTATAAGCTCGCGGCAGAGAGAGTAATCCTGATTGGATATCCTCTCGACATTTCCCGTATCTATAACTATGCCGAGCGCGTCGCTATAAGCCTCGCGGTCGATAGGCGCGTCCTCGCCTCCGAGAAATGACATATAGTCGCAATAGTCGCTGTTTTGTATATATACCTCTTTTTCGGGATATGTCAGCTTGAGTATTCTTGCAAAGCCCTTTGTGGATCCGACTGCATCACCGTCGGGACGCTTATGCCTGAAAATGATTATTCTGTTGTATTCCTTGATCTTTTCAAGGATGCTTCTCATAGTTTCAATATTGCTCATAGTTATTCTCCAAGTGAAATAAGATCATTAAGAAGGCTCATAGCCTCGTCGCGGTCCTTCAGTGTAGCTCCGCTTGCCTTTGCATGTCCGCCGCCGCCGTATTTTGTTGCGATGGGATTTATATTGTACTTTGCAGAGCGTATCTCACACAGCACGCTGTCCTCTGTTTCGGTAAAGTTTACCCATGTGTCAATACCCTTTATGTCGCCCATTGTGTTGACCATGCCGCGTGACAGAGTAAAATTGTCGACTCCGTAAGATCTTGCTTCATCAAGGGTCGTGTATATATATGCCACATTGTTATCAGCTCGCTGTATTTTTAATACGAATTTAGCGCGAAGCTGTACGAATTCAAGCTCGTCCGAATACAGGTTCTTATATATATCTCCCGTGCTGAAGGGCTGTTCCATGATAAACGAGGCAAGCCTGAAGGTCTTGGATGTGGTGGAATCGTATCTGAATCTGCCTGAATCAGTTACCATTCCCGTATACAGTGGCTTTGCCGATAAGGGAGATAATCTGAGCTTTGATTCATATGCAAATTCCGCGATAAGTCCGCAACAGCTCTCATAAGACGTATCTGTCACCTCTATATCCGTTATCTTTTCTACAAAGATGTGGTGATCTATGCGACAGCTTGTCTTTGCCTTTGTATATCTTTCATCGCTGATGAGAGATCTTGCGGATGTGTCAAGCACGATAGAGAGTGCATCATCATATGTGCTGTCCGGTATATCATCCATTTCGCAATTGTCCATAAATCCGTATCTCTTGGATGCGTCGCCGACAACATATACGGTCTTGTCGGGAAAATTGTCCTTTATGATGTATTTAAGACCTATCTGGCTTCCGAGAGCGTCGCCGTCGGGATTGGTGTGTCGGTGTATTATTATCGTATCATATTTCTTTATCTGTTCAAGTATCTGTTCAAACATTTCAAAATTCCTTTATTTATATTATTTTCCGTCGAAATAACCGATGTATTCGACCTCGAGATCACTGCTTGGGAACAGGTAATGGTGCAGCTCGATAAGATAATCGTCTGTCATGCTTGCGATGTAATCCACAACTATTTCATTGGGATCCTGATCCGCATACGGGTTGTCGCGTGAGTAATGTATCTTGTTTATATAATTGATGTGCTGTCTATATATGGGAGAGTCCTTTATGTTATGCTCAAGATGACCTATAAGGCAGTCGTATATCTCGCTCATCATGGGTTTAACTGTAGAGCCGAGCTTTGAGATGGATGCGGCATTATTGTATATTATAGAGTAGTTTTCTCTCTTGGCTTCCTTGAGCGCGTCAAAATGAGCGTCATCAAGCATGATATACGGCTTGCCGTAGCTGTTTTCAATTATATTTACGACGAGGTTGTTGATTATTTCGGCATTTATAGATCCTATACCGTTGCTCGTATATGCGTCCTCGGATGCGATCTTCATACGCATTGCATCCTGTCTATCCTTGCCGAGATATGCTATTATATCGGATATTCTGACTACTGCACCCTCAAGAGTGGAAGGCATGAGCTTGTCTGCAAAGCTTCTGTCAAGATAGCAATGCTCTACGAGCTCGTCAAATTCTTCAAAGCTCTTGAGATTTGAAGGCTCATATACCGACATTTCAAATTCTCCGTTATGACAGAGTATGCCGTCAAGTGTCTGCAGACTTATGTTGTACGGGAATATACCGTCAAGCACGCGCACGGAATGTACGTTATGTACGAATCTGCGCCCCGTGTGATTGAAATAAAGCTCGTCAAGATATTTCTCTCCTGAGTGTGCAAAAGGCGGGTGACCTATATCGTGACCGAGAGCGATGGCTTCTATAAGATCAAGATTGAGATGGAGAGCCGATCCGATAGTTCTCGATATCCTTGATACTAACTGAACATGCAGGCTCCTTCGCGTGATATCGTCATTCTTGTACAGAGAAAATACCTGTGTTTTATCGGTATATCTGTTATAGTAAGGACAATGCATGATCTTATCGATATCATGCACGAATACAGGACGCCAAACAGAGGGCTCGTCCTTTGCAACATTTTTTCTGCGTACGACATCTTTGTCCTCAAACGCTACCTTGTTGTACTGACCTGTCAGCTTTTCATTTTTTATTTTTGCGGAAATCTCCTCTGAGAGGACCTCATATTTAGGCATAAAATCAAACCTCCGTGTCAAATTCAGATCGTTAATCATAATATTATAACACATTTCCCGACAAAATGCAAATGTTTTATTTATATTAATTGTAAATAATTCTGAAATGATGAAATTGAGCTTCTCACGACTTTGTTTTATTGACAATTTTGGATGCATATGCTATAATTGTTGTATTATGTAGAACCGTGGGGTAGATATGAGGGACAGATTTGCTTTTTTGAGCGGAAACTTACTAAAGATCCTTGCTTGCGCATTCATGCTGTGCGATCACATTGGCTTGGTGCTTTTTCCGAATGCTTCGATATTGCGTATAATAGGCAGACTCGCTTTTCCGCTGTTTGCATTTATGATAGCCGAGGGATGCAGATACACGCGAAATAAGCTCAGATATTTTCTGACCGTTGGTCTTTTCGGTGCTGTGTGTCAGGCGGCACTGTACATTTTCGATAAGGAGATGGGACTCAATGATGTGAATGTATTTGTTACCTTTACTTTTTCGATCATTATGGTATATGCGCTCCAAGCGTTTTATGAAAAGTTGTTTGACAGTGTGGCTTCCGTATATTCAAAGATACTGTACGGAGCGGTATTTATCGCGACAATATCAGCGGTATACTATATAAGTCTGTTTGTAAATTTTGATTATAATTTTTACGGTGCGCTCCTGCCTGTGTATGCAAGCTTATTTGTATTTCCAAAGAATTGCGGCAATAATATACTTAAAAAGCTTGATAACAAATATGTCCACATACTCACCTTTGGCATAGGATTGTTTATAATGGTCATGGCGGAAGAGTCGAAAATGAAGAGATTTGCGCTTTTAGCCCTTGTTTTATTACTTATGTATTCCGAAAAGCGCGGAAAGCTTAAGCTGAAGTATTTCTTTTACATATTCTATCCCCTACACTTAGTGATCATTGAAGGTATATATTACCTTGTATCGGCATAAATAAAGAATATCCGACCGAAATGTACGATCGTACACTGCGGTCGGATATATGTTATTTATGGACAGTTCCCTCTATATTTTCGCGTGATATTACAGTCCAATTTGAAAAATCCTTGGAGTTTCCGTATATCTCATAAACGATATTTTCAAAAAATCCGCTGTCCATCCTTTGGAAATAGTAATAGCGTTTTATCTGCTCGCTTTCGCCAATATCAAATATGGATCTGCCAAAATCAATGTCGGTAGCTATATTTTCAGAGTCTATTATGGTAGCCCAAAGGTTATCCTGGCAGACATCCTTTCCTGATACAGTCAGAGCCTTTCCGTGCTCCCCGCTCCTTTTGATGAACAGAGCTGTCCTGCGAGGACCTCTTACTTCTGTCGTGTCGCTGAATGCGGCGGCATGATCTCCTGTGATTATTATGGTCGCATCATCATAAACACCCATTTCCTTCATTTTTGCAATGTATGCGTTTATGGATTCCATGCTTACTTTAACTGCGAGTGCATCATCAAATGCGCTTTCGTGACTGCTGTCTATCTCATTCCAATCCTTATCGTATAGGTTGGGAAGGTGTGTTCCCTGCATATGGATAAACGAGAATGTGTTGCTGTCGGTATTTTCGGAGTATTTGGATCCTGTAAGTGTATAATATACATTTCTGTTATCTATATCATACATGGGGTATTCCGTTTGAAGGTTCACGTATTTTGCAAACAGAGGCGTGCTGAGATCACTTCCTACCACATCTGACAGAGCAAAAGGAACTCTGAAGTAAAAAGCGCCCTTTATCATGTTGAGTGCAAGACTCAGCTTGCCATTTACTTCTCTTCCCGAAACGGTCGAGAGGTTGGACGCATATTCCTCCATGACATTCGCATCCTCATAGGCATAATAGGAATCTGTGTATATGTTTACCTTGTATCCGTTTTCTGCCATGAGCTTAAGTCCGTCGGCATTTGCATATGCGGATTCAAAATAATCCTTTCTGCTCTGTGTGAAATCCTGTTTTTTACCCGTAAGCATGTATGCCACGGAAGGATATGTGCGAGGATACATTGATATATTGTCGTTGTAGTATACAAATCCTTCGAGCTCGAAAAAAAGCTCGGGCATTTCTATCATTGCGGATTCCGCGTATCTTGCGTCAAATCTGTCAACTAAGAAGAATATTACATTTTTGTTTTGAGAGATCTCGGTAAGGTACTTTGAGGTAAGCACCTTGGGCTCTTTGGGGCTGTAAGCATCTGTGCGTTCTGATATCGGTGTATATACATCGCGTGTAAGGGATGTTACGGCAAAATTCATAAACGGCATGGCTATTACGGCTATCATCAGTACGGTCATTACGGTCTTTATGATATCTCTGTTTTTTACCTTTAATACGGCTATCAGGAATAAAGCACACAATGATGCCCAAACGATTGCGTTGATGATGATTTGAACTATGGATATATCGGATATGTTGCCGTCGCCCGGGAAGCCTGTTATTATGCCTCGGCTCAAATAATTGCCCTGTATCATGAGCATGACCGATATCCATGCAAGAATGGCGTATACTATGTCAAATACCCTGCCGTTCAGATTTACAAGTACTGCAAATACTACTGCGGAAATAAACAAATATAGGATGATGCAGTATCCCCAAAAATCCATCAGTGAGAATTGAAATTCATGCATGTTGCCCGAATACAGTTCAAATGTTCCGAACAAAACCGTCGATGCAGGAAGCGCTAATGAGAGCAATATTGCAGGTATAAGACGTTCCTTAAAGGAAAAGCCCTTATATTGCTTCTTACTTAGAGTGCCATCACTGCCCTCTGCGCTATTTAAAATATTGTTATCTGTATCCATTATAAATGAAATATCCTTTCAAAAGCTTTATCACAATCTATATGATATCATAAATTTTCTTTATTTGCAATAAGTTTGAGAAAAAAAGTATTGACAATTACATTAAAATGTGATATAATAGCAACGTTGCAAAGGTTGCGGACAATGCACTATGTAAGCAGATTCGCGTAAATATCTTGGTATAAATTAAATATGCTGGTATGGCGGAATTGCGATTAGTGCGAAGCACATCGGTGAGTAATGCGAAGCATTACGTAAGCAGACGCGCGCAGAGATCTTTGCTTTTAAATTAAATATGCGGGTATGGCGGAATTGGCAGACGCGCTAGATTCAGGTTCTAGTGGGGGTGACTTCGTGCAGGTTCAAGTCCTGTTACCCGCACCAATAACAATGGGGGAGCATAAGCTCCCCCATTGTTATTGGTGCGCTTACTTCACGACGCAGAACCTTGGTCAACGCTTGCGTTGACTCGTTTTGCGCAGGATAAACAAAAATTTGGAGAAAAAGCGGCGCAAAACAAGGTTCAAAGTCCTGTTACAACAAAATGGGGGGAGCATAAGCTCCCCCATTGTTATTGGTGCGCTTACTTCACGACGCAGAACCTTGGTCAACGCTTGCGTTGACTCGTTTTGCGCAGGATAAACAAAAATTTGGAGAAAAAGCGGCGCAAAACAAGGTTCAAAGTCCTGTTACAACAAAATGGGGGGAGCATAAGCTCCCCCATTGTTATTGGTATGCTTACTTCACGACGCAGAACCTTGGTCAACGCTTGCATTGACTCGTTTTGCGCAGACTAAACTTATGCGTGATAAAGATCGAGCAAGCAGATTCCCCCGAAAGCGGCTGCTTTCGGGGGAATCTGTCTATATATATTCTTATTCGTCTTATTTACAGGTATTTGTCTTGCAGCTTCCACAAAGCTTATAGCCTGCCGCAATAAGCTCTTCCTCGGTCATTGTTGTAAATTCCATATTGTTTGTAAGGGCTTCTGCATATTTAGATGTGAGATAGTGATAATTCTTTTTCTTCTTGTTTATGATGAATGTTGCTCCCTCGGGGATACCACTGCTTGAAGAAGGATTCTCTGCACGGCTTTCGCCTGTCGCGTAATCTATGATAACGCCCGGCTGAACATTATAGAGATATACGCAGAACTGAATGTCCTCTCCGTTATCCTCTACCGAATATGCCTCCATGATAACACCTGATGCCACGAGATTATTTCCCTCGAAAACAGGCGTAACTCTGTACATTACGTGATTTTGCGGCTCTTCCTTGATATATGAGAGAACTTGATTTTCAAATTTAGTCATATTCTGCTGATTCATATAGGGGGTGCCTGTTATAAGGTTCTTTGCATTTGCATTCTCACCTGAAAGGCTCCACGCTATAAGGTGGGATCTGTTATAGAGATCCTGAGTGCTGATGCAGGAATACTTCTTCTGTACCCAGCCTGTGGGCTTTACAGATGATATATCTTCTCTTTTACCTGTGGGTAGAAGCTCTGTGCCGAGGCAGGCGAATGCGGTCGTGCATCTGCCGAGAGAGTCAAGATCGCCGTATTTTTCAAAGCATGTGTTGGCTATTTCGCTTTCCTTGAAGAAAGGAACATTATTGTTGAGTACGACATAGGGCTTATCTGTAAATGCAGGTATGCTCGAATAGTCGAATCCATCGGGGACTGGCGTTATGTCAACGCTTGGCTTGTCGTTACCCGAGTCGCTCGTATCTTCCTCGGGCTTTGTCGTTTCTTCAGATTCCTGTAATGTGGTTTCAGTTATATCGAATGTGTCGGATGTATCGGGAGATCCTGCAGGATCTTTGTCGATATTGCATCCCGTAAGTATCGTGGAAACGATTATGATAAGGGACAGAATGGCTGAAAGCGTAATGGGTCTTTTCTTCATTTTTTGTAACTCTCCTTTGTGATGTTGTCATGCGAGCTTCCGCGGATATCCAAAGCACCGAGGTATCTGTATTTTTGCTTGCGCAGATCCGGTGTGAAATAGGTGTCGGCAGGATATGACATGTTCCAACGGTACAGGACTATCATGTCGATGATATCGAGGTATGGGGTGATATCGATATTTTCAATGAAGCATATTCCGCCGTCAACACAATCACCTAACGGGTCCTCGCAGATATTTATGCCTTCATATTCCGAGAAGAGCTTGGCAGAAAAAGGACTTATATATATAGGTCTGTTTCGGTTGCTGTGGACAAACTCTGATATAAGGGATCTGTCGCGGCTCTGCCTCTTTCCGAAAAAAGTCATGCCGTTGTCGTCATCAACGCACAAGGCGACGGCTATTTTTTTCATTTTTATACACCTCAAGCTACACATAAACTTTTATGATACACTATTATACATCATATCCCGACTTTTTTCAATAAACAAATTATAAATTTTCCTGTTGATTTTATTAACATTCAAAGGTCTTTGCAAGCATGCACAGTGAAAAAACAAAAAGCGATATTCCTCCGCCGTTGCGGATCATGAAATACACGGAAGCTGTCCACATGAGAAGTGAAAACAGTATGGTGGTAACAAATATGACCTGCTTCCCTGCTCTTTGACTGAATAATTGTGATATCAGACAGTGTATAATGCGTCCACCGTCCAGATCCTTTATCGGAAGCATGTTCAGGAGCAATTGCAATATCGAAAAAATAAATATATACGACAAAAAGGACATATCGGTGTACGGTGCACAGCTTTCGCCTGCCGGATCAAGCGTATTGCCGATCAATGCCGCAAATACAGCGGTCATGGCGTTTACCGCAGGACCTGCGGAACACATTACGATCTCTGATATGTAAGAATGAGTGTAGGATCTCGGATATATCTTTGCCCCACCAACAGATATGGATATTTCCCGTATGGGTATATTCAGCAGCCGCGCCGCCAGAAGATGCCCGATTTCGTGCAGAATTGCGCACACTAAGCAAGCTATGGGTATGTAGATATTTTCAGATGTATACAGGCTGATCAGGAGCGCCAAGGTGTCAAGTCCTATTCTTATCTTCATGATTTTTTGCCTTTCGTTAAATGCCATGTTAATTTTTTGTGAAGTTATTGCAAATCATACGACTGTGTGATATAATATATATAATGATTTAAATAAATTATGCTTTGACATAAAAGAAAGGATTATTATGAACCTGCAGATAAAGGATGAGCTTATTCCCGGCACTAAGCTTTTCAGAGCCGAAATGGGCGGTGTTACGGGACTTGATTTTTTAAATAAGATGTTTTTTATATCCAATGGTGTTATGCTTTCCCAGATACGTGAGGTATCCGGAATAGACGGATCTACGCTCCAAAATTGGACAAAACGCGGTTGGGTGGAAAATTCCCGTCTTAAAAAGTACGATATAAATCAGGTGGCACACATTCTTATAATCAATATGCTTCGCTCCTGTATGCAGCTCGACAAGATCGCATTTCTTATCCAATATATCAACGGTAAGATAGATGACAAGAATGACGATATAATCGAGGATTCTGTTTTGTATGACTATATATGCAAAATACTTGATAAGCTCATGACATATGAGGTATGCTCTCTCGGGTCGATCAGAGAGGCTATCATTGAGGTCACGGACGGATACAAGGAAAATATCGTAGGTGCTAAAAATCGCCTTACAAATGCTTTGGAAATAATAGTTGTTGCATATTATGCCTCGCTCATAAAGAGCTATGCGGACGATATGCTCAATGATATAAATAAGAATTATGAAATGGGTATCCTTATATGAAAAAAACTGACGCGCTGATAAATTCACTTATCTATTCGGCATATCTTTTCGCCTCATTTATTTGCGGCGTTGCCGTGGATTTCCTTGCTCTCAGGATACTGAACAGCTTTATAGTACTTTCGTCCTTTAATATCTGCGTGATCAGAGCGGCGATATATTTGTGTGTGTCGTTTGGCGTATTATCCGTGCTTGCCTTTAAAGAGGGTTATCGCGAGGCAAGATGCAGTTTTTCAGAGCTTCTTCTTTCATTTGTGCCGACGCTTGTAATACACCTTATATTTGCAATAATATTCAGATTCAATGTGTTCTTTGCAGGCGGAGCAAAGTACGTGACAGCGCTTTTCCTTTACAGAACAAGCCTTACATCCATATCACAGATCTCTGAGATAAGATACAGGATACTTATTCCCACGCTTATCTTTATCGCATTGCTGTATTTTGCAGACATTACAGTACTTAAAAAGATCGGTGCAAGCAAACGTATAAAGGACAGAGAAAGCATGATGTCGGAGCATGATGCGACGTGATGCTGCTCTGAACACTTATGGAGATGTAAATGAAGAATAATTACAGACGATACGGTGATACAAAAATAATATCTCCCAAGGTAATAAAGATCCCGACAAAGGTCGAAAAGACTGACCCCGAGCAGTATCGCGAAACAGTGGTACGTGTCAGCGAGCTTATAGAGGACGGAGGATATGATCCGATATCTCAGATACTCGGTTATATCCTTTCTGAGGACCCTACTCATATAACGAATTACAGAAATGCAAGAAATCTTATGAGCGGTATCGACAGGGATGAATTGCTCGAAGATATTATCAAGTTTTACATTGACGGAAACAGTAAGAAAGAAGATATATGAATATTATAAAAAAGGACGGATACAGTATCGTCTTCAAGGACGAAGGCTTCCCTATTGACAGATGTATCCTTGCTCTCGGCAATTTTGACGGCGTTCATGTCGCACACAGGCAACTGCTGAGCAATGCATTAAAGCTTAAGCATGATTCAGGCGCACGGTATGTCGGCGCATGGAGCTTTTATGAAAATCCGCTCGCGGTGCTTACAGATTCACCTCCGCCATTTATCTATACACCAATGATGAAGGCGGAGATAATGCTGTCATTGGGGGTGGATTTTGTCATACTTTGCGATTTTTCGCATTTTAAAGATATAGATCACGCGGATTTTATAAACGACCATCTCATAGGTGAACTGGGATGTATGGGCGCGGTATGCGGATTCAATTTCAGCTTTGGTCGCTTTGGAAAAGGCAAGCCCGAGCACCTTATGGATGCATTCGGACAGGATATGTTTTGCGAGATACCCGAATATCAGATAGACGGTACTACCGTAAGCTCTACTCTTATAAGAAAAATGCTGCGAGATGGCGATGTGTCGGGCGCTTCTGCATTTCTCGGTTCCCCGTTCTATATAGACACACCCGTGGTCCGCGGAAAGCAGCTCGGACGAAAATTAAATCTGCCTACGGCAAATCAATATTTTGAGGACGGACGCGTAACATTGCCGCGCGGGGTTTATGCTGTAAGGTGTACACTTGGCAAAAAGAAATATATCGGTGTGACCAATGTCGGAATTCGCCCGACTGTAGACGACAGGATCGACGACCATATGATCATCAATGCGGAAACATACATCTTGGATTTCAGCGGTGACATATACGGCGAGAGCCTTAAGGTGGAATTTTTATATCGCTTAAGAGATGAAAAAAAGTACACATCGCTTGATGAATTAAAAAATGCCATCAGGCTGGATGCCGAGCACGCCTCAAATATCGTAAAGATAGATGTGTGATATATTATAAGGCGGTGTGATTTGAAAAAAGGTTTATTTATAAAGATCATTTCGGGATGCATCATGTTAAGTGTTCTGTGCTTTTCAATGATAGCAGATGTGTTCTCACATGAATACGGTGACATTGATGTTTCCCATGTCGATGCCGTATATATGTATGACGTAACTCATGGCATTGAAATATTTGAGCATAACAGCGAGCAGATACTTAAAACATCAACGAGCGCAAAGATAACCATGGGGCTCGTGCTGTGCGAAAAGCTTGCGGACAGACTTGATGAAAGGGTAACTGTTACCTCTGAGATGCTTGAAGGCTCGGTAGGCAGGACGTGCAAGCTCGGCGTTGGCGAGAGTGTAAGTATTGATTCCCTTCTCTATCTTTCCCTGTGCGGAACATACAACGATGCGGCATATGTGCTGGCGCATGTAGCCTTCGGCAGTGCGGACAAGCTTGTATCCGAGATGAATCGCAAGGCATATGCACTTGGTGCAAAAAATACGAATTACACAAATATCATCGGCTACCCCTCTGATTCCGATATGCTGACATGCGCACAGGATGTGTTCAGAATAGCACGTGCGGCAAGCTCAAATGAGCTTTACATGAAATATGTTTCATGCGAAAAATATGAGTGCGACCGAAGCGGATCGGATGTAAAATATGAGTATAATCGAAATGAACTCGTATATTCTAACAGCATGGGCTACAAAAACAACCATTGCTTTGGCATGAATGCAGGAGATGACAGCGACGGCGGTTGGAGCGTTGTAACTCTCGTAAATGACGAGGACGTTGAATACATAATGGTCATTTTGGGTGGAAAAGAAAGTGAGGACGGATCCTCTGTATATGCATACGAGCTTGCCGGCGATCTTGCCGACCGTATCTGCGATGATCATAATTATGTTACGGTATATAAAGCCGGTCAGGAGATAGGCATGACGAGCATAGGGCTCACCGCTCTCAATACCGACGATGCCGTGTATCTTGCATCAAGCGATCTTTCTGTATATATTCCAAGATCTGTAGACCCTGCAACCGATATAAAATACACGGTGACATTTGTTAGCGACAGTATAAAAGCACCTATCGAAGCCGGAACTAAGATAGGCACACTTTATGCGGAATATGACGGAAGAATACTTGGACAGTGCGATCTCATACTTAAGGACAGCTATGAGAGAAATGCAGTCATGATGTTTGTGGATGTAATGTTCAATTACACACGCTCGCGCGCATTTGTCGCAACGGTTGTATGCTTTTGCATATCCTCTGTTATATTTCTTATTTATGTCAAGGTGAGCTCGCGCAGATTTGATAGACATATAAGACGCAGAAAGTAAGCTTTGGCTTTAAGGCGATACGGAGAACACAGATGATCTGTTGTTCTCCATATCTGTTTTTTATGTCTTTTAGCGTACTGTGTCGCAGTGTGGTGCATATGCGCGTATTTTAGCGAAATTAATATATAAAAAAATAAATAATTTTTTAAATAACTCTATACAAAAATATCGATTTATGTTATAATAACATCATAATGCTGAGGCAGCAATGACACAGCAGATGATTTTTTGAATTAAAATAATAACTATACATAAATGAAAGAACGGTTTTGATCATCATGGAAAACAACAAAAATCAGAAAAACAGCAGAAACGGAAACAGCAGAAACGGAAGTGCACGCCCATACAACGATCCACGCAGGGATCGCAAAAGTCGCCCTGACAGATATCAGGTTAAGGAAGAGATCAATACAGACGGATTGGTCATAGGCAGGAATGCCGTAAGAGAGCTGCTTAAGAGCGGACGCGAGATAGACAAGCTCCTTGTCCTTAGAGGTGAGCGCGAGGGCTCTATCGTTGTTCTTGTAGCAGAGGCGATAGAAAGAGGCATTCCGATAGTTGAAGCAGACAGAGCAAAGCTTGATGCAATGTCTGGCACTGTTCATCACCAGGGTGTTATTGCAATGGCTTCCGAAAAAGAATATTGCGATGTGGACGATATACTGAGAATTGCCGCTGAGCGCGGTGAAGCTCCCCTCATAGTTATAGCTGACGGCATTACGGATCCGCATAATCTCGGATCTCTTATCAGATGTGCAGAGGGTGCAGGTGCGCATGGACTTATAATTTCCAAGCGACGCGCCGTAGGTCTTACACCTGTCGTGTCCAAATCCTCTGCAGGTGCCATTGAGCATCTTGCAATAGCAAAGGTATCAAATATTGCCTCAACTGTACGTGAATTGAAGGAAAAAGGCGTTTGGATATTTGCCGCAGAGGCAGGCGGAAAGCCATACTATGAAACAGACTTCAAGGGTCCCTGCGCGCTTGTGTTCGGAAGCGAGGGAGACGGTGTGTCGGAAATAGTGAAAAATAATTGTGATATCCTTACATCTATACCTATGTACGGACATGTAAATTCATTTAATGTGTCCACTGCGGCATCTGTTATCCTTTGCGAAGCCGCAAGACAGAACAGAGTCGGAAAGTGATTATTCCTTCAAAATATCTTTTGGGAAAGGACGGTCAGATAAAGTGGCTAAAAACGACAGCAAAGAGCTTCATTCAATACTTGAACAGCTGAAAAAGTCATATGCTTCGGATAGCGATGTTGACGAGAATGATATCGGATCTTTAGACGACGAAGCAGCCGAGGATGTAGATGACGGATTTCAGAACCTTCTGACAAATTTCTTTTCGTCGGATAATTCTGATATAAATGGCGGGGGTACATATAATTTTACTATCTCAGAAGAAGTATCTGCAGAGAGCCCGTCGGAAGATTCGGATATTGCTAAAGAAGATACAGTTGAAGAAGATGATATCACGGAAGATGACACTCTCGAAGATGATGTGATCGATGAAGATGATATTGAAGAAGATGTAATCGAAGAAGATGATATCGAAGAGGATGACTTGACAGACGATGCATTCGACGAAGACGATGTGATCAATGAAGATGATATCGAAGAAGACGATTCGGTCGAAGAAGATATCGCGGATGATATATCCGAAGGATCCGGAGCAGTCTCTGATGATGAAACAAGTTATGACACTGCTGCAGATGAGCCTGTTATCACCGAGAATATTCTTAATGAGCCTATCGACAAGACTAAAAAGGATGAGGTCACGGCTGTTGAGAATGTATTCAGGATAATGTTCGGCAACCGCGGTGATGCTACGGTAAGTGCTGAGAGCAATGCTGCTGATGATGTATCGGATACTGATATATCGGATACCGACATGGATACGGAATTAGATGTGACATCAGATAATTTCCCTGCCCTTGAGGACAGCGTTGAGGATGAAGATCCTGTATGCTTGGATGATACGGATAGCTATGACGACGTCGCCGAGCCCGATATTGATGACACTTATAATGTATCGGATGACAAAGAGCAGGACGAAGAATATACTTCCGAGAGCCTGCTTAATTACAAAGATGACATTGATTACGATGATATCGGCATTATACCCACGGGCAACACCGAAGAAGAAATCGATATCTTTGATGACACGGATGTTTCAATAAAACAGAACGCCTGCGATACGGTGAGTGTATCAGATCATACTGATGACAACGGGCAAGATACAAAGGAAGATTCAGATGAATACATATACGATCCATTGCAGGGACATCTTTCAGATGCCGCATACGTCGTGCACAGATCCATTGACGGCGACATAAATATGAAGCCTGAAAATGACAAGGAATCTGCACTTGATGACGATGATATTTCCCTTCTCCTTGATTTCGGTTATGACGATGATATCAATTCCGAGGCGGGAGCAGGCAGAACGAGCCGAATAAAGCGTGATATACAAAACAAAAAGGGTGCATATTCCTCACGCTTGTTTGGATACAGCGGAAAGGAATATTTAGATCCTTCACAAAAGGACGAGATACGCGCACGTTATACACACGATAAGCGCGGGCTTATCATTAAGACTGCCTTTACAACTCTTATAGCAGTTGTTCTGATCTTCTTTGGAGTAATGTATTGGATGGATCAGACCTTAGATCAGGAATTGTATCCCTATATTGAGATGCTTTGTGTTCTTGCAGTCAGCGCGATAGCTGCTCCCGGACTTATAGAAGGAATCGTTGGAATAGCAAAGCTTGATCCCGTTAATTATTCGGTATCTGCTTTTTTGGTAATAATTCAGCTAATATACGATATCTTTCTGATCATATTTGAAAACAGTTCATATGTAGTTGCAGACGATCGCATCATGACGAGCGGAGCTATCGTTATACTGTATGTTATATGTGCACTGATATCGGATATTCTGCAGTGTGAGGCTGAAGCCTGCACATTTGATGTTGTATCAAGCGACGGCGTGCTGTATTCTGCCGAAAGATTCAACAAGACCAATACCGAAAAGAATGAAAAGAACGGCAGAAGAAATCTCACATCCTCTGACAATCTGCTCGGAAATAATATTTACAGGGTTCGCCGTGCGGATATTGCAAACGGATATTTCCACAGAATGAGCAAAAAGAGCGTTAAATGCATGCGAGTTATGTATTTTATGGGCATAGTTCCCATAGCGGCACTTATAATTGGATGCATAACTCTCGTTACGAACGGAAATTCTTATGCGGCACTTTCCTCTGTAGTGACGGTAATATTTATGGGATTGCCTGTTTCATTTTCTCTTGTAAGCACTATTCCCTATTATTACAGCGTAAAGAAAATGAAAAAATACGGTTCTGCAATAGTGAGCGAATCGTCATTTTATGAATATTCCGAGCTTGATACTCTGATGTTTGATGACCGCGATGCAGTGGATATTACTGAATCTGTTGAGATAAGACCTGAGAACAATGTAGATGTGTCTGAGGCGATCACGCTTGCCGAGCGCGCCTTCCGCTCTCTCGGTGACCCGATAGCAAAGCTGTTTTCCGGTAGTATCGATACATCGTGTGCTGATATAAACATAATTTCCGTGCGTGACAACGGTATTGAATTCTATATGGATTCGCATTTGCATGTGGTCATAGGTGACCGAAACTTTATGGCTATCCACGGAATGAAGGTGGTATCTGACAGCGCAGTTACGGCATCGTCACAGGATCAAAGGTCAAAATGCGTTATATATGTTGCGTTTGACGGTGTTCCACAGCTTGGATATATCGTATCGAGCAGAATACGCGAGGAATTTACAAACACTGTAAGGATGCTTGCGGGACACGGTATAAAGACTGCCGTAACTACTTACAGCCCCTATATAAACGATTACTATTTTGAGGTAAACAAGCCTGTCGGTGTTGTATCGGCGATCGTTTACAAGCCCTGCGTTTTTGAGGACAATAAAAACGAGAGCGGATTTGTAGACGGCGGCGTATATTCGCTCGGAGATCCGAGCAAGATTGCGGATGCTGTTATAGAATCAAGAAGCTATATCAAGGCTAAGGCACAGAATAAGAGCTTCTCAACGCTTATGGCAGTTCTCGGCACGGTGCTTGGCATTGTAAGTGTGATATTGCTTATGATACCTTCATCCGAAAATATCAAGATGGGCATCTTCTCATCTGCACTTATATTGATATTCAATATAATATCCGCACTCGGTATCTTTTGCAGGCATATCGATGTAAAAAAGAAAAAATAAGCTATAATGAGCCGAAAGGCAGAATGGAGAAATGAGATTTGATTAATGAAAAGCTTAATTCCGTACTGAAGCAGGTGTCAAAGCCCGGAAGATATTCGGGCGGAGAGTACGGTCAGATAATAAAGGACCCTGCCAAGGTAAAGGCGCGCTTCGCTTTTGCATTCCCCGATACATATGAGATAGGCATGTCAAATCTCGGTATCAGGATATTGTACGATTGCCTGAACCGACAGGACGACATATGGTGCGAGCGTGTGTATGCCCCCTGGACGGACATGCAGGAAAAAATGCGTGAATTTGATATTCCTCTGTGGGCACACGAAAGCAAGGATAATATAAAGGATTTTGATTTCCTCGGATTTACTCTTCAATACGAAATGTGCTACACCACAGTGCTAAACATGCTGGATCTGTCAGGCATGCCCTTGTATTCCAAGGACAGAGGCGAGGAGTTTCCGCTTGTGATCGGCGGCGGTCCGTGCTCATACAATCCCGAGCCGATAGCGGATTTCTTTGATCTGTTCAATATAGGCGAAGGCGAAGAGATGCTTGTAGAGATAGTTCGTCTTTACATAAAAATGAAGGATGAGGGTACTTATACAAAGGCAGACTTCCTTCACGAGGCGGCAAGGAGCATAAAAGGTGTTTATGTTCCCTCCCTTTACGATGTTACATACAATGATGACGGTACTATTAAAGCATACACGCCCATATACGACGACATTCCCACAAGGATAGAAAAGCGCATAATCAAAGATCTCGATGCTGTTCCTTTCCCTGATTATGCTATAATGCCTTACAGCGAGGTCGTACATGACAGGATCATGCTTGAAGTATTCAGGGGATGCATCAGAGGATGCAGATTCTGCCAGGCAGGTATTATTTACAGACCTGTAAGAGAAAAATCCCCCGATGTTCTGAATGAACAGGCAAAATGTATATTTGAAAATACAGGATATGAGGAGATGTCGCTTTCTTCCCTGTCCATAAGTGATTACACGCATCTTGAGGAGCTTACTGACAAGCTGCTTGAATGGACTGAGGATAATATGGTCAGCATCTCTCTCCCCTCATTGCGCGTTGACAGCTTTACCAAGGAGCTTATGGACAAGGTAGCATCTGTAAGATCCTCATCCTTGACCTTTGCGCCTGAGGCAGGCACTCAAAGATTGCGCGATGTTATAAATAAGAATGTCTTTGAAGACGATCTTATGCGCGCGGTAAATGTTGCATTTGATGCTGGCAAAACGCAGGTCAAGCTTTACTTTATGCAGGGTCTGCCTACGGAAACATATGAGGACCTTGAAGGCATACCTGCACTTGCAAAGAAGGTCATTGAAACCTTCTATGCAAATCCCAACAGAAACAGAAATAAAGCTCCGCAGGTCACATTCAGCGTATCCTGCTTTATACCGAAGCCGTTTACGCCCTTCCAGTGGGAACCGCAGGATACACTTGAGGTGCTTGAGGAAAAGCAGAAATTTGTCGGCGAATGCGTAAAGGACAGAAAGATACGCTATCAGCACCATGATGCCAAGACATGCCACATTGAGGCTATACTTGCAAAGGGCGACAGAAAGCTGTCACGTGCACTCGCGCTTGCATGCCGTGAAGGCTTTAAGTTTGATGCATGGACAGAATTCTTTGATTACGATAAGTGGATGGATGTCTTTAAGCGTTCCGGAATAGATACCGATTTCTACTCTACGAGAAGGATACCCTATGACGAGATCCTTCCTTGGGACATCATAGACTGCGGCGTTACAAAGGAATTCCTTATAAGGGAAAATAAAAAGGCACATGAGGGCGTCTGCACGCCTAATTGCCGCGAAAAATGCTCCGGATGCGGTGCAAACAGACTTGGAGGTGAACGTTCATGCTGCCCGAAAACAAAGTAAACTGTTACTCGAAATTTGAGCGTCCCATGCTTGATGAGCCAAAGACCGTACGAATCAAATTTTGCAAGATAGGAAATCTGCAATTCATATCTCATTTGGATCTGCAAAGGACCTTCCACCGCATACTTGTACGCGCAGGCATACCCATGTGGTATACAAAGGGATTCAATCCTCATGCAAAGCTCGTGTTCGGCGCTCCACTGCCTGTAGGCTGTGAGAGCATGTGCGAAATGGCGGATCTGCGCATAGAGAGAAAGATAACATTTGATGAGATAAAGCGTCAGCTCAATGAGCAGCTTACAGATGAGATGTATGTGCTCGATGTATACAAGCCTGAAAATAAATTCAATGATATCGCTTATGCGGATTATACGATAACGCTTCACGGAAGCTATTGCTCGGAGGATACCGCAAAAGATATAAATGCTCTCTTTTCTTCTCCCATAAACATGATAAAAAAGACAAAATCCGGCGAAAAAGAAGTGGATATCATAAAATTTATAAAGAGCTTATGTGCAACATATGCTGACGGTACAATATCCATAAAGACCGTGCTATCAACGGGAAGCTCGGAAAATCTCAATCCCGAGTACCTCATATCTGCTATGAGAGAAAAGCTTTCCATCCTTAATTGTGACAAGCTTGATGACTTTTACACGATAATGAGAAACAGGTTTTATCTTGCGGATATGACCGTATTTGAGTGATCAAGACAAATGTTTACATAATATACCTTGATTTTTATATGTGTATTATGATATAATTATGAAAAAATGCGGAGAGATCTGCAGTTTAAGTGGAGGATACAAAAATGGCTATTAAGATGAGAGTACTTTGCTACCCTGAAAAGAAGAAGGCGCTTGCTGTTGCAAACTTTATCAAGAACAAATACGAGTTGAGTGTAAATGCGGTTGACAGAATACCCTCTGCATATGCGTGTGACAGAGAGAGGATAGTTATCCTCATGGTAAATCTCAAGTCTAAGCTTACAGACGAATACACCCGTTATGTAAGAGAGCTTACAAAGGCTCGTACAGCTAATGTTGCAATAATTTCCGCAGGAAGCGAAGAAGGCGTTGAACAGACAAAGGCTTTGCTTGCTGAGGCAGGTACTAACGTTATCGACAAGGTTCTCAACATTAAGATGGGTCTTTTCGATTCAAAGGTAAGTATCGAAGAAGAAACACAGATAATGGAATGGGTAGAATACGTAAGATCTGTTCTTGCATGATCAGAACAAATAAAAACCGCTCGGTAATGGCGTGATACTCTTAACAGAGTATCACGCCAAGCTTTGTTCGCCTGCGGCGAGTGATGTTGCTTCGCAGTGATGTTCGGCTTACGCCGAGTGATGTTTGCTGTGCAAGTTTTATGGGCGAATAGAACATCACTGTGAAGATCACAGCCGAACAATATCACTTCCCGAAGGGCAACATTACCTCTTTGCCTCGGCAAAGAACATCACGCATAGAAAGCAAAAAAGAGAGCGTAATGTGGAATTTTCGTTCCGCATTACGCTCTCTTTTATTTTTATTGCCGATTTTGTATTTCTATATGAGCGGTTTTTTATTTACTCACATTCAAGGATCTCCTTGAAATATGCTTTTATGCTGTTATATGTATCTTCCTTTGAGCTGTTGCCCCAAACAAGTGGCTTTGCAATACATATTACGGTATCCCTCGGGAATATCTCAAACGATGAATACCGCGCGTAGAGTGCGCTGTCACAAAGCTTTACACCAAAGCCGTCGCTCATGGCGCCCATCGGCATATCCTCTCCGAATATCTCATTCAGCGGCAGGAGCCTGTTTTCCTTTTTTAATATATCATAAAGATATTCACTTAAAAAGAATATTGAGGATTCTCCGCTGCCTGTAAATTGGAAGAACTGATTAAATGCAGTAGTGTTATCCTGAGAGTTTACGATGACACCGTTATCTTTGTCTTTGTTTGCGGCTTTCATCTGGCTTTCCGAATATACCGAATAGTGGATTATAGATACGTGCTTTTCGCCGTCGCCGTTGAGATCTTCCTTCATCAAGCCCTGAAGATCGTTTGCGATCATGCTCTGTGATGCGGAAGAAAGCTTATAATTGCCTGCAAATGTGATCTTACAATCGTAATAAACTCTTGAAAGCATTTGAGCTAATATTATAATGAATACTGCGACAAAAAACGTAACTATTATCACCGTCCATTTGTGGTGATACCAGAAGTTGCTTATTGCTTTTGCGACGCGGCTCTCATTTTCAATGTGGACCTCGCGCCCTTCTAATTTGGATCCGTCGTTATTATCCATATATCAGGAATCGCTCTTCTGTGATCTTGTAACGTTGAGGATCTTCATGGTCACAGTTCCTACAGGTGTGTCCACGAGAACAGTTTCGCCCTCTTTCTTGCCCATGAGTGCCTTGCCTATGGGGGACTGATCCGAGATCTTACCCGAAAGAGGATTTGTTTCATTTGATCCGACAATGCTGTATTTGATCTCTTCATCCTCGTCCTCGTCGTAAACTACTACTGTAGATCCGAGTGAGATAACGCTTGTGTCGATCTTGGATTCATCTACTACGATTGCATTTTCAACAAGAGCTTCAAGCTCTGTGATGCGGGCTTCTGTCTTTGCCTGCTCTGTTCTTGCCTCGTCATATTCTGCATTTTCCGAAAGGTCACCGAAGGATTTGGCTACTGCAATAGCTTCCTTGATCTCTTCTCGCTTAACTGTTTTGAGGTAATTGAGCTCGTCTGTAAGCTCCTTAAAGCCTTCCGGTGTATAAAGCTGCTTCTCTGCCATGGTTTAAATCTCCTTGATATGTTGATTATTTATTTGTTATTATGCTGATCGCTTTTTGCAACTGATTATCGATATCATGACCGCGCAGACCTGTCGGTATTTCGGCGGCTTCTGTTGACAATTCGATAGTATGATCAGGCTCTATGCCTATATTGTGATATACGGTATGGCTTTTTGAAAAATACATTTTGGTGGTAACACGTATTGCACCTTCAATGCCGTACTGGGCAAGCGGAAGGATATTTTGCATGCATCCCTTGCCGTATGTCTTAACGCCGACTACCGTTCCGAGAGAATAATCCTTGACGGTTGCTGTGAAAAGCTCGGCGGCGCTTGCGGTATTCTTATTGACAAGGACCGCAAATTCAAGATCGCTGTATTTTCCGATATCCTCTTTTTTGACCGAGCAATCGGCTCTGTTTCCTGTGTATTCAACGGGTTTTACGTAGTCAGTGCTCGTGTTTCCGCGGCTGTCCTCGGTGGATATTATCACATCGCCTTCTGACAAGAAATACGAAAGAACTGCGGATATGGATAACAGGTCGCCTCCCGGGTTGTCGCGAAGATCAAATACAAAATACTTACAGCCTTTATCCTTTAAGGAATCTACGGCATTTGTAAATTGCAGAGGTGTTTTGAGATCGAATTCAGTTATTCGCACTATTCCTACATTTTGATCGGTAGTACATACAGTGCCACTTACTGTATTTGTAACTATCTTTTTGCGTTGGATCTCAAAGGTTATATTCTCTGCCGAACCGCCGTTTTTGCTTTGTCTTGCGACTGTGAACTTAACGACAGTACCCTCTTTTCCTCTGAGGAGGTCAACTGCCTCGCTGTATCCTACGTCGTAAACATTCACGGTCTTGCCGTCAGCTTCTATCGATATGATCTGGTCATTTGCAAGCACACCCGCTGACATTGCAGGTGAATTTTCGGAAACCGAAATGATATTGATGCTCTCCTTCTCTTCTCCGGCTATGCTGATGCTCCCCTTGGTCACAGAGATGCCTATACCTACGGATTCACCGGAATTTGAGGATATGAATTGCGCATATTCCTCTGCATTCATATACTGCGCATATTTGTCGCCTGTTGCCTGAACATAGGCACGCAGGAGATATTCGGTGAGCTCATCGGTCGAAAGATCCTTGTAGTCGTACTGGAGCTGTGCAAATATCTCATTGAGGATCTCCAGCTTATCAAGCGGATCGGATATATCTATAGGTGTACTGTATCCCGAATCGGTCAGCAAGCCCGAGCTTTTCTTTTTGTAAAGACCGCTTGCGAAAACATAGGTGAACAGAACGGCTATCACGGCAGTTATTGCCGTAGCTGTGACAGCAACGCTGAGCGGAACTGTCTTGACCTTTTGGGGCTTCCCGCCGTTGTAGGCAAATTTATCCGTGTCAGGAGGACATACGAGCTCATATCCTGCACGCTCAAGCATTATCTTAAAGGATGCTTCAACATCCGCTATGTTTGAAAATCTCGTGTCTATCTCCACACATATCTTTCCGCTTGATGCATCTGCCGTTAATTCCACGCCGACACGAATGTTTTCGCGAAACAGCTTAACGATTTTGATCTCATCATCGTGGGTATCAAGACCTTTGACTGTATAAATATACTTTTTCATTAATTACAAGATCCTTTGCTTAAATATAATATTATATTTTAGAACCGTCCGTGTCCAAATATGCAACGCAATGTCTGAATGTTCTGATATGCAGATGCATACTGCAGATCTTATCTCAAAAATGTATTATAAGCGAAATGCCGAAAATGCGGCATTCCGCAAAATTAGTGT
>CAZVUD010000021.1:0-29233 GCA_964629615.1 uncultured Clostridium sp. | reverse complement strand
GGCAACTTGCTTGCATTCGCCGGTATATACGGGTTATCATAAAATTATTGTGTATCATGATGACATGAAACAATCAACATTTCAACATTTTTGCGGACCGTCGGCAACTTGCTTGCATTCGTCGGCGGTCCGCATAACATTGAATTTATATTTATTCCACGGCTACATGATACACTCAAACCAATCCACAACATGCGAGAAAGTTTTTTGCCAAGCTTTCTTAAAATCTCACCGTGCGTCATGGTTACACGATACACTCAAAGTAATCCACTACATGCGAGAAAGTTTTTTGCCAAGCTTTTTTCCAAAAAAGCGGGAAAAAGCGCAATCAAATCAAGCCTTTATCTATCATGTATCATAACGGCGCGCTTAAGTACGCCGTCTCCGAATTCTTCCTTCAGTCTTTCCACGGTGCTGTCAACGCTCTCAAGCTTGGATATCCTTTCCGCATTGGAAAACATGTCGATCTGATACGGCGCGTCGTTTTCAACAAGATCGATCGCACGCACGGTTACGGCGCGCACGCCCCTGTCCCAGTGATAATGCTTCAAAAAGAGCTTATATGCCTCACCTGCAATATAAGTCGGGCTGTTCGTCGGCACGCTGAACCTCTTCTGCCTTGAAAAGCAGTTTAAGCGATTATCCTTTATAGATATCTCCACTCCCGTGGCTTTTTTGCGGCACTTGTACAGCTTATGACCAATGCTGTCGCACAGATCAAGTATGCATATCTCCACCTCTGAATCAGTCACAAGATCTCTCTCGGTGGTAGTTCCGTGCCCCACACTCTTATCTATCATATCTATATCTCGGCAAACGACCTCTGATGCGTCCAAGCCGTTTGCACTCTCATACAGCTGACGTCCGCATTTACCAAGCCTTGACGAAAGTATCTCACACGGCGCGCGTGCTATATCTCCTATGGTGAAGATACCCATGCGCTTAAATGAAATCTCGGTATTTTTGCCGACGCCAAAAAGATCCTTGGCAGGAAGCCCCCATATCTTCTCTCTAAAATCTGACTCGCTTATCACCGTGACTGCATCAGGCTTCTTCATGTCGCTTCCAAGCTTAGCAAACACCTTGTTAAATGACACGCCGACGCTAACAGTTACCCCGAGCGTGCTTTTGATCCTTTTTCGTATGCTGTCGGCTATCTCCTCTCCGCTTCCGAAAAGCTTAAGCGAGCCTGTCACATCAAGCCAACATTCGTCAAGTCCGAAAGGCTCGACAGCATCTGTGTAATCAAAATATATTGCACGCGCGGCATCTGAGATCTCCCTGTATTTTTCAAAATGCGGCGGTACTATGACAAGATCCTTGCATTTTTGCTTTGCCTGCCAGACCGGCTCACCCGTTTCTACCCCGAAAGCCTTTGCCTTGTAATTTTTGGCAAGCACTATTCCCTGCCGCTTTTCAACATCACCGCATACGGCGATCGGACGATCGGCAAGACTCTTGTCAAGCATGCATTCGACCGACGCATAAAAATTATTCATATCACAATGCAATATGCATCTGCCCATAATACACCTCACTCAAAGATCTCGCTCGCCATGCAAAATGCGAACTTATGTTCTATATTATAACATAATATCTCGGATATGTCAATACATTTACAAACGAAAAATACCGCCTGCCGAACGGCAAGCGGTATTTTTAAAAATGCGATCAAGCCTCTGCTTCGTCAGAATTCTCTGCTTCTTCAAAGCTTACTTCAACATCCTCGCAGTTTTCTTCGCATACAGCGTCGTCAACTTCCTCAGCTGCAGGCTTGTTGAGCTTGAGCTTGGACTTAACCTTTTCAAATGCTACCTTAACTACGTTCTCTTCTCTCTTCTTGGAGATGATGATAACAGCCGCAACACATGCACCTACAACAGCGGCGATGGAAGCGCATACAATTGTGAGAACGACAGCCTTCTTCTTAGCCTCTTCTTTTCTCTTCTTTGCAAACATAACGTCGGATATCTTCTCGATAACATCGGAAGATACTCTGCAAATAGCACAGTCTTTCATTTTTTCTCTCCTTTTCATATCAATAAATTTTAATTACAATGTCAATTCGGCGCGGCAATATTGCCCAGCCTGTATTTTATATTTTATTATACTACAAACAATGATTTTTTTCAATAGTATTTTAAATATTTTTTCTGTAATTTTTGTAAAAATTTTTTCTTTCCGATTGAAAAAATCCGCAATATGTGCTATACTGAAATAAATAAAAACGCACCGTATATTTGGAGGAGATCATGTTTGAAGGAAGCGGCTACGAACATATAGTAAAACAAAATACAGAAGGCACTCTTTTCTGGCGAAAGGTGGGGCTTATTTTAGCATATATCATAATATTTACCCTGCCGACATTTCTTATACTTATGTTCTGCCCACCGTTTTTCTATGTACCTTTCATCCTCGTCATAATAACGCTTACCGTTATAGCATACCTGCTCACATGGAAATACACACATGTAGAATTTGAATATTCCATATTCGGCGACACTATATCATTTGTCAGCATTTACGGTAAAAAATCGCGCAAAGGCAAGCTTGACATATGCATAAAGAACTTCACCGAGATAGGCAAGTATACCGATGCCGCCGAAAAGCATCTCGACGAGGTCATAATTGAAAAAGACTATCTTTTCATATCGGGTCTTGATGCAGAGCATATATATTACGGCATTTTTGAGAACGACGGTGAGAAGATCATAGTCTACTTTGAATGCACCGACAAGGCTCTGGCTCTTTTAAAAAAATATAACCCATCAGCTTTTCGTACAGCCGAACGAGAAGCGGCTAAATACAGATCCACAAGATCAGAAGCACAAAAGGAGGAAACAGATATATGAAGGAACAACCGCAGATAGCATTCTACATGTCCGAGGAGATGCTGAAAAAATTTCTGTATATCGCAAATGCCGAAAGCAGAACACCGAACAATCAGTTTCAGTTCATGCTTCGCAACAATATCCAATATTTTGAAAGAACAAAGGGACGGATACAAAAAAGCGAGCTTGATAAGATAGATATATCGGAATATAAGCCAACGGAACAGTAAACATAAAAGACATTGGGATCAGGAAAATTCCTGATCCCAATGTCTTTTTTATGATAGTATCAATATCAGTTATTGCCGCTTGTGAGCTTTTCGATCTCAGCTGCGAAGTCCTCTTCCTTCTTCTGGATACCTTCGCCCTTTTCAAAGCGATAGAAGTTGGTGATCTTGATAGAACCGCCGAGTTCCTTTTCTGTTTCAGCTACATACTTGGAAACAGTGAGCTTGTCGTCGATGAAGTATTCCATGTCGAGCAAGCAGTTTGCGCTGTAGAACTTGTTTATCTTACCGATAACCATCTTTTCGATGATGTTCTGGGGCTTGTTTGCATTAGCAGGATCGTTTGCGATCTGAGCCATGAGAATAGCCTTCTCGGAGTCAATAACAGATGCAGGAACAGACTCTCTGTTGAGGTAAGGAGTTGTGTAAGCGCCTACCTGAAGAGCGATGTTCTTTGCGAATCTGTCAAATCCTTCCTTATCAGCACAGTCTGTATCGAAGCAAACTACTACACCGATAGAACCTGTACCGTGGATATATGTGCTTGTAACGCCCTCTGCAACTGCGAAACGGCGGATGCTTATCTTCTCGCCGATCTTGAATATCATTTCCTTAAGCTTTGCATCAACTGTGCAAGAGCCATCTATATAGTCAGATGCAAGAAGTGCATCAACATCAGCGGGCTTGTTTGCAATGATAGTCTTAAGAAGATCCTTAACGAATTCCTTGAAGGACTCGTTCTTAGCAACGAAGTCTGTTTCAGAGTTTACCTCGATGATAGCTGTTGTATTGCCGTCCTTGAGGATATCAACGATACCGTCTGCCGCAATTCTTGTAGCCATCTTGGACTGTGCCTTGAGCTCACCCTTCTCGCGAAGGATAGTGATAGCCTTTTCCATATCGCCGTCAGCCTCAACGAGAGCCTTCTTGCAGTCCATCATGCCGATACCTGTCTTTGCTCTGAGAGCAGCAACGTCTTTTGCAGAAATGTTTGCCATTTTAGTATTTCCTTTCAGTTATAAAATCAGTATATTGATTTTTGGTAATTATGCGTTTTCAGCGTCCTCAACAGCCTCAGCCTCTGTCTTTTCAGCCTCAGCCTCAACTGTCTGCTCGCCCTGCTTACCTTCGATAACAGCGTCAGCTATAACGGAGGAGATGAGCTTGATAGCGCGGATAGCGTCATCGTTACCGGGAATTACGTAGTCAGCATCATCAGGATCGCAGTTAGTGTCAACGATAGCGATTACCGGAATGCCAAGGCGCTTTGCCTCAAGAACTGCATTTCTTTCTTTTCTGGGGTCAACGATGAAAATAGCATCAGGAAGCTGTTCCATTGTCTTGATACCGCCATAGTTCTTCTCAAGGTCGAAGATCTCCTTCTGGAGAGAAGCAACTTCCTTCTTGGGAAGCATATCGAATGTGCCGTCCTCAGCCATCTTGTTAAGGCTGTTAAGACGTGCAATAGACTTCTTGATAGTCTTGAAGTTGGTCATCATACCACCGGGCCAACGAACATTTACATAGTACTGACCGCAACGAAGAGCCTCTTCCTTGATAGCCTCTGCAGCCTGCTTCTTTGTACCTACGAAAAGGATGTTACCGTTGTTCTCGGCAAGCTCTCTTACAAACATGTAAGCTTCGTCAAACTTCTTAACAGTCTTCTGAAGGTCAATGATGTAAATACCGTTTCTCTCTGTGAAGATGTACTCAGCCATCTTAGGGTTCCATCTTCTTGTGTGATGTCCAAAATGCACTCCTGCTTCGAGGAGCTGCTTGATTGAAATAACAGACATTTATATGTCCTCCTTCGGTTTTTTCCACCACAGAAGTTTTTGTACGCAAAGATCATATAAATTTTCTTTTTATACGACACCGAAAGCGCAAGCCTTCCTCTGTGTGTGTGATAATATTACTTTGCCATACGGCAAGCGGAGTTATTATAACATAACGTTTTGATTATTTCAATAGTTTTTTATACAATTTACAATATGTTTACATTTTGCATTTCTTTTTGCCGCACGCATTCTGATAATTGCACAATTCATTTGCAGGTATCTTTACCAAAAGCGTATCCTCGCCTATGCATTCTATCCTGCGCCAAGGGATGATATATTCTTCCCTCTTTTTAAAAAACGGCACCTCCTTTTGTGAGAGCACCGTGACGGACAGTATCTGTCCTATATCCACATCCATATCAAGATCGCACACAAATCCGAGCTTCTCGCCCGTGCAGAGATTGATCATCTCTCTTTCCTGCAGTTCCAAAAAGCTTACTCGCTTCATAAAGCACCTCCTTTTACGTCTGATGAAGATCCAATAAAAAATGGGACGCACATACTAAGATTATATGTGCATCCCAAAAGATTATTTAATATTTTTTCCCGATATGACGATGGCAATACGGCATATAAGCTCACACAGCATGAATACCGCAACATAAAGCGCAAGCAAAACGAGCGTGACGACACCAAAGCCGTTAAATCCGTACTCATAATTAAATGAAGGAAATATGAGTGCGGTGAGGAACATTCTTGCCACAGACGATATTACCAATGTTATCGCCGCCATATTAAGCACGCCGTACGAGCCTCTCGGTCTTTCGGCAAGATCCTTTATATCTGACATACTGACGCTTTTTCCAAGGCACAGCTTCATAGAGCCGAAAAATCTCCACAAAAGAGTGAGTATCACAGCAATGAGCGTGGACAGGGGCAACGCCGCCACACCGTCTATATATCCGCCGCTATACAGCAATGCCGCCGCAACAGCGTATACAGTCGTTGCCGCGATCGGAGACAATATGCCTATCTTAAGCTCCGAAAACAGCTTATTTATATTGCTTTCTCCGCTGTCATACAGCATTCTCGGCTTAAAGCCCGAGTATGCCGCGGCTGAGAAAAATACCACGCCCACACAAAGCAACAGTATAACGGGATAGCTGATCAGCGATATTCCGAATATCGCACCGAAAAATATAAGGAGCGCAAGCGCGATTTCAAACTCTACAAAGCCCTTTACCATTCTCAGATAGCAAAATGAGAAGAACTGCGATGTGGTCATCGCATTCATCAGTCCTCTGAGTCCTCCGCCTGCAGAGCATGTCCTGCCTATGATGACCGAGACAGAGCTTCGCATTCTCTGTGAGCATCTCACACCGTTCTCATCTCCGTCAGCCTTCATTTCCGGAAACATGGACTCGGGATATTTCTTTGATCCGTAATTTATATTGTCATAGCTTACCGAAACATCAGCCATAAGCATTGCAGGCAGATATTTATCCTCGATAGCGCACACAGCCACCCTTCCGCCGCGCGCATGTATAGCCTTGACCGCTTCTATGGCATCATCGGCGCTGTAGCCGAGATATGCTTTTGCATCTCCGTTTGCGCAGAAAGACACGCCGTCATGCGCAAAGCGTATATCATTTTCTTGAATTCCGAGCCTCTTTACACATCCCGTAATGTAATTATCACACAGATCCGACATTATGGTGACCTTTACGCCCTGGGCAGAAAGCATATCGCATATTTCGGCATATTCCTGTGCCTCTCTCTCGCAAAATCCGATCATGCCCTCAAATACATTCTCTCCGTCATGCTCGGATATAACGGTAAACACTCTCTCCCCGACGCTCTCGGCATCCTTCAGGTAATTTGATGCAAGCATCACATCGCCGTCCGTAAAGTCGGAGATATCCCCGTGAAGTCGGAATTTTTTGCATGTATGCAATACCGATGCATCGCCTGTTACGCTTACTCTGTAGCTCTCGGAATTCTCCTCGATACAGGCATATCCCGAGCCGCTGACACCGTCCTTTACATAATAAAGAGACTTTATCTTCATATCTGTGCGCTGTCTGTCAAAATCCAACTCTGTGAGCATGCCGTCTATGCCGCCGTCAAGCTCGTCGCACACATATCTTATGTCGAAATGCTCTTTTCTTGCCTGAACATACGCATACGCACATTCAAGCAATATTCTCGAATCCTCGGACATATCGCAGGTGTTTATTACACTTGCAGATCTGAGCATGGATGAATAATGCAGCTCACCGTCACTTATCGGAGCTTTTCCGAGAAGCAATATATCAGTCACATTCTGAAGCTCGTCCATAGCGGAATTATTCTTGATGATGGCAAAATCCGCACCGTTTCGACTTTTCGCGGCTTTCTTTTGCATGGATGCACAAAGTATCCTGCCTGCTATCGGAGATGACACGAGGGTCAGTGACAGCATAAACGAGAGCAGCATCAGAAACACCTCAAGGATGCCTACATCCGAGGCGGTGAATATACCCACCGTTGAAAAGCAAAGTGCCGCAACGGACAGCACCGTTGACCACCTGTAGAGTGCTCCGTGTGCCTCGCGGACTATTTTGGGGTCTGAATTCTTTTCTCCGAGCATACCGCCGCCAAGAAACTTATGGTTCTCGGTATTTTCGCCGTCAGCATAGCAAACGGCTCTTGCATTTCCGCTGATCACGAACGACCCTGCAAGCAATATACCGTCAAGCTCATCTGAACCTACACATTTTTTACACACCTTGCCGTCAGCACCGTATATACGGTCAAGCACTATGTATCCGTCGCCTATTATCCTGCAGTCGCAGGGGATATAATCCCCCGATGCAAGCTCTATGATATCACCGACGACGACATTTCGAGAATCGGTAACATACACGCACCCGTCGCGCAGCACGCGCGAGGTGGGATTGGAATACAGAAGTAAACGCTCATTTTCCCTCTGCGCGCTCAGATACAGCATGCCCGATATTATGCCTCCGCTGACAAATGTGCTTATCACGGTCACTGCAAGCTGTGCCCTGCCCATGAAGAATGCAGATACGGCAACAAAAAGCAAAAGTATGGACGGAAGCATCTTTAAGATCGCAAAAAAGCATGCGTATGCAGGTCTCCTCTGGCGTACAAAGTAAGATGAGCCTCGCGTGGCATCACTCTCCAACGCTGATGCGAGCCTTTCTCTTGCTTCTTTTTTGGAAAGCCCGAGATCTGTGTCCGTATTCAATTCCTGTACGAGCTGACATATATCAAGGCTCTTTGCTCTGTCATTCATAATTTTCGTACACCTCTCATTGCATTTTTGCGCGGCCGTAAGTATCATGCATCAAAATGCAAATAATACCCGATCATTTTACATGCTTGCAATGGCAAGCTTGCCTCCTTCAACGTACAGCTTAACTGCCTTTATGCTGTGCGTATGATCGGATATGAGCCTTTGTGCAAGCTCATCCTCCACATTTTTCTGTATATATCTGCGCATATTTCTCGCGCCGTACTTTTCACTGTATGAAGCTTCTGCAATAAGGCAAGCCGCATCATGTGTGTACCTGAAGGATATATTCTTTTCAGTCAGTGCAAGAGCAAGCTCTCCGAGCATTATCTTGGCAATAGCCGCAAAATCCTTTTTATCAAGACTGCGGAAGGTGATTATTTCATCCACACGGTTGATAAACTCGGGGCGAAGAAAGGTGGAAAGTGCCTTTTCGGTTTTGATATCCGCACCCTGATCGCCATATCCCGTAAATCCAACTACGCCGGATCCGCTCTCGCTTCCCGCATTTGTCGTCATGACTATCACTGTGTTTTCAAAATTAACGGTCTTGCCGTGAGCATCCGTTATCCTGCCGTCATCAAGTATCTGCAAAAGGATATTGAGGACATCGGGATGTGCCTTTTCTATCTCATCAAAGAGCACCACGGAATAGGGGCGTCTGCGTATCTTTTCGGTAAGCTGACCTGCGTCGTCATATCCCACATATCCGGGAGGTGAGCCAATTATCCTTGACACAGAATGCTTTTCCATGAATTCAGACATATCAAGTCTTATAAGAGTTTCGGGCGAATCAAACAATTCCTCCGCAAGTCTCTTTACAAGCTCGGTCTTACCAACTCCCGTAGGTCCCGCAAAGATAAACGATACAGGCTTTCTCTTGTAAGATATACCTGCGCGGTTGCGCTTGACCGCTCTTGACACTGCATCTACAGCCGCGTCCTGACCTACAACATGCTCTTTAAGCTTGCCTGCAAGCCTGTCTATCTTTTTGAATTCATCCTCTGTTATGGATGTTGCAGGTATTCCCGTCCAGATCTCAATGACCTGTGCAAGCTGGGCTGATGTAAGCTCTACCTTGTCGCATTCGCCCTCTATCTCGCCAAGTCTTTCTTTAAGCTGCATCTCCTTGGACTGCACGGTGGCTATGTCCTGATACTTCTTCTGCGTTTGATCATCGTCATTGGTGATCCTGTTCTCGATCTCTTCTCTCTCGGATTTAAGCGACAGCAATTTATCATGTATCTCAAGGGATTCATTAAGTGCCGCGCTTGAAAGAGAGAGCTTTGACGCCGCCTCATCCAGAAGGTCTATGGCTTTATCGGGCAGATATCTGTCGGTTATATATCTCTCCGACATCATAACAGCCGTCCTGAGCAGACTGTCAGGTATGTGTATACGGTGAAACTCCTCATAATAATGGCTGATGCCGCGCAGCATCTCAACTGCCTCGTCGCATGACGGCTCATTTACCGTAACAGGCTGGAATCTGCGTTCTAGAGCCGAATCCTTTTCTATATATTTTCTGTATTCGTTGAGAGTGGTCGCGCCGATTATGCGTATCTCGCCGCGCGAAAGAGCCGGCTTTAATATATTTGCCGCATTAACACTGCCCTCTGCATCGCCCGTTCCAACTATATTGTGGACCTCATCTATCACAAGTATCGCATTGCCGCAATCCTTTACTTCGCTGAGCAATCCAAGTATTCTCGACTCAAACTGTCCGCGGAACTGTGTTCCTGCAACAAGTGCTGTAAGGTCAACGAGATATATATCCTTGTCCTTCAATTTATATGGAACATTTCCCTCGGCTATCTTTATCGCAAGTCCCTCGGCAATGGCGGTCTTTCCCACACCAGGCTCACCTATAAGACAGGGATTGTTCTTCTGTCGGCGGCAAAGTATCTGTATGACTCTGTCCATCTCACGCTCTCTGCCGACTATTTTGTCAAGCCTGCCCTCGCGCGCATATTTTGTAAGATTGCGGCAATAGGTCGTAAGGTATTTATACTCCTTTTTACCGTGTGCCTGCTTTGATCCCTTGGCACCCTCATTTCTTATGGGCATATTTGCGTCCGACGCACCGTCAAGGTCCTGATCCTTGCCCTTTATTGCATCGAATATTCCCGTGTCTTTAAAGAGCTTCGGAATATCTATGGCAGGTGCACCGCCGTCCTCGCCCTCATCCATACCCTCAAGTATGCCTGACACTTCGCTTTCCATATTTTCAAGCTGCTCGGGAGATATTCCCATTTTTCCGTAGATATCTCCAAGCATATTATCAACGGGAACTCCAAGCTCCTTTGCACATTTGATGCAAAGTCCGCTGGAGGTCTTTTCTCCGTTTTCAAGTCTTGTAACAAATACGACTGCCATTCTCTTATGGCAACGTGAACACATAACCATGATCTAAATTACCTTTTCATTCTGTTTCATTCCTGTTTTTGCTTATGATCCTGCACAAGAGCAGACTCATACATATCCAACGATAAACTCACTTACAAAATCGAATATACCGCCATTCGCTATAAAATCTATAACATACGATCCTTCAAGTATATCCGCAGATGTAAATAGAGATACAAAATAAGCTATAAGAGCTATTATTATCACCTTGAGCGCGCCGTCTATAAATCCAAAGCCTATGCCAAGCAATGTATCCACCGTCTTGACAACAGGTATCTTCAGCTTTCTTATCAGCTTTGCGCAAAATGCCACCGCAACAGAGAGAAGGATGTTCAAAAGAATGAATCCTATAACTCCAAGCGAAAACATCTTTGTAAACACAGAGGCAAGTATTATCGCGATTATCCCCGACGCTGAAACAAGAAAACCGCTCCTGTACCCACGAAATATGCTGTAACACAGCAAAACTGCCAAAAGCAGATCAAATATTATTCCCATTATATCCCCCACGAAAAAGATCCGATATAAGCAGACCTATTTAAATGTATCAACGACATCAGCCACGCTCCTGCGCGCCAATATCACCTTATCCTTACCGCAAACTATTATCTTACCGCCGTCAGACTCTATCTGTGCCGTTTTTTCATTTGAGTTATCCGTATCTATCCTCAAAACACCTGTCTTATCGGCTATGAATACATATCCGTCATACGCCTTTATGTCGGACACATCCCCCGTATATCCGTATTCAAGCTTTATTTTTCCCTTTGAATTCAGATATACTGCAGTATATTTCTTCTTTGTTTTGTCAGTTGAGAACATCAATACGACACCGTCACCGTCAATATCACACGATGCGCTGAAAAGCTCACCCATATCATATAGATATTCTCCGCACACATCAAGATCCGTGTCATATATAACGACTCTGTCAGAGCATATGCATGCAAGCCTGCCGCGCTCGATATATCTGCACTCATATACAGCCGACGGCACCTTTACATTTGCAACTGCCTCTTGCTTTTTTATATCTACCACAGTTACATAGGATGCAGCGCTTCCGCCGTTTGATGTAAGTGTTGCAAGCGCGAGGTGCTTACCTTTTGCATCTATATCACAGCTTACGGCGTAATCGTTTCTTGAGTAGGAAAACATCTTCTGCATATCCTCACCATACACCGTGACCTCACAATCATAAGACTGTGATCTGCCGACTATCGCAAATATGCCGCTGTCCGACACTGCCGCCGCACTTATAGGATATTCCCTGCTTTCACTGTACAAATCGGTAAAGGAATTGTACAGACAAAATCCTCTGCCGCCGAGATCATACACAAGTATGCGGTCACGAAAAGCCAGCACCTTTGGATCGGTATAGGACAAGCTGACGCCGAGAGTCTGATGTCCGTTTTTGTTGAACACCTGTAATTCCGCATCGCTTGCCACACACAGTCCGTTTTTAAAAAGTGCAAGATCCTGATTTTTTACGGGTATGGAATAATCAAGCCGTCTGTTCTCGCCCACTCCCGCATCTCCCATGGCATCCACCTCACGGTACATATAGTATACACCGCTAAGGCTGATGCTCTCGTTGCCAAAGGCAAAGGCGCACACTATAAGCGCAGCGAGCAACAAAAAGCTTATGATACTTATGCTTTTTGCTCTTATCGACGCGCGTCTTGCGGCGCAGTCCTCAATGCCTTCGTGCTCCAGCCTTGACGCATATCGCGCCTCAAGCTTACGCAAAGGATGTGCCGACATGACCTTTGAGGCTGTTTTCTTTATATTGCTTAAAACAGATGAATATGTTCGGTTCTTGTTTGGCATATCCTTTCCTTTCTTTTTTGCTGTGATACAGTCAGTAAGCTACATGATTTAAATATAGTCCGTGTGCCGCTGCAGTCTGACCTGACCTTGAGCGATCAAGCGATGCAATGATACTTGGAATATCATCGCAGTCCGTCTTGCCTTCGCCGACAGATATAAGTGTTCCTGCCATTATCCGCACCATATTATAGAGAAATCCGTCCGCGGCAACAGTGAATATTATCTCATCACCGCACACATCTATCCGCGCATATTTCACATCTCTTACAGTGGAAAGCACCTTTGAGCCGTTTGCCATGAATGCACGGAAATCATGCTTTCCGACAAAATGCCCTGCGGCACATTTCATGCGCTCAATGTCTTTCTCACTGAATCTTTTTTTATATATCAGGGCTCTGTCCTCCATAAACGGGGCATATCTTTCCCCCTGATATATCCTGTATATATATTCCTTGTATTTAACATCATATCTCGGGTGAAATCCGTCATCTACCCATTCCGCCGAAAAAACTCTGATATCGCGCGGCAGATGTGCATTGAGCGCAAGCTTTATCCTGCCCTCATCAAGATCTGTGCAGAGCTGATCACAGCCCTTTTTAGACACAGTGGCGCAAAACATATTGGCATGCACTCCGCTGTCGGTCCTGCTGCAGCCTGTTATGTCGCAATCATAATTGAACAATTCACGCGAAGCGCGTGTCAGCTCCCCTTGTACCGTTCGCTTGCCCGTTTGCACCTGATAACCGCAAAAATCCGTACCGAGATATGAAAGCTTAAGTAATATCTTCATACGGCACATCCTTACATAGTATATCCGAATCCGAAAATATTTATGAATATTATCGCGCAGGCAAATGCCACGGATGAGAGCAGGAACAGATGATCTCTCGCATGACACTTAAGCACATTCAGCCTTGTCCTGCCCTCTCCGCCTCTGTAACATCGGCATGTCATAGCCACAGCAAGATCTCCTGCACGTCTGAATGCAGATATAAAGAGCGGAATAAGAACCGGGATGAGTGCCTTTGCACGTTTTGAGAGCGAGCCGCTCGTGAAATCCGCGCCTCTTGCCTTTTGCGCATTCATGATCTTTTCAGTTTCCTCAACTATCGTGGGAATGAATCTGAGCGCAATGGTCATCATCATTGCAAATTCATGCACGGGCACCTTTATCTTTTTCAGCGGTGACAAGAGCTGCTCGATGCCGTCCGTAAGCTGTATCGGCGTGGTGGTGTAGGTCAAAAATATACTGCTTCCGATTATCATGGCGATTATCCTTATCACTATGAATGCCGCATTGTAAAGTCCCGATGCATACACCTTTATTATTCCGAAGCTGAATAATGGATCACCCTCTCCGCGTGTCCAGAACACGTTGAGTATCGCGGTGAATATCAGTATAAATATTATAGCCCTAAGCGATCTGAATACCGTTTTCAGAGGTATACGGCTCATAAGTATCAGCAATACCGCGCTCAGTGCAAGGAGCACAAAGCTGAATACATTCTTACACAAAAAGCTGCAGATTATATATATGACTGCAAGCACTATCTTGACTCTCGGGTCAAGGCGGTGTATCACGGAGCTTGCAGGATAGTACTGTCCAAGTGCTATACTTTTCATTGAGCACCTCCAAATAGCGACATAACAGCGATGAGCGCATCATCAACTGTATATATATTGTCGGGCACATCCGCTCCGTTTTCCTTTAAGATCATCATAAGCTTGGTTATCTCGGGGATATCGAGCCCTATGCTCTCAAGCGAAGCCGCACGGGAGAATATCTCATTGCGGTCGCCCTGTGCAACCACGCGCGAGGACGACATGACGATTATATCGTCGCAGTATCTCGCCATATCCTCCATACTGTGGCTGACGATTATTACAGCCGCCCCTGTTGCCTCGGCATATTTCTTTATCCCGTCAAATATCTGGGATCTGCCGAGAGGGTCAAGACCTGCCGCAGGCTCATCAAGCACCAGGACCTCGGGGTTCATAGCCATGACTCCCGCAATGGCGGCGCGGCGCTTCTGTCCGCCTGACAGATCAAATGGAGATTTGTTCAGAAGTGTGAGGTCAAGTCCGACAAATCGCGCACTTTCCACAACTCTTTTCTCTATCTCCTCACTATCAAGTCCCATATTCTTAGGTCCGAAGGCAATATCCGCTCTGACAGTTTCCTCAAACAGCTGATATTCGGGATACTGCATGACGAGTCCTACCTTGAACCTTACATTGCCTATCTTTTTGGGATCCTCCCAGATATCCTTGCCGTCCAGCAATATCCTGCCTTCCGTCGGCTTTGTGATACCGTTGAACATCTGCACGAGAGTAGACTTTCCCGAGCCCGTATGCCCGATGATACCCGTTATTTTATTTGATCCGATATCTATACTTACATTCTGCAGCGCCTTCATCTCAAAAGGAGTTTTGGGGCTGTAGACATAAGAAACGTTCTCAACTATGATCTTTGACATCATTTATCCTTTATTGTAGTTTTTTTAAGCAGCCTGAGTATCGCGTCAGCCGCGCCCTGCGGCGTGTTTACGTTTCCTTCAAGCTTTATTCCTTTTTCTTCAAGCCTGCGGCAGAGCGATGCGCATTGCGGCAGATCAAGTCCCATAGCGCGAAGCTCACGCTCATGCTTGAATACCTCCTCGGGCTTACCGTCGAACATGATCCTTCCGTCATTTAAGACTATAACTCTGTCCGCTCTGACCGCCTCATCCATATAATGAGTTATCGTGAGCACGGATATACCCTTTTCTTTATTCAGCTTTTCAATGGTCTCGATTACTTCTCTTCTGCCTATCGGATCCAGCATGGCGGTGGATTCATCAAATATCATGCATTCAGGCATCATAGCGATAATGCCTGCGATAGCCACTCTCTGCTTCTGTCCGCCTGACAGCCTGTGCGGCTCGTGGTGGGCATATTCGGTCATATTCACCGTAGCCAGAGCCTCATCCACTCTGCGCCTTATCTCATCTCGCGGAACTCCGAGATTTTCAGGTCCGAATGCGATGTCCTCCTCAACTATGGTAGCAACGAGCTGGTTGTCGGGGTTCTGAAAGACCATTCCGACCTTCTTGCGCAGCTCATATACGTCGTCCTCGCCAATTCCCTCGCCTGTTATCTCCACACCATCAATGACTATCCTGCCCTCAAGGTATTCGTAATCATCAATGACCATGTTAAGGAGCTTGGCAAGAGTGGACTTGCCCGATCCGTTGTGACCGAGTATAGCTACATACTCACCCTTCTCTATCTCAAGCGAGATATCGTGAAGCACGGGGATCGGCTTTTCATCGTCATCCTTGTATGAATAATTAAGATTTTCGATCTTTATAAATGGCATTTTTTAAATATCTCCGTTAAATGCTTTTATTTTGCGCACCATCTTGTGCTTGCTCCGCAGGGAAGCATAAGACCGCTCTCACTGACTCTCAGTCCCAATTCACCTGCCTCGGTCTTTCCGCCAAAGCGCGACGCCACCTTCATATTGACTATGTAGCTCATGGTCATGGGGGAAAGTCCCGTGGTGTAAGAATTTATAAGGAAGAACCGCGGCTCGTCCGACAAAACGCGCGATACGAGCGACACGAGCTCGTCTATATTGTCCTCAAGCTTCCACACCTCGCCATTCGGGCCTCTGCCGTATGAGGGGGGATCCATGATTATTCCGTCATACTTGTTTCCGCGCCTTATCTCACGCTCAACGAATTTTTTGCAGTCATCCACGATATATCTCACAGGTGCATCGGAAAGTCCGCAAAGAGCGGCATTCTCCTTTGCCATAGCGACCATACCCTTTGAAGCATCTACATGCACGACCTGCGCACCTGCCTTGGCAGCCGCCATGGTAGCGCCGCCTGTATATGCAAAGAGATTAAGCACCTTTACAGGTCTCTGAGCATTTTTTATAAGTCCTGAAAACCAATCCCAATTCGCCGCCTGCTCGGGGAAAAGTCCTGTATGCTTAAATCCCATGGGCTTTATGCGGAATTTAAGCTCGCCGTAATCCAGCGTCCACTGCTCGGGCATCTTGCTCTTCACCCAGCCGCCACCGCCGCCTGATGAACGTCTGTATATTCCGTCTGCATTTTTCCAGAGCTTATTTTTGCGCTCGCCCTTCCAGATTATCTGAGGATCGGGGCGGACAAGTATATATTTTCCCCATCTTTCAAGGCGTTCACCGCCCTCGGCATCTATAAGCTCATATTCTTTCCAATCATCACTGCACCACATATGTATGTCCTCCGTATCTCACAAGATCAATTATTAAAGTATTTTGACAGCTTTGAGCAGCCTGCATGTCCGTGACACATGGCTATTGCAAGAGCGTCGGCGGTATCGTCGGGCTTTGGCGGCTTTGGCAGATTCAAAAGCGATGTGACCATGCTTATGACCTGCTTTTTGTCCGCGCGTCCGTAGCCTACGACCGCCTGCTTTACCTGAAGCGGTGTGTATTCATATATCTCAACGCCCTTAAGCTTTGCGGCAACAAGTATAACGCCTCTTGCCTCGGCGACCATGATGGCAGTTTTGGAGTTTGTGTTGAAGAACAGCTCCTCCACAGCCATTTGATCTGGCTTATATTTATCTATTATATCATTCATGCCTCTGTGTATCTCGGCAAGTCGAAGCGCAGGTTCCATTCCTGCAGGCGTGACTATCGATCCGTACGCCAACGTCTTAAATTTTCCTGCATTATATTCCAATACTCCCCATCCTACTATCGCATATCCGGGGTCGATACCAAGTATTATCATTTTAACACTCTTTTCTTAAATCAATATTAAGTGCAAATAAGCACATTTTCCCATTATCATTCTTCTATTATAGCACATAATTTTTCCGATGTCAAATACTATTTATAAATATTATAAAGTAAATAATATATATAAACAAAATTTACATATTATCCTTTACAAAGATCTTTTTGTGTGGTATAATTAGGTATCTGTATGTGAAAATGAACCTATGTGTAAGAATACCTTTGGAGGCATCATAAAGCATGGAAATACCAAAGATCAAAGCAGGCGATATCCTGTATCTCAAAAAAAAGCATCCGTGCGGAGGCTCGGATTTCAAGGTGATCCGCCTCGGAAGTGACATCAAGATATCCTGTCTTACATGCGGACACGACATGACCTTGGATAGACTCAAGCTTGAAAAAAGCATTAAAAAGATAATATACACCCAGTGAAAGGATCTTTTGTGATGAAATCAAAAGCAGCAAACTCCGTCGCCCTTATCGGCGATAACGAAAGAAAAGGATTTTTCGGACGTATAAAGGATATATTCAATAAGTACGGCTTTCTGGGCTACGCCGCCCTCATACCTGCAGCTATATTCTTTCTTATATACGTTGCGCGCGGAATACATCCGTTTGGAAACGGAACTGTACTCGTGCTCGACCTGAATGGTCAGTATGCATACTTTTTTGAATATCTGCGTGAAGCGGTAACGGGCGGAGATCTGAGCCTGCTCTACTCATGGGAGCGCGCGCTCGGCGGCGAGATGATGGGACTTTTCGCATATTACATAGCAAGCCCGCTCTCCTACATAGTGTGTCTTTTCCCGAAAGACAATCTTCAGGACGCTCTCTTTGTCATGTTCCTTATAAAGTCATCGCTCTGCGGCGTGACGATGGGCTTCTACCTTACAAAGATATCTGTAAAGCTCCGCAAGATCAATGTGGTCATCTTCTCAACTCTCTACGCCACATGCTCTTATTGCGTGGTCCAAATGCACAACACCATGTGGATAGACGCCGTGTTCTACCTTCCGCTCATCATATACGGAATAGAACAGCTCGTAAAATACGGCAAATATAAGCTCTTCGTGACCTGCCTTGCGCTCACCATGATAAGCAACTACTACATAGGCTACATGACCTGTATCTTTGTGGCAGTATACTTTTTCTTTTATATGTTTGCCTTCTCGGAAAACGGCAAGAACAACCCCTGCGGTGAGAAGCACCATTTTATAAGATCTCTTGTAAGAATAGGAACATATTCGCTTATAGGTATTGCGATAGCCGCGGTCATAATACTCGGTGCATACTATTCTCTCGGACTTGGAAAGAGCGAATTCTCAGATCCCAACTGGGCACTCAAGATGAATTACGATCTTCTCAATGTGCTCTACAAATTCCTACCCGGATCTTATGACACGGTACGACCCGTCGGATTGCCGTTTATATTCTGCGGCGTGCTCACGCTCATACTTGTTCCTGCATTCTTCATGTCAAAGAAATTTACCATAAGTGAGCGCATAGGCTATGCCCTGCTGATAATATTCTTCATGCTCGGATTTATGGTAAGCACGCTCGACCTTATCTGGCACGGCTTCCAGCGTCCGAACTGGCTTAACTGCCGATTCAGCTTCATGCTGTGCTTCGTGCTCGTGGTATTGGCATACAAGGTATTCGACAGGCTGGACAAAATAAACGGGAGCTACTTCATTTTTTCAGCCTTTGCAATATGCACCCTCGTAGTCATACTCCAAAAGCTTGCCGATCAGCTCAAATCCGAAAACGAAAAGCTCGTCATAGACGATTATGCGACCTTGCTTGCAACGCTTGCATGTGTGGCAATATATCTTGTCATACTCGCATTCATGAAAAAGTCGAAGAACAAAGAGGCTGTTGCCACTGCACTTCTCTGCTTCATCTGCGTTGAGATGTTCCTTAACGGCATCTCAAACCTTGACGACCTCGACAGCGATGTAGCCTTTACAAAATATGACAAATACGCACAGTACAATTCACTGATGCTCCCCATAACCGACACGATAAATGACAACGACAACGGATTTTTCAGAGTTGAGACCACATTGCACCGAAAGCTGTGTGACAACATGGCAGTCAATATGGCAGGTCTTACCAACTCCACATCGTCCCTGAATGCAGATACCATATACTTCCTCAGGATGATGGGATATTCCTCAAAATCCAACTGGTCAAAATATCTCGGAGGCACGCCCGTAAACGATTCACTGCTCGGACTTAAATATATAATCTCCACCCGTGATTACGACAGCATATACGGCGAGCCGCTGTACACCATTGAAGAATTTGCCGCGCACAACGGCGTTACCATTGATGAGCTCATAGAGCAGACATATGCCGATAATTCCTCGGGAGAAAAATACAACAAGCTCTCTGCAGAGGATTATGTCGTTTACAAAAATCCGTATGCGCTCTCCCTTGCCTTCAATGCAGGCTCGGGCGTTGTGGATTTCAACATGAAGCAATACAACACCTACATAACCGAGAGCAACAAAAACTACGCGGAATACTACAATGACGGCGGATACACCTCTCCCTTTACACGAATGAACGGTCTTATAACTGAAATACTCGGAGAAGAGGAAGTGGTCGAGGTATTCAAGCCTGCATATCTGACAAGCTCACCTGCGCTCTCAGGCTGCACGACCGCACTTTCAAGCGACAAGCAGCATTACAGATACAATTACACATCAGGTGTAGGAACTATCACATACACCTACACAGTTCCCACTAACACGCGACTTTTCCTCTACATGCCTGCCTATTACAACCGCGAGGTAAAGATCATGTCGTCAACGATCGAGATATTTGACGGCGCAAGCACCTTCCACGGCAACGATACATCCAGAATAATCGAGCTTGGCGAGGTGAACGGAAAGGGCGAATACGCAACATACACGCTCACAGTTCCGCTGACGACGGGCACGAACGAATTCTACACAACAAACGACAAATCATTTATATACTACGTCGATGAAGAAGTCTTCAAGGACGCATTCTCAAAAATGCAGGAGGGTCAGTTCATCGCGGATCCGAACTGCAAGGATCACGACATCACGGGAAGCATGACGACATTCAATGATTCTCAGACAGTGCTCACCACGATCCCCTACGATGCAGGCTGGAAGGTATTCGTTGACGGCAAAGAGGTGGAGACCACCGAAGCCGCAGGCGCACTTATCTCATTTACAGTAGATAAGAGCGGCGATCACGATATCAGATTCCTCTACAGACCCACCCTTGTGGTGCTCGGCTGTGCGATATCTGTATGCGGCATAATTGCATTTGCCCTTATAATCATATTTGAAGGCAAGCTCAAAAAGATAAAAGCAGTAAAGTGTCTGTATCTTTTTGAGGACGAGATATGCGAGATAGACGAAGCGGATGAAGATGACACTGCAGACGCTGAAAGCGCAGAGTGTGCGGGCACAGGCACCGCATCTGAAAATATATTTGCGCGTATCTTCAAGAAAAAGGACGAAAAGCAAGATAAAAGATCCGACAAGACCGTCGGACACGGCAAAAAGAGCGAAAGGAACCGCAAAAAATAATGTTTCACTACATATCGGGCACACTTGCCCACTGCACACCGCAGACAGCGGTTATAGATGTCTGCGGCGTAGGATACAAGCTGACTGTCAGCCAGACCACCTTTGAAGCCCTGCCTAGAAGCATAAACGGCGAGGATGTCAAGGTGAAGCTGTACACATACATGTCTGTAAGGGAGGACGGCATAGAGCTGTTCGGATTTCACAGCGAAGCCGAGCTCTCCTCCTTCAAGATGCTCCTTTCAGTATCGGGGGTAGGTCCAAAGGCGGCAATATCCATCCTTTCCCTGCTCACACCCGAAAAATTTGCACTTGCAGTATGCACAGACGACAAAAAGACTATCTCCAAGGCAAGCGGAATAGGTCCCAAGACAGCCGCAAGAATAATACTTGAGCTTAAGGACAAGCTGTTAAAGACATCTGATATAGATACGCGTCTTGCAAACGGCATTACCGAAAGCAGATCGGGTACAACGACAAGCGGCAAGCTCTCCGAGGCGGCGGACGCACTTATGGTGCTGGGATATACCAGAGCAGAAGCGCAAAGCGCGCTCAGTGGCATCGACACCGAGCTTGACCTTGAAAGCATCATAAAGCTCTCGCTTAAGAAGCTGATGAAATAACATAAGGAGATATAAGGATGATAGACGCAGAAGAATTTGATTTTGAAAACCGAATAGTTTCCACGGAATACAGCGCCGAGGACTCTGATATTGATATCTCCCTGCGCCCCAAGACTCTTGACGATTACATAGGTCAGGACAAAGCAAAGGAAAATCTTAAGGTATACATCGATGCGGCAAAAATGCGAAACGAAGCACTCGACCATGTACTTCTCTACGGCCCTCCCGGTCTTGGAAAGACCACTCTTTCCAATATCATTGCAAACGAGATGGGAGTAAATCTCCGTGTGACATCAGGACCTGCAATTGAAAAGCAAGGAGATCTTGCCGCATTGCTCACAAACCTGCAAGAGGGCGATGTGCTGTTTATCGACGAGATACACCGACTCAACCGCTCTGTCGAAGAGATACTGTACCCTGCAATGGAGGATTACGCGCTTGATATCATCATAGGCAAGGGACCCTCCGCAAGAAGCATACGCATCGACCTTCCGCACTTTACCCTCATAGGTGCGACAACAAGAGCAGGTCAGCTCACAACACCATTGCGCGACCGCTTTGGCGTATTGCTCAAGCTTGAGCTTTACACACCCGAGCAGCTTGCCACCATAGTAACAAGAAGTGCAAGCATACTCGGAATAGAGATAAATCAGAACGGTGCTTATGAGATAGCCTCGCGCTCGCGCGGCACACCGCGAATAGCAAACCGACTTTTAAAGCGCGTACGCGATTTTGCTCAGGTGCACTCAAAAGAGGTCATTGACGAGGAGATATCGGCATATGCGCTGAATAAGCTTGAGATCGACGAGCTTGGGCTTGACAACACAGACAGGCGCATGCTGGAGACCATAATAAAGTTTTATGACGGAGGTCCTGTTGGACTTGATACCATTGCAGCAACCGTCGGTGAAGAAGCCATCACGATCGAGGACGTATACGAACCGTATCTTATGCAGATAGGATATCTGTCACGCACACCGAGAGGTAGATGCGTAACGCATTTGGCATATGAGCATCTCGGAATTCCCATGCAGGGAAAGACAAGATCCCAAGATCAGCTCGATATTTTCAATAACGATTAAAAGCATCCCCCGAAAAGCATTGCTTTTCGGGGGATGCTGACTTTAATATTTATTTGTTTTTAATTCCGAATTCAAGGAGCTCTTCGTCAGTCGTATCTGCTTTCAGGAGCATCATATGTATTTCGTAATAAACACCGCCTTCTTCGGCATGAATGAGTATGAGGTCGGGGATATCCGAGAAATCGCTTGTCGGCGATTCACTGTTATCCTTTGAATAATATGATTTCTCGACAATAAATGTTTTATTGCCACTCTTTATCGTGTAGACAACGACCTTTTTATAGGCAAAAAATTGTCATTATTTAAAGCTAAATAAAAAACCGCAAGCCGAATATGATATCACATCTGACTTTCAGTGTACATATCAAGATCAACTTGCGGTTTTTATGAGTTAGTTTTATATTATTTCGGCATACGCCGTAATATCTGTCTTTCAGGGCTATATGTAAATATATATAAATCCTAATTTGGAACAAAAATTACAGGTTACTGTAAAATAATAATTCAGATCACTTTGCGTAATCAGTTGCTCGGCTCTCTCTTATGAGATTTACCTTTATCTGTCCGGGATACTTCATTTCAGCCTGTATCTTAGCTGCCATTTCTCTTGCAACCATCTTCATGCCTTCATCGTTTATCTCCTCGGGCTTGACCATAACTCTTACTTCGCGTCCTGCCTGTATTGCATATGCCTTATCGACTCCGTCGAAGCTCTTTGCTATTTCTTCAAGCTTTTCAAGACGCTTTATGTAATTTTCCATGTCCTCGCGTCTTGCTCCCGGTCTTGCCGCGCTGATAGCATCGGCTGCCTGTACAAGAACTGCGATTATGGTCTTGGGCTCAACGTCATTGTGGTGAGCCTCTATCGCATGCACGACTTCCTTGCTCTCCTTATACTTCTTAGCCGCATTTACGCCTATCTCGACATGTGAGCCTTCTACATCGTGCGGAAATGCCTTACCGATATCGTGGAGCAGACCTGCGCGCTTTGCAATATTGCTGTCAACGCCAAGCTCGTCTGCCATCATTCCTGCAAGGAATGCGACCTCAATAGAATGCTTAAGCACATTCTGTCCGTAGCTGGTCCTGTACTTCAGGCGTCCAAGCAGTCTTACAAGCTCGGGATTTATACCGTGTATGCCGACCTCAAATGTCGCTCTCTCACCTGCCTGTTTTACAGAAAGATCAACTTCCTTCTGCGCCTTTTCGACCATTTCCTCAATTCTTGCGGGATGTATTCTTCCGTCTGATATAAGACGCTCAAGCGCGATCCTCGCTACCTCTCGTCTTACAGGATCAAATCCCGACAAGGTTATCGTTTCAGGGGTATCATCAATGATAAGTTCAACGCCTGTCAAGGTTTCTATCTTTTGGATATTTCTACCCTCTCTGCCGATTATTCTGCCCTTCATCTCCTCGCTCGGCAATGCCACGCTGGATACTGTAGCCTCGGACACATGATCCGACGCATATCTCTGAATTGCAAGAGAAAGAATGTTCTTTGCCTTCTCGTCAGCCTCCTCCTTGAACTGTGTTTCAAGCTCGTCAAGTCGCTGTGCAAGCTCGTGCTTGACCTCGGATTCTACTCTGCCGATAAGCTCTTCCTTTGCTTCCTCTGCCGTAAAGCCTGAGATCTCCTCAAGTCTTGTTTGCTGGGCAGCCAAGGATTCCTCTATCTTTTCCTTCAGGGCATCGTTTTCCTTAAGCTTTCTGTCAAGCTGATCGTTCTTCTTTTCAAGCTGGTCTGTTTTCTTATCAAGGTTTTCTTCTTTCTTGTTAAGACGGTTTTCAAGTCTGTTCGCCTCTGCGCGGCGCTCTCTCATCTCACGCTCAAATTCATTGCGCTGTGACATGATGCCTTCTTTAGCTTCAAGAAGTGCGGTCTTTTTCGCAGACTCGGCATCTGTGTGCGCCTCATCAAGAATTCTCTTAGCCTCTTCCTCTGCCGAGCCGATCTTTGCCTCGCCTATCTTCTTTCGTACGACGATACCGATAAGTCCGCCGATGACAAGACACAGAACTCCGACTCCGACACACATAAGGACGGCTGTGATCAATGATATTTCCATTTCCCCTTTACACCTCCTATCATAAAATTATTAAAAATGCGTAGATCTCATAGCCAAAATTTGACTTAACTATAAATATCTAATTATAATTATACTAAAAAGTATGCAATTTGTCAATAGCTTTTTAATTATTTTTTAACATTTGGTAAAGTCGGAAAGTAATTTTTTGATTAAAAATTGTCATTGACTATGCTTGCATAAAAAAGTAGAGAAAAACAGCGCACACGGTCAAAATTTTTCCGTGTGCGCTGTTTTATATTCAATACATCTATTACTTTCCTGCAACGCTGAGATCCTTTACAGCTACGCAAGGCGAGCCGAAAACGCAGAAATCCGCAGGTATGCCCCAGGTGACCTTATTTGAAACAGCAGTTATATTTTTGAGCAGATCAAAGAAGTTTCCTGCTACGGTAAAGGATTTTACAGCCTCTGCCTTTTTGCCGTCCCTGATCATAAAGCCTGCACTTTCAAGCGAAAAGTCGCCTGTCACTGCATCCGCGGCGGCATGCAATCCCTGAAGGGAGGTTATATATATACCGTTGCCCATATCGGCAAACATCTCTTCAAGGCTCTTATCTCCTGCATTTATGCTGAAATTGTAGGGCTTGATAGCCACCTGCGATGCATATGAGGAGCGCTGTCCGTTGCCTGTTGAGCTCTTGCCTGACATTTCCGCATTTGTAAGGTCATACAAAAGGGTCTTAAGCACGCCCTTATCTATGACGGTCTTTTTATATGTCGCAACGCCCTCTCCGTCAAATGTTGCCTGCATGGGACAACCGTCGCGCGTGGGGTCATCGGTGATAGTGACGCATTCGTCAGCTACAATCTCTCCCTCCTTGCCTGCAAGCAAGGAAAGACCCATTCTCGCATTTTTCGCAGAGAATACCGAGGAATATGTGGACAATAGGTTCTTCATGCAATCACCGTCAATGATCACATCATATCTGCCCGACTCAACGCCACCTGCACCTATCTTTTCAAGCGCGCCGTCCACAGATCTTTTCGCAAGGCTGTCTACCTCATCTCCCTCAAGACCGAGCGCAAACTCGAAATTGTTCTTCGCTTCGCCGTTGACATTTACTACAGACGAGCAATAGCATCCCGTCATGCCCGACGAGCTTGACAATTCAAGTCCGTATGAATTATAAAGATATCTTTCGTAGTTGTAGAGCATAGTTCCGCTCTCGGTGCCCTCTGCAACGTACTCTCCCTGAGAATACGCATCCCTCTGCACCTTGAGAGCGCACCTCTTAAGCTCCTCTGCGTCTGCACTGTACACGGGCATTCTATTTATTTCAGTGTACTCGCAAGAGCCATTAAAAATAAACACCTTGTCGTCATTCTCGATTATCTCAGCATTCTCCGCGGCACATCTTACAAGCTCGTACAGCTCGCTCTCGTCTGTGATATTCGTGGATGCATATCCCATCTTTCCGTTGATTATACAGCGAAATCCAACGCCGCTGCTCGTGCATGAGTTGAATGTGCTTATCTCGTCCTTAAGCGTGTCTGCGCTGAGATTTTCTTCTTTTGTGCAATATATCTCATATTCACATATGCCTGCATCCTTGGCGGCATTTTTGATTATATCTCTTATTCTTATGAAATCCATGATCATCTGCCTCCTACGGTAATACTTGATACTCGAATGAGAGGCTGTCCTACATTAGTGGGCACGCTTCCGCTGGAAGAGCCGCACATGCCCTGCCCCATGGCAAGATTCTGTCCAACCATATCTATATCCTGAAGTATCCTGCATCCATTGCCTATGAGCGATGCTCCGCGTACCGCCTCGCATATCTTACCGTTTCTGACCATATATCCCTCACTTACCGTGAAATTAAAATCTCCCGTGAGAGGATTTACCGAGCCGCCGCCCATTTTCTTTGCGTAAAGTCCGTACTCGATGGAGGATATTATATCCTCGTTTTTGTCATTTCCGTTTGCAATATATGTGTTCGTCATGCGGCTCGTGGGCTCATAAAGATAGCTCTCTCTTCTTGCGCTTCCCGTCATCTCCATGCCCATTCTGCGCGAGCCGAGTCGGTCTATCATATATCCCTTAAGGACGCCGTTTTCTATAAGAACATTCTTTTTTGTAGGTGTTCCCTCATCGTCTATATTTACAGATCCCCATGCATTCGGTATGGTTCCGTCGTCTATCGCAGTTACCTTTTCATTGGCTATCTTCTGACCAAGCTTTCCTGCCATTTGCGATGTTCCCGTTCCTACCGCAGTTGCCTCAAGAGAATGACCGCACGCCTCGTGGAATATAACGCCGCCAAATCCGTTCTCAATTGCAACGGTCATCTGTCCTGCGCGGCAGTAATCCGCCTCAAGATTGACGATAGCCTGTCTTGCCGCCTCACGTCCGACACATACAGGATCGGTGGTATCGAAAAATTCAAGTCCCATAGCCGCGCCGGGACCTGCAAATCCCGACTGATTTTCAGTTTCATTTGCCGCAACGGCGCTAACTGCAAGCCTTGTCCTGACATGTCTGTCCGATGTGCAGAGTCCCTCACTGTTGGCAATATATATCTTTCTGTCTATACAGCTGAGCGCGCCTCTTACCTGCTTTATCCTCTCGTCGGTATCTGATGCCGCCGAGCAGGCAGAGCGCAAAATATCGGCTCTTGTGCGCATGTCCGCATCATGCGGCACACACTTTATCGGATGTATATTGGGGTATATCCTCTCGCAAAGCGATATCCTCATCTCATGCTTTATGCTTCCGACAGCCGCCGCTACCGTCGCGGCGCACTTCATAAGTCCCGCTTCCGTCATGTCAGTTGTTGTGGCATACACTGTCTTTGTTCCAATAAACGCGCGTATTCCAACTCCTGCAGACGTATTATTGCCCACGTTGTCTATCTTTCCGTCAAGAAATCCCATAGATGCACTGCGCGTCTTTTCAGCATATATCTCAACAAAGTCAGCACCCGTGATCATTGCCGCACCTATGACTCTTTCCGTGATCGCTTTTGATATCATGGCATTATCCGAATGTACACTTTTCCTCGTACATTTTTATCCTTTCATTTTCAAATCTGACCGTAACCGACTGCATCTTGCCGCATCCGTCGCAAAATGTTACGGTAAACGTATCATTGCTCTCCCATACCGTAGTGGGAGATGAGAGCTTGCCCTTTGCAACCACGCGCATATGACAGCGCGTATCGCCCGACACAGCCGTAATATCGGCACAAGAGATCCTTGGCATGTCCGTGCTTCCGCACACGATATTTACGTATCTGTCACTGCAGGGAGATATGAGATTGCTCTCGCAGGAATTTTTCTTTATGTCATCACGCACCTTAAACGCGGCAACACAAGCACCGACTGCGGCTGCCGCCGCGGATATTCCCGCAACTATGCCCCCGACATAACTGTTTTTATTGCTTCTCTTCATGTATTCTATCTCCTGATGATCACATCATCATTTGTTTCTTATGCTCTTTATCACCTCAAGCACGCCGCCGAGATCATCACATTCGGCTACGGCTATCCTGTGTGTTTCCTCATTCGGCACCTGACCGTCTATGACCATGATAGGCTGCATGCCGCCTGCATGCGCTCCGCGCAGACCGTTGTAGGAATCCTCGATCACCGCGCATTCGCAAGGCTTTACTCCTATCCTTTCAGCCGCCGCAAGGAATATGTCGGGAAAAGGCTTTCCCCTCTCGACCATCTCACCTGTGATGACTGCATCAAGATATCTGCCTATACCCGTAGCCTCAAGATTATTGCCTGTTATAGACATGGGTGTGGATGTTGCAAGTGCCATGGGGATGTTATTCTGCTTCAAATATTCCAAAAGCTCAAAGCAATGAGGCTTTACGGGAATGCAGACCTTAAGCATCTCCTTTACCATATCCACTCTTTCGCAAACGAAGGATTCAAACTCCTCCTCGCTCTTTTTATATGCGGAAATAAACATGTCTTTAATGGTGGAAACAGGTCTGCCTGCCACATTTTCATAGAAGGACTCCCCGTCCGGAAATCCCCATTTCAAGCTTGTCTTTATCCACGCCTCCTTAAAATACTTTTCGGTATCAAGGAGAGTTCCGTCCATATCAAAAATTACACCGTTTATCATATCAATCTATATTTCTTTCTCCAAGCGCGATGTGATATTTCTGATAGAATGCCTCGAAATATCCGCCGTCAAGCGCTTCTCTTATCTTCTTTGTCAAATTGTTGTAAAAGTAAAGATTGTGCACGACCGCAAGACGCATTCCGAGCGATTCCTTTGCCTTTATAAGGTGTCTTATATAGGAACGGCTGTAATGGCGGCACGCAGGGCAATCGCAGGATACCGATATCGGGCGAGGGTCCTTTGCGTACTTTTCGTTACAGATGTTCATTTTTCCTTCCCATGTAAAGAGGTTTCCGTGGCGTGCATTCCTGGACGGCATAACGCAGTCGAAGAAGTCAACTCCGAGATGCACCGCTTCAAGGATATTACACGGTGTGCCAACGCCCATGAGATATCTGGGCTTATCCTTTGGCATAAAGGGCTCTACCGCGCTGATTATCCTGTACATCTCCTCTGTTTCCTCACCCACGGCAAGTCCGCCGATAGCGTAGCCCTCACAGTTGATCTCGGATATCCTCTGCATATGCTCTATACGGAGATCCTCATAGGTTCCGCCCTGATTTATTCCGAACAGCATCTGATTTTTGTTGATGGTTTCGGGCAAGGAATTGAGCCTGTCCATCTCCTTGCGGCATCTCTCCAGCCATCTT
>CAZVUD010000020.1:18386-30745 GCA_964629615.1 uncultured Clostridium sp. | reverse complement strand
GTTTTTCCGCAAGCGGAGGGGAATGCAGCGCAAACATATTTTGTTTCGCCGCTTGGGTATTCAACACCGAGGATGAGCATGTGCTCAGCCATCCAGCCCTCTTTTCTTCCAAGGAAGGAAGCTATACGGAGAGCAAAGCACTTCTTGCCGAGAAGAACGTTTCCGCCGTAGCCGGAGTTAACGGACCAGATGGTGTTTTCCTCAGGAAAGTGAACGATATATCTGTTTTCTTCATCGATATCTGCTCTTGCATGGAGACCCTTGATGTAGTCAGCGCTGTCACCGAGAGCCTCAAGAACATCATTTCCGACTCTTGTCATGATGAGCATGTTGAGAACTACGTATATGGAGTCTGTAAGCTCAATGCCGTACTTTGCAAAGGGTGAGCCAACAACAGACATGGAGTAGGGAATAACGTACATCGTTCTGCCCTTCATAGAGCCTGTATAGAGCTTTGTGAGCTTTGCCTTGCATTCCTCGGGATCCATCCAGTTGTTGATGTTACCGGCATCCTCTTTCTTCTTTGTGCAGATAAATGTTCTGCCTTCAACACGCGCTACGTCGTTTACAGCTGTTCTGTGAAGATAGCAATTGGGGAGCTTTTCTTCGTTCAGCTTGATTATCTCGCCGCTTGCGCAAGCTTCTGCTCTGAGGGCTTCTGCCTGCTCTTCCGAGCCGTCGATCCAAACGATACTGTCAGGCTGTGTCATAGCAGCCATAGACTCGATCCAATCAAGAACATACTTGTTGTTTGTGGGTGTCATGTTCGTTTCTCCTTTATATGTTAAATAATTTTTTGCATAGACCAATTCTTACGCATTATATATTTTATCACAATTTTACCCCCTTTTCAAGTGGTATTTGCATAAAGTTTCAAATTCTTCATATTTTTAACATTCATTTAATACAGGTCTTTAATGTTATAAAAAACGGAAGTTTTAACAGAATTATTACAAATTAGTCGCGAGATATCTCAAATTATGTGGTAGAATATTTAAAACAAATGTACGACGACTGATGTTGAAAGGACTCGCAAAAATGGAAAAGCTCAATCAAAAGGAACAGAGAGTATACGATTATATAGCCGATTCACTCAGGCGCAACGGATATGCGCCCAGTGTGAGGGATATATGCAGAGATCTCGGATATAGAAGCACATCTACCGTGCATATGTACTTAAAGAGACTGGATATGTTCGGGTACATAACAAAGGACGACGGAAAAAGCCGCGCGATCTCCCTGCAGGACAGTGCAATGCCGAAGATTTGTGCAGTTCCGCTGGTCGGCGTGGTTACGGCAGGTAAGCCCATACTTGCCGCTCAGGATATTGAGGGATATGTGGGATATGCAGGTAAATGCGATATAGACTCAATGTTCGCTCTGCGCGTGCGCGGAGAGAGCATGATCGGGGCAGGAATACTTGACGGAGATATTATAATAGCACAAAAGACATGCTATGCGGAAAACGGTGAGATCGTTGTAGCTATGATAGACGATGAGGCTACCGTGAAAAGATTTTTCAGAGAAAACGGTCACTACAGGCTTCAGCCCGAGAACCCGTCAATGCAGCCCATCATATCCGACGAGGTGCTTATAATAGGCAAGGTAGTTGCGATACAGCGCAATTACTGATATGCGAAAAATAGTTTTTGGAGGATGCTTATATGAGCGCTGATAATATGATCATAGGCGGCATACAGAAGCTCACCTTGCTTGATTTCCCCGGCAAGGTCGCATGCACGCTCTTTACTGTCGGATGTAATATGAGATGCCCGTTTTGCCACAATGCATCCCTTGTTACACACGCAAAGGATGCGGATATATGTGACAACGGTGATGTCATGGACTTTTTGAAAAAAAGGCAGGGAATACTTGACGGAGTCGTTATAAGCGGCGGTGAGCCTACGCTTATGGGCGGACTTTATGAATTTATCTGCAACATAAAAGAGCTTGGATATGATGTAAAGCTCGATACGAACGGAACATCTCCGAGTGCTCTCTCCCAACTTATAGATGACGGACTTTTGGATTATGTGGCTATGGATATAAAAAATTCCCCCGATATGTACGGCGTCACCTGCGGGATCTTGGGTGATGGCATTCTCTCGCAAGTAGAGGAGAGCGTTGAGATACTTATGGAAAACAAGGTGGATTTTGAATTCAGAACGACATTGGTAAGCCCATACCATACGCAGGACAGCATCAGGCGCATGGGACAGTGGATAGCAGGGGATGAAAAGCTGTATCTCCAGCATTTTGTGGATTCGGGAGATCTTGTCGGAGACGGCGTAAGCGCTATAGAGCTTGAAGACGCGACTGTATTGCTTGACGAAGTCAGAAAATATGTAAAAAATGCACAATTAAGGGGTTTTTAAACTATATATAGTGACGATTTTGAATTTCCATCACAATATATAGTGAAAACCTCTTGACAAAACTTAACGGATATTGTATAATTATGGCACGCTCAGGCGTGCCTTTTTGTTTGTCTTATGCTTCTATAAGATATGGATATACAATAAGCTTATATAATATACAAAGGAGAAGAGGAATGTATCAGGTACAGAAAAGAAACGGAAAGATAATCGACTTCGATATATCAAAGATATCGGGAGCTATAAAGCTTGCGTTCGATGCGAAGGAAAAGCAGTATAACGACAGCATCATAGAGCTTTTGGCACTTAAGGTAACGGCGGATTTTGAGCCGAAGATCAAAAACGGCATAATTGAGGTCGAGGATATTCAGGACAGTGTTGAATCTGTTTTGGTGCAGGCAGGATATGCCGATGTTGCAAAGGCATACATCCTTTACCGCCGCCAGCGCGAAAAGCTCAGAAATTACAGTACCACCGCCCTTGACTATAAGGAGACCGTAAATAAGTATCTGCATATGAATGACTGGAGAGTAAAAGAGAACTCCACGGTCACATATTCTGTCGGAGGACTTATACTTTCAAACTCTGGTGCCATAACCGCGAACTATTGGCTCTCAGAGATATATGACGATGAGATCGGAAATGCGCACAGAAACGCGGATATACATATCCATGACCTCTCCATGCTCACGGGCTATTGCGCAGGCTGGTCACTTAAGCAGCTCATACAGGAGGGACTTGGCGGCGTTACGGGTAAGATCACGTCTTCTCCCGCATCTCACCTCTCAACTCTCTGTAACCAGATGGTAAACTTCCTCGGTATCATGCAGAATGAGTGGGCAGGCGCGCAGGCATTCTCCTCGTTTGATACATATCTTGCTCCCTTTGTAAAGGTAGATAATCTTTCATATAAGGAAGTAAAGCAGTGCATCCAGTCCTTTATCTACGGTGTAAATACTCCGTCAAGATGGGGCACTCAGTCACCCTTTACCAATATAACTCTTGACTGGACAGTTCCGAATGACTTGGCAGAGCTCAACTGCATCGTCGGCGGCAAGGAGATGGACTTCAAATATAAGGACTGTAAGGCAGAGATGGATATGGTCAATAAGGCGTTTATCGAAATAATGATAGACGGCGACGCAAACGGACGCGGATTCCAATATCCTATCCCCACATATTCCATAACCAGGGATTTTGACTGGTCGGAAACCGAAAACAATAAGCTTCTCTTTGAAATGACAGCTAAATACGGCACACCGTATTTTTCAAACTACATAAATTCCGATATGGAGCCCAGCGATGTCCGCTCCATGTGCTGCAGACTGCGCCTTGATCTGCGCGAGCTCCGCAAAAAATCAGGCGGCTTCTTCGGCTCGGGCGAATCCACGGGATCTGTCGGCGTAGTTACCATAAATATGCCGAGGATCGCTTATCTTGCAGAGTCCAAGGAGGATTTCTATAAGCGCCTTGATAAGCTTATGGACATTTCCGCACGTTCTCTCAAGACAAAGAGAACTGTAATAACAAAGCTGCTTGATGAAGGTCTGTATCCTTACACCAAGAGATATCTCGGAACATTCAATAACCATTTCTCCACCATAGGACTTGTTGGTATGAATGAGGTCGGTCTTAACGCAAAGTGGTTGAGAGCCGATATGACGCACAAGGAGACACAGGAATTTACAAAGGAAGTGCTCAACCACATGAGAGATCGCCTCTCTGATTATCAGGAGATGTACGGTGACCTTTATAACCTTGAGGCAACACCTGCAGAGTCCACATCCTTCAGATTTGCTAAGCACGACCTTGAAAAATATCCCGATATAATAACTGCATCCGAGAGATCCAATGCACCTTATTATACAAACTCTTCACATCTGCCCGTCGGATTTACGGAAGATATTTTTGCCGCTCTTGATATACAGGATGAGCTTCAGACTCTCTATACATCAGGCACGGTATTCCATGCCTTCCTCGGAGAAAAGCTCCCGACATGGAAGAGCGCGGCAAATCTCGTGCGCAAGATAGCTGAGAATTATAAGCTTCCTTATTATACGATGTCGCCCACATACAGTGTATGTACAGACCACGGATATATTTCGGGTGAGGAGTATGCATGCCCAATATGCGGCAAAAAGACTGAGGTGTATAGCCGTATCACGGGATATTATCGCCCCGTTCAGGCTTGGAACGACGGTAAGAGCCAGGAATTCAAGGACAGACGCACTTATAATATAGACCGTTCAAATCAACTCCATCCCGAGATAGATGTCAACTGCGCAGGCGCGCGCACGACTGTATCCGAGCCTGTGACCGATACATGCGAAGCATGCAATGATGGCGGCAGAGAAGTGCTTTTGTTTGCCACAAAGACCTGCCCGAACTGCAAGATGGCGGCTGTATTCCTTGAAAAGGCAGGAATACCCTATAAGAAGCTCTATGCTGATGAGAATGTAGAGCTTGTGCAGAAATACGGCATAAAGCAAGCGCCTACTCTCGTAGTTACGGATGACGGTGTTGAAGTATCCAAGGCAGTAAACCTTTCCAATATTAAAAAATTCATTGATCAGACAGAATGCTGATCTGAAAATTGGCTGTCAGACAGAATATGCACCCAAAAGGCACAGCCTTTTGGGGCATGATCTGCTTTGAACAGCCTTTTGCGCAAAAGAGGTAAAATATGTACGATATCATTATAATAGGAGCAGGTCCTTGCGGACTCACTGCGGCAATATATGCGCGCAGAGCAGAGAAGAGCGTATTGGTGCTTGAAAGAGGAACCTTCGGAGGTCAGATAACTTATTCCCCGAAGATAGAGAATTATCCCGGATTTAATGAAATAAGCGGAAATGAGCTTGCCGACAGGCTTATGGATCAGGCGCTCACGCTCGGCGCTGAGATAGAGATGAGCCTTGTAGTCGGACTTGAAAAGGAAAATGAAATGTTCACGGTAAAGACCGAGGACGGCGATTATATGTCAAAGAGCGTCATAATAGCCACAGGCTCACGCCACAGACAGCTCGGGCTTGACGGTGAGGACGAGCTCATCGGAAACGGCATATCGTTTTGCGCGGTGTGCGACGGAGCCTTTTACTCAAATAAGACAGTTGCGGTCATAGGCGGCGGAAATTCCGCGCTTGTGGAATCAGTAATGCTCTCTGATGTAGTGTCAAAGCTCTATATCATTCAGAATCTTGATCACTTGACGGGCGAGGAAAAGCTTCAGGCAAGCCTGCGCGAGAGAGATAATGTTGAGATAATATGCTCAAATGTTGTGGACGAATATCTCGGACATGAGAATATTGAGGGAATAATAATCCGCAATACCGAAAACGGCGAGAGAACAAGAATAGATCTCGACGGTGTATTCCTTGCGATAGGTCAGATACCCGAAAACGGTATATTCAAGGATCTCTTGAGCCTCACGCCGCAGGGATATATATCTGCAGATGAGAGCTGCCTTACAGGTATAGACGGACTCTATGCCGCAGGCGATTGTCGCAGTAAGTCGGTAAGACAGATAAGCACTGCCTGCGCTGACGGTGCAGTTGCCGCGCTTGCCGCTTGCAGATACATTGACAGTGTAAAAATTTAAGCCAAGGACCGCTCTATTGTAAAAATCTGCGACACTTTTCGTATTTTTTTACATAAATTGTGAAAAAACTATTGACAAAAGCGCATTTTCGGGGTATAATTGACCTATTAACGAATTAAAGCGTTAAAATGTTTCAAAAAAGGAGTGAAGATCATGAAACTCACAACCAAATTATTAACATTTCTGCTCAGCGCAGTAACGGCATTTGGTGCGATCGGTCTTACAGGATGTAATACCGATAATTCCGCAAAAGACAATGAGAAGATAAAGATAGGACTTACAGGTCCGCTTACAGGTGATGCAGCCATATACGGCATCGCTGTAAAGAATTCAGCTATGCTTGCCATTGATGAGATAAACAAGGCAGGCGGTCTTGACGGAATTGAGTTTGAGCTTGTAATGCTTGATGACAAGCATGATGCTACTACCGTCGAAACACTTTACGCAAATCTTTATGAGCAGGGCATGCAGGTGTCGCTCGGATCGGTAACGACAAAGCCCTCACTTGAGTTTAAGAACTTTGCAAAAGAAGATAATGTCTTCTTTATCACACCCTCGGCTACAGGTGATACAGTTCCCGAATTTGCAAACGGATATCAGATGTGCTTCTCGGATTCGAACCAGGGTACTGCCGCGGCTAAATTCTTCAATGAAAATTACAAGGGCAAGAAGATAGGCGTGTTCTATAAGGCAGATGACGAGTATTCCAAGGGTATATATGAAAACTTCAAGGCAGGACTTGACTCCTCGTTTGGAGATATCACGTCCACGACAGCCTCGTTTGTCGGCAATGCTTCAACATTCGATTCGCAGATCCAGCTGCTTAAGAATTGTGAGATAGTTTTCATGCCAATCTACTATACACCTGCATCGCAGTTTATGACGCAGGCAAACAGTGTGGAGAACAGCATAGCTACATATTACGGATGCGACGGCTTTGACGGCATCGATGCCATCAAGGGATTTGACATCAGTCAGGTGGATCAGGAGATATCTTATCTGTCGCACTTCAATTCCAATGCAACAGAAGGTCCGTCGGCAGAGTTTATCAAGAAGTACAATGATGCCTATGACGAGGAAAAAGAGCCCCTTAATCAGTTCGGCGCGTCAGCATATGACTGTGTGTATGCTATATATGAGGCATTAAAGACAGCAAAGGCTAACGGCAAGGACGTAAAAGCCAATACCTCCCCGTCTGATATGTGCGAGATACTTAAAGAGGTGTTTAACAGCGATACCTTCGTATACAGAGGAATTACAGGTAAGACAGTTGGCAACGAAAGATCTGAGATATCGTGGAATTCCAACGGTACTGTACAGAAGGAAGCGATCAAGTATATCGTAAAAGAGAGAACCTATACACGTACTGAAAGTTAATATGAACATAACGGTTGCCGATGCTTTATTGCTTTGGCAATCGTTTGTTAAAAGGGAAGAATTATGGAATATTTGATAACATTTGTAAACGGTTTGAGCCTTGGCGGCATCTATGCTATGATCGCGCTCGGCTATACTATGGTATACGGAATTGCAAAAATGCTGAATTTTGCACACGGTGACATAATAATGGTAGGCGGATACACCATCCTTCTGTTTTTGTGGATAGATCCGATAGTTGCGATAATCGCATCAGTCATTTTCTGTATATTGATCGGAATACTTATAGAAAAGATAGCATACAAGCCGCTTCGCGGCGCATCTCCCTTGGCGGTGCTCATCACTGCCATAGGCGTGAGCTATCTGCTCCAGAGCATAGCCCAGATGGTGTTTGGATCAGCGCCCAAATTTGTAGTCATCGCCGATCTCGGCACATTTAAGATAGGCGGACTTTCCATAAGCTATAATACCGTGATCACCCTCATATGCTCCCTTGTCGTAATGATAGGACTCAACCTTTTTGTAAAGCTCTCCAAAACAGGAAGAGCAATGGTGGCTGTTTCCGAGGATAAGGGCGCGGCACAGCTCATGGGAATAAATGTAAACAATATCATAATGGTAACATTCGCGATTGGCTCGGGACTTGCGTCCCTGGCAAGCTTGTTCTTCCTGCTTAAAGCGCCGACCATAACTCCTTCGTTTGGATCGCTTCCCGGAATCAAGGCTTTCACGGCGGCTGTTATCGGCGGTATCGGTTCTATACCGGGTGCTATGATAGGCGGTCTTTTACTTGGCGTTATAGAGTGCTTTGCGCAGTCTATCCCTGCAATATCACCGTATACCGATGCGATAGAGTTTGCTATCCTCATTGTAATTCTTCTTGTAAGACCCACGGGCTTGCTCGGTAAGAAGAGAAGGGAGAAGGTATGATGAAAAGGATAAAATGGAGAAATTATGTAAATTACATACTTATCGGAGCTGTGACATTGCTCTTTACCGTGCTTTCTCTTACGGGCATGCTCAAGAGATCGGATTACGTTAATCTTGAAAAGGTAGCTATCAGCATGATACTCGCAGTTTCGCTCAGCCTTGTAGTAGGATTTTTGGGAGAATTGTCGTTGGGACATGCAGGATTTATGTGCGTAGGCGCATATCTCGGAGGAAAGGTATCGACTATCCTCGTTCCAAATATGGGAAATGGCTTTGCTGCGCTCCTTATATCCCTTGCAGTGGGCGGCATCTGCGCAGGAATATGCGGATTTATAATAGGTCTGCCTGCGTTGCGCCTCAAGGGCGATTACCTTGCCATAACCACGCTTGCCTTTGGCGAGATCGTTAGAGTGCTCTTCCAAAATTCAAGTGCAGAGAGCTTTGGCGGCGCAATTGGCATGGCAACGCCGAGATATGACAGAAAATATCTCTTTATAATATGCTTCGTTATGGTGCTTCTTACACTGTTTGTTGTGCAGAACCTGATAAGGAGCAAGCACGGACGTGCGATCACCGCGATACGCGACAATGAGATAGCCGCAAGAGCAACAGGTATAAACGTTACAAAATATAAGCTTACGGGCTTTGTCGTAGCGGCAGTGTTTGCAGGCTTTGCAGGCGTTCTCTTCAGCTATTCTCAAAATAATATCTCAAGCGTAAGCTTTGATTATAACTATTCCATAGAAATGCTCGTTGTAGTAGTGTTTGGCGGCATGGGCAATATTACAGGCTCGCTTATCGCGGCAACTGCCATCACACTTCTGAATTCCGTTTTGCAGACACAGCTCACGGGAAATCTTGCAGTCTTGAAGGATCTCGTATATGCACTCATACTTATCGCAGTGGTTATATACAGCAATTCTCCCATGCTCAAGAGCTTCAGGGATAAATACAATTTCCGAAATCTGTTTGCCAAGATATTCAAGAGCAAGCAGCAGGACGGCGATGACGCAAAGCGCTGGGATGTCGTTCCCACTAAGATCAAGATGGATGCGATCTTGTCTACAGATCTTGTAATAAACGACCCTACACCTGATAAGCCAAAGGAGGACAAAAATGAGTGAATTCGTACTTGAAACCCAAAATTTAGGTATCTCATTTGGCGGACTTAAGGCAGTAAGCAATTTTAATCTGCAGGTAAAAAAAGGTGAGATATACGGTCTTATCGGTCCTAACGGAGCAGGAAAGACGACCGTTTTCAACCTTCTGACAGGCGTTTACCGACCGACAGAGGGAAAGCTCTTTCTTGACGGCAAGGAGATAAAACGCTTTTCACAGGAAAAGATAAATCACGAGGGAATTGCCCGTACGTTCCAGAATATCAGGCTGTTCAACAATATGACCGTGCGGCATAATGTAATGGTTGGACTTCATAACCGCGAAGAGTACGCTTGCAGTATGCCCGAGAGCTTTTTTAGATTGCCTCGACACTTTAAGTGCGAGCGAGCGATGAAGGAGAAGGCACTTGAGATACTTAGAATATTCGGACTTGAGGATGAGAAAAACGCCCTTGCATGTAATCTCCCCTACGGCAAGCAAAGAAAGCTTGAGATAGCGAGAGCCTTGGCGACCGAGCCGAAGCTTTTGCTGCTGGACGAGCCTGCGGCAGGTATGAATCCGCATGAGACCGAGGATCTGAGACGCACGATACAGCTCTTGCGTGATGAATTCGGTGTTACGGTATTGCTCATCGAGCATGACCTGAAATTCGTTTCCGCAATATGTGACAGGATAACCGTTTTGAATTTCGGTACCGTCATAGCATCGGGCAGTACAAAGGAAGCCTTAAGTGACCCCGATGTCATAAAGGCTTATATCGGAAAGTGAGAAATGAAATGGCACTTCTTGAGGTTAAAAATATAGAGGTATATTACGGTGTTATAAATGCGCTCAAGGGAGTTTCCTTTGAGGTAAATGAGGGTGAGATAGTTACCCTTATCGGCGCAAACGGCGCAGGCAAGACCACTGCAATGAACAGTATTATGGGATTTATTCCATTGAGATCTGGCGATATAGTGTTCGACGGTAACAGCATAGCGGGAGTACCCACGCATAAGATCATGCGATCTGGACTGACACAGGTGCCCGAGGGACGCCGCATATTTGCAGAGCTGAATGTTTATGAAAATCTCATGCTCGGAGCGTATACGGTAAAGGACCGCTCGCAGATCAAAAAGGATCTGGATAATATATATTCACTGTTTCCGCGACTCGCCGAGAGGCGTACACAGATGGCAGGAATGCTGTCGGGCGGCGAACAGCAGATGCTTGCAATGGGCAGGGCACTTATGAGTCACCCAAAGCTGCTCATGCTGGATGAGCCTTCTATGGGACTTGCCCCGATACTTGTGTCGCAGGTGTTTGATATGATAAAGCACTTAAACGAAACGGGAACTACCATATTGCTCGTAGAGCAGAATGCGGAAAAGGCACTTGCCATTGCCGACAGAGCTTACGTTATAGAAACGGGCTCCATAATGCTTTCGGGAACGGGAGCAGAGCTTGCGGCAAGCGAAAAGGTAAGAGAAGCATATCTCGGTTCATAATGATATTAAAATTGCATCGGCTGATATGTGTCAGCCGATGCTTTGCGTAACATAACTATTTTAGGCTGAATTGCAGTAATTTTTCAAAAAGCTATTGTAAAATGTTGAATAATATGGTAAAATATAATGTAATGCTGTTTATGATCATGAAAGGAAAAGTAAATGCTTGAGATTAAAGATCTGTCGTATTCAGTTACAGATGAGAAGAGCGGAATAACTACAAAGATACTTGATAATATAAATCTTACGGTGGACGACCGATTTGTTGCCATAACAGGACCTAACGGATCGGGAAAATCCACTCTTGCCAAGGTCATCGCAGGAATATACCGTGCAGATGAGGGTCAGATATTGCTTGACGGCGTTGATATCACAAATATGAGCATAACCGAGAGATCGCGCGCCGGAATAAGCTTTGCATTCCAACAGCCCGTAAAGTTTAAGGGAATTACGGTAAAGGACCTGATATCTCTTGCGGCAGGCTCAAAGATATCCGTGTCTGACGCATGTAAGTATCTCTCCGAGGTTGGACTTTGCGCAAAGGAATATATAAACCGAGAGGTAAACGGATCTCTTTCGGGCGGTGAGCTTAAGAGAATAGAGATAGCTATGATAAATGCGCGCGGAACCAAGTTTTCCGTGTTTGACGAGCCCGAGGCGGGCATAGATCTGTGGAGTTTCAATAACCTTATACAGGTGTTTGAAAAGATGCACGAGCGCACGCACGGCAATATCCTTATCATATCGCATCAAGAGAGGATACTTGACATCGCGGACAAGATAGTTGTTTTGTCCGGCGGTAAGATAGCGGCTGTCGGCAGTAAGAATGAGATATTGCCCGAGCTTTTGACGGCGCAGGCAGGATGCAGATTTACGTCTGACAGAAAGGAGTGAGTCAAATGGCAGTTAAAGAGCTTGATAAGATCAAGGTTGAGATGCTAAAGCAGGTGGCAGACCTCCACGAGATCCCAGAGGGAGCATATTCCTTGCGAGTTGACGGCGAGATGTTTGCCAAAAATAACAGCGAAAATATCATCATAGAGAAAAAGACAGACAAGGCAGGTATAGATATATATATAAGATCGTCTGCAAAGCGAGAGAGCGTGCATATCCCCGTGATACTTGCACAAACGGGCTTGCGCGAGCTTGTATATAATGATTTTCACATAGAAGACGGCGCGGACGTGCTTATAGTTGCAGGCTGCGGAATACACAACTGCGGAGTACAGGACAGCGAGCACAGTGGTATACACACCTTTTATGTCGGAAAAAATGCCAAGGTCAAGTATGTTGAAAAGCACTATGGCGAGGGCGACGGTAACGGAAAGAATCTTATGAACCCCACATCTGTGGTGTATCTTGCCGAGGGCGCTTATATGGAGATGGAAACGACGCAGATAAAGGGAGTTGATTCCACCGACAGAAAGACCAGAGCCGTGCTTGAAAAGGACTCCACCTTGATAGTTCACGAAA
>CAZVUD010000020.1:0-18376 GCA_964629615.1 uncultured Clostridium sp. | reverse complement strand
ATAATGACGCAAGGTAGCCAATATGCGAGAACGGAATTCGTGCTTGATCTTAACGGTGAGAATTCGGGAGCACATGTCGTGTCCCGTTCTGTTGCGAAGGATGATTCAAAACAGGAATTTATCTCTGATATAAGAGGAAATAATGCATGCTCGGGACATACCGAGTGTGATGCGATCATCATGGATAATGCGCAGGTAAAGGCAGTTCCCGAAATACTTGCAAATCATATAGACGCATCGCTCATTCACGAGGCGGCTATAGGGAAGATAGCAGGCGAACAGCTTATAAAGCTCATGACGCTTGGTCTTGATGAAAAGCAGGCAGAGGAAGAGATAATAAACGGTTTTCTCAAATGATAAAAATATATGGCGTGATGCACATAGCATCACGCCATATTGTTTAAATAGAGTCTTTGAGTGACATAAGTATATCGAAAAGCTCGCTTGGTGTGTGAGCCACAAATTTTGCTCCGACACGTCTGAGAGTTTCTTCGTCGCGATATCCCCAGCATACGTCAACAGGGAGCATGCCCGAGTTTATCGCCGTAAGTACGTCAACATCGCTGTCGCCTATGAAAGCGATCTCCGAGGGGTCAAGCCCGAACGCCTCTGCAAATTCAAGCGGAGCTTGCGGACTTGGCTTTGGCTCTATCCCGTCGCGAGTTCCGTGCGATATTTCAAACAGACCCGGTCTGAACAGCTGCTTTTCCAGCCCTTTTACAAATTCATCCTGCTTGTTCGATAAAATTCCAAGCCTGAAATGAGGGGATAATTTTTCTAACATCTCGCAAATGCCGTCGTAGCAGTGATCTGTATGCAGATATGTGAGAGCATACTTTTCATTGTACAGCTCAAGTGCGCGATCCACCTTTTTTGCATCCTTTGCTTCACTTTCGGGTATTGCTCCTTCAACATAGCCGCGCGCACCGAAATTTATAAATGAGAGGACATCATCATATGTGATATTTGGATATCCAAGCTCGTCGAGCATCAGGTTCAATCCTTCGCCTATAGCGTATATTGTGTCTGCAAGTGTACCGTCGAGGTCAAATATAAGTGCTTTTATCATTATTTTCTCCAATTTTGTAATACTATGTATATATTATAACAGACTGCCCGATGCGTGTCAATAGCAAACAGACTGACATTTTGTCACAATTGCCTGAAAATGCAAATATAAAATTCGTCAAATTGCACAAAATGTACATATAAAGTTTAGTATATATATATTGACAAATTATGTTAAACGTGTTAATATTATCTTAAGGTGGAATATTGTTTTTTGGAGGTGAGTCCAATGGGGCGTTTTCTTCATCATTAAAAAATTACAGACATTGATCTTAATTATAGAAAGGAAATACAGACATGAAAAAACTTCAAAAATTCATATCAGTGATTTTGATCTGTTTATTGCTTGCATCATGTAATAACGCTGTTGATCATGGTGAAAACACGACCGATGGCGCCTCTGAAAATATCAATTCTGAAAATACTACTAACGAAGAAAACACTACCGATGGAACAACTACTGGAGACGGATCTACCGAAGAAACAACTACGGATGATAATGATGTGGAGCCTAAGCCTTCAAAATTAAACAATCTGATCCATGATGATAAAACTCTTTCAGGTAATGGGTTAAAAAATGACGACACCGAATATTATAAGCAGCAAGTATTTACGAACCCCGCAGCCCCTAAAACACGTTCGGTAGAGCTGTTTGGTGTTGAACATACATTGACATATTTGAGATCCGGTTTGATGAGTTATAGCGGTATCCCGGTCGATCAGTATACTGTAGACGACATCGAAAACGCATGGATATTGTTTTTAGCTGACAGTGATCAGGTCGTAAGATATGAAAACATTCCGCTTCCGAAGGTATATGAAAGCGAGCAAGAATATAAAGATCTCATAAGATCATTGATCCCGGCGGATATGGATATTTCCAATTACGAATATTTTGTTGAAACCCGTTACGACGACATTGCTGATGACAGTACTAAAAACGAGGATAAATTCGTTTATGGCGAAGGCGTAACTAATTGCAGCTATACATTCAGGTATTATGATAAATTGGATACATACGATAATGTTTACACCGGCAATTTGATCTACTTCTATGTATATGCAAATAATAAAATTTATATGGATATGTGGTCGCCTGACTATGATCGGGAAATAATGCAAAAAACATTCGATGAGTTTTTCTCGGCGGGTGATGAGCTCCAAAATTTTATATTTTCACGTTTGAAGGAGAATTATACACCCATCGAAATATATGATTTAAGTTATAATTTCTATATAAGAGATGGCGTTCCGTCCATTGTAACTTCGGGCTACATTAAATACAGCTGGATAAACAGCAGCGGAGTAGAGAAGTTCTGGGATGAATATTTCATAGTTATAACTCATTTGAATTCCGACCAAAAAAACGAAATTGCCAAATCAAACGAAAGATAATATTTATCCTGCGTCAGTAAATTGATGCATATGCCCCAAGTGTAACATTCAAGCTTCTATAACTTGCTTGAAAGGTGCACTTGGGGCACTTTTATTTATCATTTGATCATTTTTATTCGTCAAATTGCACAAGAAAAAATCCTTTATGAGTCTGAATATCGTAATTTCTAATTCTTTATAATTTTAAATTTTTGTGATATAATATTAAATTGGATATAAATGTAGAAAAAATTCAGAAATACACATTATGAGGTGAATTATGGTAAGAGAGGATCTAAGAAATATTGCGATCATCGCGCACGTTGACCACGGCAAAACCACTCTTGTTGACGGACTTCTGAAGCAGGGCGGCATATACCGCGAAAATCAGGAAACCGTTACATGCGTTATGGACTCTGGTGATATCGAAAGAGAAAGAGGTATCACTATACTTGCAAAAAACACGGCTGTCCATTACAACGGTGTTAAGATAAATATTATTGACACCCCCGGTCACGCCGACTTCGGCGGTGAGGTCGAGCGAGTGCTTAAGATGGTAGACGGCGTAATACTTCTCGTCGATGCCGCTGAAGGTCCTATGCCTCAGACAAGATTCGTTTTACAGCGTGCTCTTGAGCTTAATCACCGCGTTATAGTTTGCTTTAATAAGATAGACAAGCCTGATGCGAGGATCGGCGAGGTCGAGGACGAGATCCTTGAGCTTCTTATCGATCTCGGCGCAAGCGACGATCAGCTTGATTCTCCCATGCTCTATTGCTCGGGAAGAGCAGGCACGGCGTCACTTTCTCCCGATGAAGAGGGCACGGATCTTAAGCCCCTTTTCGATACCATACTCAGCTATGTTCCTGCGCCGGAAGGTGATCTTGATGGCGAGCTTCAGGTGCTTGTATCCTCTATCGACTATAACGAATATGTTGGCAGGATCGGTATCGGACGCGTAGAGCGCGGATCTGTAAAGGTAAATCAGGAGATCGCAATATGCAATTACCACGATCCCGATGCAAAGCCCAGAAAAACAAAGATAGTTTCTCTCTATCAGATAGACGGACTTCTCCGCGTGCCTGTTGAGAGCGCAAAGGTGGGAGATATAATCTGCTTCTCGGGTGCAGGTGACATCACCATAGGCGATACCGTAACCAGCGTTGCGTGCCCCGAGCCGCTTCAGTTTGTAAAGGTAAGCGAGCCTACCGTTGAGATGACATTCTCCGTAAACGATTCTCCCTTGGCAGGCAAGGAGGGTAAATTCGTTACATCACGTCAGCTCCGCGAAAGACTTTACAGAGAGCTTCTGCGCGATGTTTCTCTCCGCGTTCGCGACGGTGATACCACCGATGAATTCGTAGTATCAGGCAGAGGTGAGATGCATCTCTCCATACTTATCGAAAACATGCGCCGCGAGGGCTATGAGCTTACTTGCTCAAACCCCAAGGTAATCATCAAAGAGATCGACGGTGTCAAGTGCGAGCCTATGGAGCGAGTAACGCTTGATGTTCCGAGCGAATATGTAGGTCCTGTTATTGATAAGCTCGGTCAGAGAAAGGGAGATCTGCTTGAGATGACTCCCATAGGCAGCCGTATGAGAATAGAATACAGCATCCCCTCAAGATGTCTCTTCGGTTATCGTTCGGAATTTATGTCTGCAACTCACGGTGAGGGCGTTATAAATACCTTGTTTGACGGATATCAGCCTTATCGCGGCGGTATCGTTATGAGATTTACGGGCGTTCTCGTTGCATCTGAGGCAGGTGTTACCACAAGATACGGTCTTTACAATACTCAGGAGAGAGGCGATCTGTTCGTAGGTCCTCAGACCCCTGTATACGAGGGTATGATAGTCGGCGAAAATCCCAAGAACGACGACATTGCCGTTAATCCCTGCAAGGAAAAGCATCTTACGGCGATAAGATCCTCAGGTGCGGATGAAAAGCTTCTGCTCACACCGCCCATCATATTCAGCCTTGAGGAGGCTATTGAGTTTATAACCGACGATGAGCTTATCGAGGTAACTCCCAAGTCCATAAGACTCCGCAAGAAGATCCTTAATACCGAGACACGTATGAAGGAAATGATGAAAAAGAGAAGAGCTCTCCAAGAAAATTAATATAAAATTAAGATACCTGACGGCGCAATGCTTGCTCCGTCAGGTGTTTTTTATACATTTTTTTGTGATATGTATAAATTTAATAAAAAGTTATATGTTCGTTAATACCCACTTAATATTAATGGATATAATGGTATTATAACCAAAGAAAAGAGGTATTGAATACTACATGAAAAAGTCATTGAAAATAATTCGTATCATGACGGTCGCACCCATAATGGCGTTTTTGCTGTACACATTGACTTTTATATTTCGCCGCGAGTTTTTCACGTCGGCGTGGCATTATATATACAGTGTCATATGCCTCACTGTCTTGCCTTTGCTTGCATACCCGTTGCAGAGATTCATTCCCCCGTTCAAAAATAAGGGCAGGGATGGACAGAGAACTCTTGCCATAATTTTTTCTGTAGTGGGATATCTGCTTTGCTGTCTGTTCGGTCTTATATTCGATCAGCCAAGCGAGCTTTGGCTCATAACCTTAGTATATCTCTTTTCGGGCGTTTGTATTCTGATATCAAGCAAGCTTTTTAAGTTTAAGATAAGCGGACACGCCTGCGGCGTTCTCGGACCTGTTTTTGTGCTCTTCTATTTTGGACTTTATGCACCTGCTATTATAGGACTCTTTATTGCAGCCTTCGTATACTACGCAAGCCTTGCATCCGAGCGCCACACGCTCCCCGAGCTTGTGGGCGGCAGTATACTTCCGGCTATACTTATGCTCCTGTTCGTCCGCGTGCTTTGACAGCGTAAAAAGATCCCGTCACCAAAAGCTTTTGGTGACGGGATCTTTCTTTATACTCCGAGAGATCTCTTGTAGGAAGCAAGCTTGCTTTCAATCTCTTCCTTGTTGCTTCCGCTTGCAAGGAAATAGAATTTGATCTTGGGCTCTGTTCCCGAGGGACGAAGGATTATAACATCTCCGTTTTCAAGCTTGAAATACAAAACGTTTGATTTCGGAAGTCCGGTGGGGTATACATTTCCTGTGGCAACATCGGTGAATTTTTCAGCCTTGTAGTCGCCAAATGTAACTACCTTAAAGGAACCTATCTCACTTGGGATGTTATTTCTGAATGAATCCATGAGGGCTGCCATTCTTGCAGGACCGTCCAGACCCTCCATATAGATCTCAATATTTGATTCGTTAAACAGACCGTATCTTTCATAAAGCTTTTCAAGCGCATCGATAAGAGTCATGCCCTTGTTTCTGTAATAAGCGGTCATCTCGCATATGAGCATGGAAGCAACAACAGCGTCCTTGTCACGTGCATAAGTGCCCTTAAGATAGCCGTAGCTCTCTTCAAATCCGAAGATAAAGTCGCCATGACCCATCTTTTCGTGGTTCTTAATGACCTCGCCTATAAACTTAAAGCCTGTAAGTACATTGTAGAGCTTGACATTGTGTGCCTCGCATATTTTGGAAACAAGCTCGGTGGATACGATGGTCTTGACTGCGATGGGCTCGGGGGGCATAGTGCCTGTTTCTTCATAGGCTGTTATGATATAGTCGAGAAGGAGCGCACCCATCTGATTTCCTGATATGGTCTTGAATGTACCGTCAGAGCATCTTGCCATTACACCAACGCGGTCAGCATCCGGGTCTGTGGCTATAACAAGGTCACTGCCAACGCGGTCTGCAATGCCGATACCTATCTCAAATACGTTTGCATATTCGGGATTGGGCTTTTCGACCGTCGGGAAATCTCCGTTTATCTCAAATTGCTCTTCAACGCGATAAAGATGCTTCAGTCCTGTTCTCTTGAGCACCTCGGGCACGAGCTTGTAGCCTGCGCCGTGGAGAGGGGAATATACTATCTTGAGCTCGTCAGCAACCTTCTTTACAGCGTCGGGGTTGACCTGCTGTTCAATTACCTTTGCAAGGTATGCCTCGTCTATTTCGTCGCCGATAATAACTATCCTTCCGTCGGCAAGCGCGGAGTCATAGTCAGCTCGCTTTACGTCATCAAATATATCAAGCTTAGCGATAGCGGCAGAAACCGTATCAGCGTGCTCGGGCGGAAGCTGTGCGCCGTCCTCCCAATAGGCCTTATAGCCGTTATACTGCTTGGGATTGTGTGATGCGGTGATGTTGATACCCGCAACGCATCCGAGATGCCTCAGAGCAAATGAGAGCTCAGGCGTGGGGCGCAGACCATCAAAAAGGTATGCCTTGATACCTGCCGCTGCCAATACCTCGGCTGCAACTTTTGCAAAAAGAGGGGAGTTGTTTCGGCTGTCGTATGCGATAGCCACGCCGTCAGCGCATCTGCCGCATTCGGTTATAAGAGCAGCCAATCCCTGTGTCGCGTGTGCCACGGTGTATATATTCATGGCATTCATGCCGACCTTCATTGTGCCGCGCAGACCTGCCGTTCCAAACGAGAGATAGGATGAGAAACGAAGCTTTATCTCGTCATCATCGTTGCCGATCGCGATAAGCTCAGCCTTTTCGCTTTCTGTGAGAAGAGGACATTCGAGCCAGCGGTGGTAGTTTTCAAGATACTTTTCCATTGTCACTATACCTTTCCTTGCATGTATATTAATATTTTAAAAAGATCGCTGTTTTATATATCGTCAGTTTCTTTGGCTCTTGTATTCCTTGAGCGCGCGTGCAAACTGATCGGGGCAGGACGTGGGGCGAGGACCGCACTTTATGCCCTCAAGTCTTTCGATGGCATCATCAACCTTCATGCCGCGAACCAGCGCGCACAGACCCTGTGTGTTACCGCTGCATCCGCCTGTAAATCTTGCATCAACTATAACATCATTGTCGATGGTAATGCTTATTTGTCTTGAACAAACCCCGTGGGGAGTGAAAATAATGGTTTCCATAATTAAAATTCCTTTACATTTATTATACTTGCGTGTATATGCCAAGTGGCTTGAAATTCTGACAGTCTATCGCAAGATAGGTCAGAAATGTATTTATGTCTGCGCTGTCAACACGAAAAACAGGGCAGATCATGGGGGAACGTTGACCTCTTGAGGAAGCAGGACAGAGCGTGTCGATCCTCCATAATTTCATAGAGCAATGTTCAGATGCCGATAATATATCCGAAAGAGTGGGATATCCGTCGCTTTCAAAGGCAAATTCGAGATATTTGACCTTGGAGCGATTTTTGGACAGGGAAGAGTTTTTATTGGATTGCAGGGATATAAGCCCGTATCTTGTATATTTTTTCTTTTCCTTGTCCTGAAGATCGTATACCGCACATATCTTAAAGCTGTACTTCAAAATAAGATCGTAAAAGCTTGACAGCTTTCCGTCACACGAGGTCTCAAGCGGAAGTATGCAGTATTCGCAGTTTCCGTTGAACACCGCCTCACATACCGCCGTTATGCTGTCAAAATATGCGGCGCGCGGAGATTCAAGCAGATATGACAGGTGCATGTAAGCATCGTCGTTGTATGAATTTTTGAGGTACGCTATGCGGTCTGAGGCACTCCTTGGCGTGCCGTGGTACTCGTATGGCGTCATGAATATTTCATGAGATATCTTTTCGCCTGAAAGGTAGCATTCCGAAATGCCCTCACATATAAATAATCTTTCGTACAGCGATATGGATCGGAATATCGACCTTATGCTCTTTTTGTTGAATGGAGCGATGTCGTCGGAATCTGCATGATCCTCAGGCTTTAGCGAAAGTATTATGCTTTTGATGACATCCGCGTCCTCGCCGTCCTTAACAACGGTGTGGGACAGCTCGTTTATATGTGCTATACGTTCCTCAATTATTTTTGAAAGTCTGTCTTCAAGCTCTGAGAGATTGCGCAGAGATATCTCAGTATCGCTTCCGAAAAGCTCCGGAATATCAAAATTAATTATCCCCATAAAAACATCTCCATAGAACTTTGATTTTGCAGGCACATACCGTGAACATCATACATATATATTATATACTGATTTGGTCTTTAAGTCAAGCAGATTTGCGATTATACACAAAAAATTTAAAAAAATACTAAAAAATTAACATATATATGTACACTTTTTTCCTGTGATGTTGTATAATAGAATTATCATAATGTGTACGGAGATAGTCTATGAAGAGCATAAAGCTTGCGGCAAACGCAAAGATAAATCTGCACCTTGACATTGAAGGCAAGCGTCAGGACGGATATCATGATATATACAGCATCATGCAGAGTGTTGATCTGTGTGATATCATCACGCTTGAATATGATGAAAACGCAAACAGGAGCATATCTGTCAGCTGTAACATTGCCGATATCCCGAGCGACAGGCGAAATATTGCCTATATCGCGGCGGACAAGCTGCTTGAGCGCGGCAGTCTCAGCATACATATAGAAAAAAATATCCCCTCTCCTGCAGGACTCGCAGGGGGCAGTGCAGATGCCGCAGCCGTGCTTTACGGGCTGAAGAAAATGCTCGATATCCATAAAACAGACGGTGAGATGATAAGCATATGCGCAAGTGTGGGCGCGGATGTTCCTTTTTGCTATGTCGGCGGAAATATGATCGTGCGCGGAATAGGTGATATCCTCTCTGACGGCGAGAAAAATATAGACGGATATGTTGTTATTGCCGTAATGGGTGACGGCGTTTCCACACCGTATGCTTATTCTGTGCTTGATGAAAGGTACGGAGATTTTAAAATGCGGAATATGCAGACATGCAATGCGTACAGCACGATAGATGCGGGCACAGGAGAACTCTTTAATATTTTTGAGGATACCGTATTTTGCATGCGCCCACAGGCAATGGAGCTCAAGCGGATAATGACCGAGCATGGCGGTATATCCCTTATGAGCGGAAGCGGACCGTCTGTATTTGGCATTTATAAGAGCCCTTCCATGGCAGAATCAGCCATGCATGCGCTCTCGTCGATCGGAGCAAAGGCTTATTTATGCAGACCGACCGACAGGGGAGTGCGCATAATAGAATAATATAATAAAAAAGCTCCTCACGCAAGGTGAAGAGCTTTTGACATAAGGCTATCGTAGATCAGCAGTGCTTTTCAAGATAGTCAACAACGTCGCCGACAGTTATGAACTTGTTAAGGTCGTCGTCATCGATAGAAATATTGAACTTTTCCTCGCATATGGTAGCAAGGTCGCCAAGCTCTATAGAGTTGATGCCGAGATCCTGAGAAAGCTCTGCATCCAGAGTTATATCGCTTTCGTCTATCTGGAGCTCGTCAACAAGTATTTCTTTGATCTTATCTAACATTTTATTGCAATTCCTTTCAATTGATTTTATATGACCGCGGCTTAATATATCGCCGCACTAAACACAAAATATTATATATTGTAATTTTGCTTTTGTCAAGTATTAACGCAAAAAAGTTTAAAAAAGTTTGACATGGCTCTCTCTCGTACAAAAAATACGCAATTTTGCATGGAGGTAATATGAGAATATTTAATAAGAGATATCTTTTTCTTATAAATACGCTGTTTATGACCTCGGCTGTCCTTGCGTATTTTTTGTTTCCGACATTTAAGCTGATATGCGCTCTCTTTGCTCTGATCGCTTTTGCGGCATTGATAGTAATATATGCAGTTACAAAAAAGAGATGGCGCGTGATGCTTGTATGCTCCGCATGCGCTTTCGCCGTATTTTTTGGTATGCTGTCATCATATGTGTATTTTAATGTAAAAATGGAGCGCATGATGAAGTATGCCGAAAGCGACATACGCATAAAGGCGACTGTTATATCGCAGGAGTATTCCAAGAATAATATGAGTGCATATACTGTAAAGGTTGACCATGTCATGCATAACGGCAGGGTCGATGTGGTGAATTTCAAGGCGCGTCTTGAGTGCTCTTATATATCCGAGGTATCTGGCGGAGATGTCATATACGCAGATGTGCATGCCGAGCAGTTTAAAGATGATGTCAATGGATATAAGATGCGGCAGGATATGCTTGCTATGGGCATGTGCCTGTCCTTGACATCGGATAACGAAAACAGCTATGTGATAGTAGATGATAATGAGCATGATCTGACGGTCATGATGCATGATCTTAATTATAAATGCTCTTATGCGCTCAGAAGCGCGATAGGAGAGGAGGAGGGAAGGCTTGCTTCGGCATTGCTGCTTGGGAATAAGTATCTCTTGGCAAATGAGACTGTAAGAGATTTTTCAAGAAGCGGTGTGTCGCATATATTGGCGCTCAGCGGTATGCATACAGGCATACTTATGGGCGGTATAGCCTTTATATTAAAGAAGCTTCGCCTCCCGCGCGTACCGAGAGCTGTTATAATGACACTGATCTCTGTATCATATCTCGCCCTCACAGGCTTTTCCGTGTCAGCAGTGCGCAGTGTCCTTATGCTGCTTTGCGTATATTTGTCTATGATACTTTGCTATCTGCCCGATACGTTGACATCTCTCTCATTTGCAGGCACGGTAATAATACTTTTCTCGCACGGCGCTGTAGTCGATGCGGCATTCTGGATGTCCTTTGCGGCTACATTCGGCATAGTTGTATTTATGCCGTGGTTCGCTGATATTCTGGAGCGGACTGCGGCAAAGCTTAGCATTCCGCTTGTATTAAAGAAAGCACTAAAATATACAGTGACACTGTTTGCGACCTCGCTTTTTGCTCTCCTTGGGCTGATAGGCGTGCTTTGCATATTTACACGTGAGTATTCAAGGTACAGCTTTCTGGCGTCCGCCTTGCTGTCCTTGCCGACAGCTGTTGTAATATCCGCTTCGGCTATCCTGCCGTTTATCGGGCGCATACCGTATATATCCGAGCTTGCGGTCAAGCTGATACGGTATTTTGCTTCATTGATGCTGGATCTGTGCTCGGATATGTCCTCTTTGAAGGATGCTCTTATAGTGTTTAATTACAGCTATGTCACCGTATATGCAGTCTTTGCGGTGATATGCACACTGATTTTGCTCGCATTGCCGTTCAAGCGCAAATGGGTGTCCTTTATCTCGGTGTTTACGGTGGTCGCGGCTCTGTTTGTGAATGTATATGTGAGTCGGCAGATGGATATGCGTGATCTTAGTGTTGTCTATGCCGATCCGTCAAATCAGAGCGATATCATTGTGATATCAAGCGGAAATGATGCCTATGTATTTGATATCACAAACGGCAGCAGATCCTCTGTCAGCACGGCGGCAAATGCGGTGCGGCTCCTTAATCATTCCGAGATCGAGGCGTACATAATGACGGATTATTCAACTGCGCACATATCAAGCTTGTCATGGCTCTTTTCATCCGAGCGCGTGCGTGAGGTGTGGTTGCCGTATCCCGAGAGTGAGGACGAATATTACACCATGACCGCCATACTTAAGTGTGCACAGGAAAAGCAGGTATTATCAAGAGTATACAGAGCTGACGATAAGCTGTTATTTGGCGGTGTCAATGCCGACATATCCAAGGGCTATATTAAAAGATCGGCAGTGCCGTATACTTTGATCGATATTGAGTATGGCGGAACACATACCCTCTATACCTCGGCAGTATATGAGGAAAGCGAGTCGGATATGGTATGCGATATGGTCAAAAATGCCGACACGCTCATTATCGGGGCGCGAGGACCGAGATCAAAATATCTGATAAGCCTGCCAAAGGATAACTTGTCATCCAATATCATTATAGGCAATGAGCAGAGAGCAGTATATCTTGATACATCCACTTGCCGTGGGGATGCAAATATATATATTGCCGACCCATATATAAGATTTTTGCTTGATAAATAAGCATTTCTAAAAAAATAATTACAATTTTTGCCTTAGGTGGTTGATTTTACATCATTAATTTGGTATAATCTTAAATATTACATGCATTGGGGGTACAGATGAAGAAAAGATATATATTCAGTATTATAATAGGCATTCTTGTCTTGCTCGTGGCTGTGATCATATTCAGCTTTTCTTCAGAAAGCGGCGAGGTGTCGGGCAGCCGAAGCGACGGAGTCATTGATTTTATAGCAGGTATATTCATTGATGATTACGAAGAAATGAGCGATGCGGCACGCGGCGAGATAAGAGCAAGGCTTGGTTACCCCGTAAGAAAAGCCGCTCATATAGCAGAGTACACTCTCCTCTCACTCTTGGTTGCACTTTTTGTGCATACCATAACAGACAGAAAATATCTTGTGTTTTCCATCCCGATAGCATTTTCCTTTCTCTTTGCCATGTGTGATGAGCTTATATTGCAAAGAGGGATCTCGGGAAGATCGGGGCAATTTGTGGATGTCCTTATCGACATGATAGGAATGGTTGCAGGTACGGTGATCGCATTTTGGATCGCGTATATCGTCAAAAGTAAGTTGGAAAGCGGTGTAATGTCAGATGAAAGTCAGAACATATGATCTGCTGACCGAAAAGCCGTGTGCAGATATATGCATATGTGCACTATCAGATACCCATAACAGAGCGAGCGCGGCGCTTACCGAAAAGATAAGATCGCTGTCTCCTGATATCATACTTTGCGTTGGCGATATCCTTGAGCGCCTTGACGGATACAGAGATGAGGATAATAAAAACGGACTGTCCTTTTTGCATGAGCTGTCAAAGATAGCAAAGGTGTATTATTCCTTTGGAAATCACGAGCTGTATTCTGGGTCGAGCGATAGGCGCAGATACGGAGACACAGGACGCATTATAACAAATGAAAATCTTTGTGCCATACATTCAACGGGCGTCGTACTGCTTGATGATGAATATGTAATGCATGACGGTATTTGTATAGGCGGACTCTCAAGCGGACTTGTATCGCAAAGAGAGAATATTCCAGATCTTTGCGCTTTAGACAGATTTGCCGATATGTCGGGCTACAAGATACTTATGTCGCATCACCCCGAGTATTATGAGTCGTATATTAAAGAGCGTGATATCGACCTTGTTATATCAGGTCATGCGCACGGCGGTCAGTGGAGATTGTTTGGCGCAGGCTTGTATGCGCCGCAGCAGGGCGTGTTTCCAAAGTATACAAAGGGCTTGTATGACGGGAGATTTATAGTCAGCTGCGGAGCGGCAAATTCTGTTTTCCCGATACCGAGATTATTCAATCCCTGCGAGATACTTTGCATAAATATATCTCATGCACCGAAAAGTATATAGCCGATAAGGCGACAGCAAATTTTTGAAATTGAAAATAAATAAATTCAGATATCCTCCGTGCGGCATTGCCAAACGGAGGATATTTTGCCCTAAAGTATAAGTGCTTCAAGAAAAATACAGATATTCAAAATAATTATTTGAGTTTTACGGGAATTATATGAGAAAAATATATGCAGAAACATTTTTGAGGTGTGATATGAGAAGGATATTCAGGATATTGCTCGTGATGCTGAACGTAATGCTTTTGATACTGCTCGTAATGTCCTTTGCGGCTTACAAAAGGATAATTCCATATACAAATAACCAAATAGATGATGCCGTGATAGAGGGGCATATGCAGAGCGGCGAGAGCAAGCTTTATTATTTTGATTATGCAGACAGGACATATGCATCAAAAAAGGTTGAAAGCAAGCTTTACTGTGAAATACATGGCGCGCAGAAATACGAAAGGGTGTCGATAGATGAAGTGCCACAGCACCTTAAGGACGCATTTATAGCCATTGAAGACAGAAATTTTTACAGGCACAACGGTGTGGATCTTATAAGAACTTCGCGTGCAAGCATGAATTATATATTTAAGCGCCATTCGTCATTCGGAGCATCGACTATAACACAGCAGCTCGTAAAGAACCTTACGGGGCTTGACGAGATAAGTGCAAGGCGCAAGATAAACGAGATATTCTGCGCGCTTGATCTTGAGAGCAGATATACAAAGGACGAGATACTTGAGATGTATTTGAATATCATAAATTTGGGAAACGGATGCAGAGGCGTCAGATCGGCGGCAAGGTATTATTTTTCTTTGGATCTGCAGGATCTTGATCTTGCACAGTGCGCCTGCATTGCGGCGATAACCAATAATCCCACCTATTACGATCCCATAAAAATGGCGGAGAACAATAAAAAAAGACGTGATATCATTTTGAAGTGTATGTATGATGAGGGTTATATCGACAATGAGAGCCTCAATGCGGCACTCTCTGAGGAGATAGTGCTGAATATATCGGATACAGATACAGAGGGTGTCAATTCATGGTATACCGATATGGTGATAGACGATGTTATAAATGCTCTTTGTGAGAAATATAAGATAAGCCGCAGTGCGGCGTCTGATATGCTGTATATGGGCGGACTTAAGATATACACAGCCGTTGATACCGATATACAAAGGATAGTTGAAGGATACTATGAGGATACAGGCAACTTTAAAAATGCAGACACAGGGCTTGCATCTGCATTTATTATAATAGATCAAAAAACAGGCGATATCCTCGGTGTAGCAGGGAACATCGGCAAGAAGGAGAAGGATCGAATACAGAATTTTGCAACAGACACAAAAAGACCGTCAGGCTCGGCTATCAAGCCCTTGTCGGTGTATGCGCCTGCCCTTGAGAGGGGTATCATAAGCTGGTCGAGCATATATGAGGATTCGCCTGTGATATCTGAAAATACGCCGTGGCCGCGAAATGCGTCGGGCACATATGTTGGAAATGTGGATATTGCTTATGCCGTAAAGCATTCGCTGAACACAGTGCCTGTTAAGATACTAAATCAGCTTGGCGTAAATGAGAGTTTGAGATTTCTTAAAGAAAAGCTCGGATTTGCTTCGCTGCATCATGCAACAGACACAGCGGTATTTGATGAGTGTCCTGCTTCGCTTGCCCTCGGTCAGCACGAAAACGGCGTGACCCTGCGCGAGCTTACGGCGGCATATACGATATTTGACGCAGGTGAATATAAAAGACCGCGCTCATATTACAAGGTGACCGATCATAACGGCAATATCCTGCTTGACAGCAGCGATGACGGCGAATATGTGATATCGCCAGAAAACGCCGCTATCATGACAAAGCTGCTTGAGGGCGTTGTGAATGATGGTACTGCACGCGGTGCAATAGGACTTGATGACCGCGTCAGCGTTGCAGGAAAAACAGGAACGACCACAGGCACATATGACCGCTATTTTATAGGATATACACCCTCGCTTTTGGCAGGTGCATGGATGGGATATGAATATCCGAAAAGCATGTACGGGAAAAATCCAACGCTTAGTATCTGGAATGATATCATGAGCAGGATATACGAAATGAGTGAGTATGAGAATGCAAGCAAAAGCTTTCACATACCAAGCGGTGTGCATAAGCTAAGCTATGATAAGACTACGGGAGATGCCCCTGATCAGTACAGCACAAAACAAAATATAGAAAACGGATGGTTTTGCGAATAAAATATTCCTTTTTAAAATAGAATGGTGAAGAGAGCGTAAAAGTAAATTGGCTGTGAGCTCTCTTCATTATTTATGCGAGGTGTATAAAAATGTCAAAATGCCGATCCTCTCAAAAAAAGATAGATAAGCTGCAGCTTATCTGCGGCGCTACCTATGCCGCTATCGCCTTTGTCGTGAGGCTGTATTGCAAAAGCCCGTATGAGTTTCTCTATAAGATAGATGAAGGTGATCTGTTCTCGCCGTTTTGGCTGTTTTCAATACTGCATATAGCGGCATTTTTTGCAGGCGGATGCTATCTCGGATATATAATTTGCAAGGCTGTAAAAAAGAGCCTTTGCGCCGAGGAGGTGGCAAATATCTATCGCGGAGGGATATTGTTTGCGGTGCTGTTTTTTATGTCGCTTATGTGGTATCCGACGCTGTTTTTGCAAATATCCGTAATACCCGCATTTTTTATAGCCGCGATATGCCTTATCCTGTGCGCTTCTCTTATAGGCGTATGGTCGAGAGTGAAGGGAATGGGGATACTCTGGGGGATAGCATTTCTTTTGTGGTGGATGTATGTCACGGTCTTGAATTTCATACTTATATTTAAAATATAAAGCAATTGCCGCAAGGACTTCCTTGCGGCAATTCGTATTTTAATTAAATTCCTCTGTCACCTTGTATGTTACATTGGGCGCACCGTTCGGAACCTCAAAGCCGATGCATGCAGGCTTTGCCCAATAAACGGCGTTTGTGATTATCTTGCGCACATAAGGATTGTAGAAGGAGCGGCAGAATTCGTGACCGGGCTGGAAGTAGAATACCTTTCCAAGACCTCTGTTAAAGCAAACACCGCTTCTGAAGATAAATCCGTCCTCATACCAGCTGCCGAATACCAAAGCATCGGGAGTGGGTATGTAGAATGGCTCGCAGTACAATTCCTCAAGATCAAGTGTGAAATGATCGGGAAGCCCTGCGGCTATCGGATGTGAGGGATCGAGATTCCAGATGACCTCTTTTTGATCTCTGCCCCATGAAAGATTGCCTGTTGTGCCCACTACCTGCTTAAACACCTTGGAGTGGTGACCTGAATGCAGAACTATAAGTCCCATCTTACCTGCATATACTCTTGCGCGTATCTTTTCAACAAGCTCATCACTTACCTCGTGATGTGCCATGTGACCCCACCAGATGAGCACATCGGTGTTTTCAAGCAGGCTGTCGGGAAGCCCCTGAAACTCATCGTCCAGCGCAGCCAATGTGACATCAAGATCATCATTTTCGCTAAGAAAGCTCTTGATACAGCCATGGATACCCTCAGGGTATATCTCGCGGCATGCGTCCTCAAATCTTTCGTGTCTGTATTCGTTCCATATAACTACATTGATCTTTTGTGACATAGTAATTCTCCGTTTCATCAGATCATGTGCGTATAATACGCTAAAGGATCTGTATTTATACTTATTATACACCCATATTCTTATAAAATCAAGAGAAATTCGCGCGTATTAACAAATTTTTATTATATTTCGGAAAAATCTTTACAATAATTGCTTTCTGTGATATAATTATAAGAGAAATATATAAAACGGAGGGGCTATGTATAACAAGGTTTGCGTTATAACAGGCGCAGGCGGAGCTATATGCTCATCCTTTGCCCATGAAATGGCAAAGGAGGGCTATGCAGTCGCGCTTATCGATATAGATGAAGAAGCCGCACAGAGAGTGTGCGACGAGGTGTGTATGTACGGCGGACTTGCCAAGGCATACTGTGCTGACGTGCTTGACAGAGAAGCACTTGAGGCGGCAAGAAAAAAGATCACTGCCGAGCTTGGCAAATGTAATGTGCTTATAAACGGTGCAGGCGGAAATATCAGCTCTGCCTCCACTGCCCATGAGTATTATGAGGAAGGGGATGAAAAGCGTGACGATATCCCGACCTTCTTTAATCTTGACAGCCCTGTGTATGACTTTGTTTTCGATCTGAATGTAAAGGGTGTGCTTATCCCCACGCAGGTATTTTCAAAGGATATGCTTTCTGGAGAGGGATGCTCGATAGTGAATATAACATCTATGGAGGCATATGCGCCTATAACAAAAAATCTTGTGTACGGCTCTGCAAAGGCGGCACTCTCCAATTTTACAAAATGGCTGGCTGTGCATTTTGCAAAGACAGGCATAAGAGTCAATGCCATAGCTCCCGGATACTTTACAAGAGACGGAAAATGCTCTGATGATACTACACCTGATGCGGAAAAGATATTGTCATCGACTCCAATGGGGCGCTTTGGCAGACCCGATGAGCTTCTCGGTGTCTTGAAATTTTTGACAGATCCGAATATGTCGTCATATGTTACGGGAGTTGTAATACCCGTAGACGGTGGATTTTCCGCTTATTCGTGACATGAGCATTCATTTATACGTGCGCATCAAAAATGGGTACTTGACAAACCGTGCATAATATGATAAAATGAAGAAGTAAATTAAGATAAATTTACGAAAAATTACTTGACAGGAGGAGAAGGGTCGTGTATAATGCCTTGACAGACAGACAGACAGAC
>CAZVUD010000019.1:0-33984 GCA_964629615.1 uncultured Clostridium sp. | reverse complement strand
GCAGAAAGCCTTGCAGAGCAAGTCTTTTGGCTTCGCCATGCTCGTGCTTTACGCACGACTGCGTTACTTGACGGCTTCGCAAAAATGCCCTTGCAAGCAAGCATTTTTGCTTCATGGTTAAATTAAGCAGAAAGCCTTGCAGAGCAAGTCTTTTGGCTTCGCCATGCTCGTGCTTTACGCACGACTGCGTTACTTGACGGCTTCGCAAAAATGCCCTTGCAAGCAAGCATTTTTGCTTCATGGTTAAATTAAGCAGAAAGCCTTGCAGAGCAAGTCTTTTGGCTTCGCCATGCTCGTGCTTTACGCACGACTGCGTTACTTGACGGCTTCGCAAAAATGCCCTTGCAAGCAAGCATTTTTGCTTCATGGTTAAATTAAGCAGAAAGCCTTGCAGAGCAAGTCTTTTGGCTTCGCCATGCTCGTGCTTACGCACGACTGCGCGACGTATGATAAAGTCAGCAGAAGTATTTGAAAAATATTGTTTTCAGACAATCTCTATTTGTATTACAGAAAAACGGAGGTGCAATATGCAAAACGTAAAACAGCTTTCCGACAGAATATGTGACAACATCGAAAAGGTGGTATTCGGCAAAAGGCGTGAGATCCGCCTTATATTGACCGCGCTGTTTGCAGATGGTCATGTTTTGCTTGACGATATTCCCGGAACAGGCAAGACCAGCCTTGCGCGCGCACTTGCACGCTCTATCTCGGGCGATTGCAAGCGACTGCAATTCACTCCCGACCTTCTGCCGTCGGATATTACGGGAATCAACTATTTTGATCAGAAGTCGGGCGAGTTTATATTCCGCCGCGGACCTGTATTTACAAATATCCTGATCGCAGACGAGATAAACAGGACGACGCCGAGAACTCAATCCGCTTTACTGGAATGCATGGGTGAGCGCCAAATATCGGTTGACGGTCAGACATATCCCGCCATGGATCTGTTTTTTGTCCTTGCAACGCAAAACCCGATCGAATCACAGGGAACATTTCCGCTTCCCGAGGCGCAGACGGACAGATTTATGATGAAACTGTCGCTCGGATATCCCGATACTGATGCCGAAATGAAGATGATGGATACTTACATGTCGTCACAGCCGCTAAATGATCTTCAGAGTGTTTGCAGCTGCGAGGACATCATTCGCGCGAGAGAGGCAATAAAGAATGTCACCGTGTCGGACAGCATTAAAAAATACATATACGCCATTGCGGACGCGACAAGGCATCATCAGCAGATAAGCTTGGGACTCAGCCCGCGCGGCACCCTTGCGCTTATGCGCTCAAGTGCGGCATATGCGGCGCTTGACGGCAGAAATTATGTCATACCTGACGATGTGAAGGCTGTCGCAATACCCGTTATAGCTCACAGGCTCGTATGCAATACGCAAAGCTCACACAGGGTGCGCGAAACTCAGATCAGCATAGCAGAGCTTATCATGGACACCGTGCCTGTTCCTGCGCAGTATTTATGATATGTGGTTTTTAGCGATTTTTTTGGCTATTGCAGGCGCGATATACCTTCAGCTTTACATATATAAAAGGTTCGGATTTTCGCATTTGAAGTATTCGGTGGAGTTTGACGCAAAAGAGGTCTTTTGCGGCGACCATGTGTATTTGTATGAAAGGATCCGAAACGAGGGCATACTTCCTTTGCCGTTTGCAAAGATAGACACAGAGCTTCCAGAGGGACTTGAGCTTATGCTTATAGAAAACATAAGCGGCAACAGATCTGTAAAGAAGGTCGGCAGAGTGGAATCCATATTCACACTCAAGGGAAAAACACAGATAGAGCGCAGGTGGCGCGTTGTTTGCACAAAGCGCGGCAATTACAGCATAGACGGATCTATTATGGTCATCAGTGACATGCTCGGCATGTCGCTTATGAGCAAAAAGATAACTCTTGAAAAAGGCGAAAAGAACGGCATTACGGTGTTGCCGTCTCCCGCTGATATAGACAGACATTACACATCCTCAATGTATATTTCGGGAAATGTGATAAAAAACCGCTGTTTGACGAGCGATCCGCTCAGCTTTTGCGGCATCAGGGAATACTCGGTCTACGATCCCATGAGCAAGATAAATTGGAAGCTGAGCGCGAAAAACGCAAAGCTCATGGTCAATATTGAAGAGAAGGTCGTGCGGCACAGCTTTTCACTTATACTTAACATGAACTCCTATCTTATCGAAAGGTACAGCGAAAGCCTCATAGATGAGGCGGCGGTGGAGCGTGCCATAAGTGTTTGCGCGTCCTTGCTTGACGGGGCATGCGAAAACGATATTCCAACGCGATTTTTTGCAAATACGCAAATGGATGACGACCTTTTAGCTCTTGGGGCGATCCCGACAGACACGGGCGGCAATCATGCGTCGCTTTCAACTGACAAAATATGCGGCAAGGGTGATCTTTTATACGCTCTGCGCATTCTTTCCGCGATAAAGCCGAATATTTCGGTCAGTATTGAAGAAATGCTTGATCATATTGCTGGAAATATCGGTGCTTACCGTGAAAATGAGAACTTCATCATTATCACGCCATATATAGACAGCAGGATGCTGAGGTATCACTCGGATATGAGAAAGCTTGGGATAGACGTGATATTTTATGTTACATCGGGACGCAAGGATATATCAGGCTATCCCGAAAACGTTGAGATATATTATAAAACTTACTGATAAACAGAAAGGGAAAGGATCATGATACAGGATCTTCATTCACATACATATTATTCATTTTGCGGCGGCGATGATCCCGAAGACGTTGTCAGAGCTGCCATAGACGGCGGCATCGAGCTTTTCGGCATATGCGACCACAATCACGGCATAATAAACGCAACTACGAATGTGTTTTTCGGCGCGCCTGCCGATCTTCCCTGCGTTGCCGAGAGGACGCTTAAAAGATATTTCGACCATATGGAGCTCATACGTCAGAAATATGAGGACAAGATCAGGATACTGCGCGGCATAGAGCTTTGCACAAGAGATCTTCCGCGTCATTATCTGCCTGACGATGCGGATATTTCGTATTATGATTACTGCCTTATTGAAAATATTGACCTTGAAGGCAGTGTAACTCACAACGACCTGTTTGCTTACGCCAAAAGGTGCGGATGTGTTTGCGGAGTTGCCCACACGGATATGTTTGAGTTTATAAGATCAAGGGGCGAGGATCCGCTTGAATATTTCACGCGTATGGCAGAGGCGGGAATATTCTGGGAGATGAATGTAAACCTTGACACGATCCACAAGGGTCATGTGCATGAATACATGCTCAAATTTTTTGAGGATAAGGAGCAACAGAGGATAGTCCGCGAGTCGGGCGTCAGACTTTCGGTCGGATTTGACGGTCACAGAGTGGCTGATTACAAGCCTGAGAGGATCAGAGATTACTGCGAGCGCATATCTGATATGGGAATAAAGCTTGTATTTGAGGACTAATATTAAAAAACGAGGAGGTTTAGCATGAAAAAACACGGTGCTGATATGTATAAGGTATTTGTGCGCATGCTTTGCGTCCTCTTTGTATATCTGTGCATTTTGTCGGTATCCTTGCCCATCATTATTCTCATGGCAGGAGACAAGAGCGCGATACTTATAATAGGCGGCGCGGAATTTATGTTCATAGGCTATCTTTTGCAGTATGCCTTCTCGCTTATATTTAATTTTAAGCGCAAGACGGCAAGCAAGGCGTATGAATCGGACGTAAAGCATTTTTCGTTTGCACAAGCCTTTATTCCGATGCTTCTGTGTGCGGTTATCGTATTTTTCTATGCGTGGGCGGCTGACAGTGTGTCAAAGGAGATAAATGATTACTATTTAAATAATGCGCTGAAAGGTCTTTCGATGCTCGGCGGAATATCGGCAATATGCGGATGTATACTCTGGTTTTTCCCGACAGAGCGTATAGTTTCGCAAAAGAGCGTTATAGTCGGTGCATTTATGATATTTATACCGTACATAGTTTGCGCGGTTTCGCGATTTAATATTTTATATTACATCATTATACTTTTGCTTTATGCTTTTTGCACGGCAGTAATATTTCAGTATAACAACATGACGAGAAATTACTGCGGAAGCGTTATGTCGTTTGTAAACAAAAAGAACCGCAGGATGGGAATCAGGACTTCATTTGTGTTCCTGCTGGCATCTCTGCCGATATTTTTGGCAATAGCCACACTGTTTTCGGGGATCTTGGTGATCTTCAAGTCGCTCTTATACTCGTTTTTACATATGTCGGTTGAGAGCGATAACGTCATTGTGGATAAAGAGGCAGAGGACAAAATGTTCAATACGTTCGTTTTTGGAAACGAACGCGCGCAAAACTCACTCGTCTTTTATTTCTTTGTGATCTTTTTGATCTGTGCATTGATCTTTGTTCTCTACATTGCTCTTCGCAAGAACCGCGATGTCGAGGAGCTTTGGGTAAGATTTAAAAAGGCTGTGATGGAGTTTTTGCGTGAGCTGTTTTACGGCTTTAAGAAGGGAAACAGATATCCGGAGTACAGCGAAAACGAAAGCTATGTTGATGTGGAACGCAAGATAATGGACAGCAGCGGCGTCTTTGACGAAAGCATACATGTGCCAAGCACATATGCGAATTTTTACAGTAGGCTGTGCGATATGCAGAATGACCGCGAAAGGGTGGTGTTTTGCTATGTTACCATGACGCATGTCGGTAAAAACAAGATAAGCCGCATGAAGGATAGCGACACGCCGCGCGAGATAGCTCAAAAGCTTATGCGATACATGGGATACTCAGACATGGACAGTGTGGCTTATGCTTATGAGATAGTAGAATATTCGGATATGGAGATAGATCACGATTTGGCAGAAAATGCGATAGAACGCATGGTGGATATTATAAGATTATCAATAGAGCATTGATAAATAAACAAATAATTTATATAATTATAAAAATATACTCGGAAGCAAAAACTTCCGAGTATATTTTTTATCCTATATGAAGTATTCTTGATGCTATGGCAAAATAAATTACCAGGGTTATGGAGTCTACTATAGTTGTGATAAACGGAGATGCCATTACCGCAGGGTCGAGCTTAAGCTTTTTCGCACCTATGGGGAGCAGTGTTCCTATTATCTTGGCAACAACTACCGCAAGGCATGCCGTAACGCTTACGATAAAGGATATAAGCAGGTTTTCTTCAGTAAAATTAAAGTGGAAATCCACGCTTATTGTCTTTATGAAGCAGACCGCTCCAAGGCAGGCACCGCACAGAATGGAAACGCGGATCTCTTTCCAAAGCACCTTGAGGATGTCGCGCGGCTGAATCTCGTCGAGCGACAGCGCGCGGATTATTGCAACGCTGGATTGGCTTCCGGCATTACCGCCTGCGCTCATCAGCATCGGCATGAACGCGGTGAGTATGGCGTATGTGCCGACGGCATTTTCGTAGTGGTTGATTATCATGCTCGTGAAAATACCCGATATAAGCAATATTATCAGCCAAGGCACGCGCTTTTTCCAGGTTTCTATAACGCCTGTTTTTATATAGGGCTTGTCTGTAGGGGTGATAGCAGCCATCATTTCGATATCCTGAGTTGCTTCCTCCTCAATGACATCAAGCGCGTCATCGACGGTAACGATACCGACGAGTCGGTTTTCCTTGTCAACTATGGGCAGGGCAAGCAGGTCGTATTTTGAAATGGTCTGAGCCACGCTCTCTCGGTCGTCAAGCGTGTGGGCAAATATTATCTGCTCCTCCATGATGTCGCCGATAAGATCGTTTGGATCGGCAAACAACAGCTGCTTGAAGGAAACAGTTCCGAGAATCTTGCGCTCGCGGTCGGTAACATAAGCTATATAGACGGTCTCCTTGTCTACACCTGTCTGTCTTATATATTCAATGGCTTTTGCGGCGGACATGTTTTCATGAAGGCTGATAAATTCTGCCGTCATCACACTGCCTGCGCAATTGTCGGGGTATGCTAATAACTTATTTATCTGCGCTCTGGTCTCAACGGATGTATTTTTCATTATCCTGTGTACCATATTCGCAGGTAATTCGTCGATCATGTCGGCGGCATCGTCGATAAACAGCTCTTCAATGATCTGAGAGATCTCGCGGTCGGTCAGAGTGTCTATGATCTTTTTTTGCATGTCGCTGTCAAGCTCGGCAAAAACGTCTGCGGAAATGTCTTTTTTGAGCAGCTTAAATACCGCGGGAATTCTCTGTATCGGAAGAACAGAGAAGAAGTCTGCGATGTCTATAGGGTTAAGCTCCTGGACCTCGTTTCGGAATTCCGAGTACTTCTTTGCGTCCAGCAGCTCCTCAAGCCGTTCAAATATGTCATTTACAAGGCTTTCATAGGTTTCGGACGGCTCCTCAGCCTCTGCCTTCATTTCAGCCTTTATGCCTGCTTTTTCTGCTTCAAGCTCGCTTTCAAATATTTCTTTAAGCTCCATTTCAGCTTCTTCTTCGGTCTTGTTTTCATCAAATGACTCTGCCATGGCGCATCTCCTCTCTCACAGATTTCCACATTAAATTATAGCACTTGACAGAGATTTTGTCAATGTAAAAAAATCAACAAAAATTCGCTTTCCGTGCTATGTAAATATCGTCGCGTTCAAGCCGTGTGGCATTGAACGCGACGTTTTAGTGTAAATTTATGATATCTGTATTATATCAGTCAAAATAACCGAGTCTGTAAAGAAGCTCTGCTATGAGCACAGCACCGCCTGCCGCGCCTCTGAGGGTGTTGTGAGAGAGTCCGACAAATTTGTAATCGTAAAGTCTGTCCTCTCTGAGTCTGCCGCAAGAAACGCCCATTCCGCCATATATGTCGCGGTCAAGCTTTGCCTGCGGACGGTTATCCTCTTCAAAATATGTCACGAACTGCTTGGGGGCAGAGGGAAGCTCAAGCTGCTGGGGAAGTCCTGCAAAGTTTTTCCAATCCTCAAGTATCTGCTCGCGCGTGGGCTTGTTTTCAAATTTTACGAATACAGCCGCGGTGTGACCATCTGTAACGGGAACTCGAATGCACTGCGTTGTGATAATGGGTGCGTCTGCCTTTACTATCTTACCGTCTTCTACCTTTCCCCATACGCGAAGCGGCTCCTGCTCGCTCTTTTCTTCCTCACCGCCTATATAGGGGATAACGTTGTCGATCATCTCGGGCCATTCGTTGAATGTCTTGCCTGCACCTGATATAGCCTGATATGTGCATGCAACTACCTCCTTGATGCCATATTTGCGCAAGGGGGTGAGCTCGGGAACGTATGCCTGTATGGAGCAATTGGGCTTGACTGCGATAAATCCGCGTGTTGTGCCGAGGCGCTTTCTCTGAGATGCAATAAGCTCAAGGTGCTCGGGGTTTATTTCGGGGATGACCATGGGAACATCGTCTGTCCAGCGGTGAGCTGAGTTGTTGGAAACAACGGGGATCTCGGCTTTTGCGTATGCGTATTCAAGCTCCTTTACCTCATCCTTGGGGAGATTAACAGCGCAGAAAACAAAGCTGCAGAGAGATCTGACGGTTTCGATATCGTCACTGCTTATAACAGTCATATTCTTGTATTTTTCGGGGAGGGGAGATGCAAGCTTCCATCTTCCGCGGAGAGCTTCCTCGTATGTTTTGCCCGCACTGCTCTTTGAAGCTATAAGAGCTGTTACCTCAAAATAAGGGTGATCCTCAAGGATAGTCAAAAATCTCTGACCAACCATACCTGTAGCGCCGATAACGCCGACCTTCATTTTTGCCATGTCAAACTGCCTTTCTGCGGAAGATATGCTCTTTCGCCTTATGATCAAATAATATTACTTACATTATATCATATGTCATACGCATTTTCAAGTCAAAATGCGATATTTTTTAAAAAAAGGCTTACTCTTATTTGCTTATGCAAAAAATATGACTCAGATATTATTCGCTTTGTCTATATTATATTCCATCTCTTTTCTTGCATGTCGCAAAAACAGGTAGGCAAATACAGATGTTATTACCTCAGCTATCGGGAATGTCCACCAGAATATATCTGTCACGTTTTCAAAGCGCGTAAAGATATATGCTGTAGGAAAAACGAATACGCAAAGGCGCATGAGCGAGAGCAGAAGTGGAGATACGGCGTGCCCCGTGGCTTGCAGAACACCTTGTATTGCAACTGTGTATCCCATGAATATAAATCCCGTGCTTGCGATGCGCACAGCCAATGCGCATATGTCAACAAGTGCCTCACTGGATCCGCCCGAGAGCGCGAACATAGAGGACAACGGCTTTGATGTTGCTTCAAATATCAGGGATATTATTGCCATTGTGCATACGCTGTAAAGTATGCCGTATCTTATGCATTCCTCAGATCTTTTCTTGCTTTTCATGCCGTAGTTGAATGACAGCACGGTTATTATCGTGTTTGAAAGACCGAATGCGGAAAACAGTGCGATCTGCTGTATCTTGTAGTATATTCCGAATGAGCCTACAAGTATGGTGGAGGATACGGCGGAGAGGGAAAGTATCTTGTTTACTCCTGCCATCATTACAGACAAGAGTGCTTGCATTATTGCCGCTGAAGCTCCTATTTTGTATATGCTCTTGATGATGGATGCCTTCGGCTTTATATATTTTATGCCGCCGCCTATCTCCTTATTTAAAGAATAATGAAAGATCATGGCGATGAATGCCGATAAAAACTGACCTGCCACTGTTGCCCATGCTGCGCCCTCAACGCCCATATTGAGAGGGAAGATGAAGATGTAGTCGAGCACGACGTTTGCCAAAGCTCCAGATATCTGTGCTATCGTTGAAAAAAGGGTCTTGCCTGTTGCCTGCAAAAATCTTTCATATATTGTAAATCCTATCGAGCCGAGAGATAGGCATGTGCATATCTTTAAATAGGATGTGCCCATCGATATCACGGTATTATCACTTGTAAAGAGCGATATGAACCACCGAGATCCGAATATGCCGAACAGCAAAAATGCGGCATATATCACTATGCAAAGGAAAATGCCGTTTCCCGCAACTGTGCTTACCTTTTCTTTGTTATGCTCTCCGAGCGTTTTGGAGAGCAGGGCATTCAGCCCGACGCCTGTGCCGACTCCGATGGCTATTATCAGTATCTGTATCGGAAAGGCGATCGTGAGCGCTTCGTTGGCTATAGCACCGTCTTGCGCCATGTTTGTCACGAATACGCTGTCTACTACGTTGTACATTGCCTGCAATACCATGGATATTATCATGGGGAGACCCATTGTAAGTATGAGTCGTTTAGGAGGCATGTATGCCATTTTGTTTTCTCTTATCTGTTCCATTCTGTACCTCTTTTTTCTTTATTTGGCAGAAAAAAGGCGTAAGCCCAACAAGTTGGACTTACGCCTTTCGACTACTCACTGCTTTGATTTTAGCATATTTTCAAAAAAATTTCAAGCTTTTTTATAAAAATATCAGCCGAAAATTTTCGGATATGGGAAAATCCTTTGTGATCCGACTTTTTAAAGTTGCAATAAATGTTCCAAAAACGGATTTTTGATGCTTTTTTGAAACGCTTGTTTTTAAAAAGTAAAAAAATTTTTCCGATTTAAGAAAAAAACACCCAAAAAACTATTGACAAATGCAGTTCAATGGTGTATAATAGGCTCAAGACGAAACAAAGTACAAGGATCGCGCTTGCCGATCTGACATTTTAACGAGGTATTTATTATGGCTACAAAAAAAGTAACTAAACCCGAGACCCCCGAAAATTCCGATAAGAAAAAGGCTCTTTCCACTGCAATGGCACAGATAGAGCGCTCATTTGGCGCAGGTGCTATAATGAGGCTTGGTGAAAATACGGATATGGAGGTGCAGGCTGTTTCCACAGGCTCACTCTCGCTTGACCTCGCACTCGGCATAGGCGGTGTTCCGAAGGGTAGAATAATCGAGATATTTGGTCCCGAATCATCAGGTAAGACTACGGTGGCGCTCCACATAATTGCCGAGGTACAGAAGGCAGGCGGAGAAGCGGCGTTTATAGACGCGGAGCATGCGCTTGATCCTGTTTATGCAAAGGCTCTCGGAGTTGATATAAACAACCTTCTTGTTTCCCAGCCCGATTGCGGTGAGGACGCGCTTTCCATTACCGAATCGTTGGCTCGCTCTGGCGCTATTGATGTTATAGTTATAGACTCGGTCGCTGCCCTCGTTCCGAAGCAGGAGATAGACGGCGATATGGGTGCATCCAATATGGGCGTTCAGGCTAAGCTCATGTCACAGGCTATGAGAAAGCTCAATGCGGTCATATCTAAAAACAATTGCGTTGTTGTGTTTATCAACCAGCTCCGCGATAAGATAGGCGTAGTTTACGGAAATCCCGAAACCACAACGGGTGGTAAGGCGCTCAAATTCTATGCGTCTGTCAGAATAGATATCAGAAGGACAGAGCAGCTCAAAAACGGCTCTGAGATCATAGGCAACAGAGTTAAGTGCAAGATAGTTAAGAACAAGGTCGCTCCTCCGTTTAAGGTAGCCGAATTTGACATCATGTACGGACAGGGCATATCAAGGCTTGGCGAGATAATAGATTTTGCGGTAATGATGGATATCATCAAAAAGAGCGGATCCTGGTTCTCTTATGAGGGCGAGCGCCTTTGCCAGGGTAAGGATAATGTTCGCAAGATCCTTGAGGACAATCCTGAGCTTGCATCTGAGATCGAGGCAAAGATACGCGCTATGAAGGCGCACGGTGACTCTGTCAATGAGGAAGACTTTGAGATAGATGATGAGGATGAATTTGATATAAGGACCATTGAGGATGATGAGTAATAATTTGGACTGCAAGCCGATAGAGGCTTCTGTCGTAGGGCTTTCCTCACCCGAGGGAAGAAGCGAGATCATTGTTTATGTTGAGATATGCGGTGAGCACGGAAGTGAAAAGAAGAGCTATCTCGTGCCGTGCGAGAGATTTGACGATGTGTGCCTTTCGCCTAAAAGCGTGCCGTATGCGATCGACACCGATACGCTGGATCTGCTGGAAAGCTTGGATTCCCTCTCACACGCTCTCCACAGAGCATATGCCATACTTGCATATGGATCATGCTCTCACAAAAAGCTCATGCGCAAGCTTACCGATAAGGGAGTTGACAGGGAGATCGCGGCGGATGCCGTGGCGATAGTGAGCGAGAAGGGATATATAGACGAAAATGAGCTTGCCGTCAGATCCTGCGAGATATGCCTTGATAAGTATTGGGGAAGGGGAAAGATATTGCAGAAGCTTCGTGAGGATGGATATTGCGAGGAAGCCATCGACTGCGCGCAGGATTATCTTTCCGAGATAGATTTTGCCGACAGGTGCGCCATGCTTATAGAAAAGAGATATCTCTGCGTGCCGACAGATAAGTATGAGATGCAGAAGATGTTTGCATCCATCGCAAGATACGGCTACAGCACGTCGGAAATACGCGAGGGCGTGAGGATCTTTTCGGAATCTATCGCGTAATATAAAAACAGAAGAGAGAGTAATGCGGAAAATGATATGCACCTCCAGAGGTCAGGCACCTTTTTGGTGCATATCGATCCCGTAAAGCTCTCTCTTTTCTGCTTTCTATGAGTGATATTCTTTTCCAAGGCAAGGAGCTATATTGCAATTTGGTCAGCGATATTCTATTCCTTGGAGCTTGCGTAGCAAACATCATTCGGCGCAAGGCGAATATCACACAAAGCAATATAACTTGCATAGGCAAATAAGATAGACGTGATACTCCTTTAGGAGTATCACGTCTATCTTGGTTATATCAGATCAACTCTGCCATAGTGCGGACGAATTTTACCGTATCGTCCCAACCGATGCAAGGGTCTGTGATGGATTTACCGTATACGCCATCGCCGATCTTCTGGCATCCCTCTTCTATGTAGCTTTCGACCATAAAGCCCTTGAAGAGATCCTTGATCGCACTGTTCTGTGAGCAGCTGTGAAGCACCTCTGTGGCTATGCGGAGCTGTTCTTTGTATTTCTTTGCGGAATTTGCGTGATTGCAGTCAACTATGAGCGCAGGATTCTGAAGTCCCTTCTTTCCGTATTCATCGCAAAGATGCGCGAGATCCTCATAGTGGTAGTTGGGCATGGATTCGCCGTGCTTGTTGACATATCCGCGCAGTATGGTGTGTGCAAGCGGATTTCCGCTTGACTTGACCTCCCAGCCGCGGTAAAGGAAGGTGTGCGGATGCTGGGCTGCCATTACGGAATTGAGCATTACGCTGATGTCGCCGCCTGTGGGATTTTTCATGCCGACGGGGATCTCTATTCCGCTGGAAACAAGCCTGTGCTGCTGATTTTCAACAGATCTTGCGCCAATTGCAACATAAGAGAGAAGGTCGGAGAGATATCTGTAATTTTCGGGGTAGAGCATCTCATCTGCCGTGAACATGCCTGTTTCGCGGATAACTCTTGTGTGGAGTTGACGTATCGCAACGATTCCTGCGAGCATGTCTGAATCCTTGGAGGGATCTGGCTGATGGAGCATGCCTTTATATCCGTCGCCCGTGGTTCTGGGCTTGTTTGTGTAGATCCTCGGTATTATTACGATCTTGTCCTTGACCTTGAGTGCCAGCTCTGCAAGGCGGTTGCAGTAGTCAAGCACCGAGTCCTCTCTGTCAGCCGAGCAAGGACCGATGAGAAGTAGCTTTTTGTCCGATCTGCCTGTAAAAATGTCACTGACCTCCGCGTCGAACGCGATCTTTTTTTCAATGCAGTCCGCAGGGAGGGGGTACTGTGCCTTTATCTCTTGCGGTATCGGGAGCTTTCTTATGAATTCCATGATATTGCCTTTCTGTGTTTGCAAATCCAAATTTAAAATATAAGATTATTTTACCACAAAAAATGACAAAAGTAAAACGTTTTTTGAAATTTTGTGTGATTGCACAAATATTTTGGCGAATTTTGTGGAAAATGCCCTAAACATTATTTTTACATCAGGGGTGCAAAAATGCGGAGCAGGTTTTGGAGCAATCTTATGAAGATATTTGCCTTGTAATCCTCGCGGCTCATCTCCTTGGAGATGCTTAAGGTATCCATATAGTTTTTCTTTATATCCGAGATGGACGGACATCGCACGAGCCGCACGCCGCACTCAAAATGCAGATAGAGCGAGCGGTAGTCGAGATTTGCCGTGCCGACCGTTGCGCATATGTCGTCTGATATAAAGCTTTTTGCGTGATTGAAACCGCCCTTGTATTCATATATCTTTACACCTGCGTCAAGAAGCTCGCGACAGAATGACTTTGTGACAAGGCTCACAAAATATTTGTCGTATATCTCGGGCGTGATGATCCTGACATCGACACCGCTCTTCGCGGCAAGCATGAGAGCCGAGCACATCGAGCCGTCTATAATGAGATAGGGGGTGTTGATGTATATATATTTCTTTGCGTTATATATCATCCTGAGGTATATATGCTCGCTTACATTTTCGGTATCAAGAGGGGAATCAGCATACGGCTGTACGTATCCGAGATCCTTGCGCATGATATCTGTCTTACCGGGCAGGAATTTTTTTACATCCTCTGCGTCGTTTCGGCACGCATCCCACATTTCGAGGAATATTGCGCAAAAGCTCACTGCGCCTTCGCCGCAAAGCTTTATGGCGTCGTCCTTCCAGTGCCCGAATCTCTCATATGCGTTAATGTATTCGTCGGCTATGTTAGATCCGCCCGTGTAGGCGATGCGCCCGTCAATCACGCATATCTTTCTGTGGTCGCGGTTGTTCTGAAGCCCTGTGATTATAGGGCGGAATTTATTGAAGCTTATGGCTTTTATACCATATTCGGCAAGTATTTTGACGTAATTCTTCGGCAATGTGAGAAAGCATCCCACGTCGTCATATATAATGCGTATCTCAACGCCCTCGCTCGCTTTCTTCTTCAGTATTTCGAGCAATGTGTTCCAGAATATGCCCTCGTTTATGATAAAGTATTCCATAAAGATATACTTTTCGGCGCGTGACAATTCAAACTTCAGGTCCTCAAACCATTCTTCGCCTGATGAAAAGTAGGTCGTGTCGGTATTGTTGTATAATGGGTAGTGAGCTGTGCTCTGTATATATTCTGCGCTTGTCGCTTCGTCGGGCTCTGTTTTGGCAAGCTCGGGGATGACATTGCTTGCGCCCTCGTATAGCTGTCTTGAATTCTGAGTGAATTTCTGAAAGCTTTTGTTTGTACGTCCCTTTGAGGTCTGTATCTTGAACAACAGGTAAAAAAGTCCGCCGAATATCGGCATTGCAAGTATCATAAATACCCATGTAAGCTTATATGCTTCCTTGTCTCGCTTGGCGATAATGTATATCGCGACTAAAATGCTTATGGCGGACAGACATATTGACACGGTTTCGGATAATCGGCTTCCGCTTATGATTATATATACGAAAAATGCAAATTGCAACAGCACCATTATTGCAATGGACACCCTTTGACGCCGCAGGGAATAATACCATTTCGGACGAGTCTTGTGTTTTATCTTCTTTTCTTTTTTCAAGTCGTATTCCATCCTTTATTTGAGCATTTTCGCCGCGTATAACTCACTGTTTATGAGTATACGCGGCGATGTCGAACTATATCAGTTATGAGAATGCTTTATAAGTCCCACAGCCTTTGAAACTTCCATTACTACAAGAGGTATGAGCACGAGTCCAAGGCAAACGAGGTACTGCCAGAACTCAAGTGTAACAAGACCGAATGCGGTCTGTACACCCGGAATGAGTGCAACAGCCATGGTAAGCACGAATGCCGCGATAGCTGAGAGATTGAGGGTCTTATTTCCAAAGAATCCTATCTTGAAGAGGGATTTTTCAGATCGCATGTTGTAGGATTGAACGATCTGGCACATTGCAAGTACGAGGAACGCCATGGTCTCTCCGCGAACGAGAGCTATGTCGTCTGATGCAAATGTGGATATTGCCGACCAATCGCATCCGCATCCGATGAAGAATGCCGTCAGGGAAAGTGCTGCAAACATCACACCCTGGAGAACTATCCTTACGCCAAATCCGTTTGCAAAGAGAGATTCGTTCTTGGGCTTGGGCTTTTGTAACATTACGGTGTCCTCGACCTTTTCCATGCCGAGAGATATTGCGGGGAGGGAATCGGTAACAAGGTTTATCCAAAGCAGCTGCATGGATACGAGAGGGGAATGCTGCCAGAATATCATGGCAAGGAATACTGTTATTACCTCGCCTATGTTGGTTCCGAGCAGGTATCCGACTACCTTTTTGATGTTGGCATATATGCCGCGTCCCTCACGTACTGCGTGAACTATGGTGGCAAAGTTGTCATCTGTAAGGGTCATGTCAGCTGCACCCTTTGCAACGTCTGTACCCGTGATACCCATGGCGCATCCGATGTCTGCCGCCTTGAGTGCGGGAGCATCGTTTACTCCGTCGCCTGTCATGGATACTATCTGATCCTTTCTTTGCCAAGCCTTTACTATTCTTATCTTGTTTTCGGGTGATACTCTCGCGTATACGGATATCTTTTCTATCTTAGAGTCAAGCTCCTCGTCGCTCATGAGATCCAGCTCAGCACCCGTTATAGCCATGTCGCCGTCAAGCAATATACCAAGCTCGCGTGCAATGGCAGAGGCTGTAACTACATGGTCGCCTGTTATCATGACAGGCTTGATACCTGCCATGCGGCAGATCTTAACGGCTTCTGCCGCCTCGGGACGCGGAGGATCTATCATTCCGACAAGTCCCATGAAATGAAGATCGCATTCAAGCTCCTCGCTCGTAGGCATATCGCTTACACTCTCTACCTCCTTGTATGCTACAGCAAGCACACGGAGCGCGGACGAGCTCATGAGATCGTTCATTTCCTTGGCTTTTTCGATATCGCCCGAGATGCATCTCGATGCCATGATATCAAAAGCGCCCTTTACTATTACTACCTTTTTGCCGTTTATCAGATTTACGCTTGTCATGAGCTTTCTGTCAGAGTCAAAGGGAATGGTAGCTATTCTCGGGTATTTCTCGTTTATATCGTTTTGCAGGATGCCGTTCTTGTAAGCGGCAGAGATTATGGATGTTTCGGTGGGGTCGCCTATGGATACCTCACTTCCGTCCTCCTTTATCTCTATTGCACCGTCACAGCAGAGGGTTCCGTATGTCAACATCTTGCGTACGCTCTCATTCACGCTTGAATTTATTACCGAGAGCTCACTGTCACCGTCTACATATGCTTTGACGAGAGTCATCTTGTTTTGTGTGAGAGTACCTGTCTTATCAGAGCAGATTACAGATGCCGAGCCGAGAGTTTCAACGGCAGGCAGGCGTCTTATTATCGCGTTCTTCTTTACCATGCGCTGAACTCCGATGGAAAGTACGATGGTAACTATCGCGGGAAGTCCCTCGGGGATAGCAGATACGGCAAGGGAGATAGATACCATAAACATCTCGATCATCTTGTCTATAAAGGTTTCACCCGAAGCTAAGGGCGTGAGAAGACCTATCGCAAATATTACGACACAGCAGGCAAGAGCGACAAATCCGAGCACCTTTCCGAGCTTTGCAAGCTTTTGCTGGAGGGGAGTTTCTCCATCCTCTTCGTTTGCAAGCAGAGCGGCTATCTTACCCATTTCGGTATTCATGCCTGTTGCTGTTATGATGGCAAGCGCGTTTCCGTATGTTATGCTGCATCCCGAAAATACCATGTTGGAGCGGTCACCGAGAGGAGCGTCTGCTACGACATTTGCCTGTGCATCCTTTTCTGATGGAACAGACTCACCTGTAAGTGCGCTTTCCTCACTCTTTAGATTTACACTGCTTATAAGTCTTGCGTCTGCAGGAACGAAATCGCCTGCTTCAAGCTTTATAATGTCGCCGGGAACAAGCATGGATGCATCTATGAGCTGTTCCTTTCCGTTTCTTATAACTCTCGCATGCGGAGCGGACATGCTCTTTAAGGCGTCAAGTGCCTTTTCGGCTTTGCTTTCCTGAACCACGCCCATTATTGCGTTGAGTATAACTATCGCAACTATGAGGGCAGGCTCAAAGAATTCCTTTGCGTTGCCGCTTCCGTTTGCGATCTCGTATATAACGATACCTGTAGATACCGCTGCGGCAATGAGCAGTATGATTATCATGGCGTCCTTGAATTGCTCAAGAAATCTTTGCATCGCCGTCTTTTTCTTTTTTTCCTTAAGCTTGTTTTCGCCCCATTTTTCACGGGCGGAAGCCACATGCGCATCGTCAAGACCCGACGTGATGTTGCTTTCAAGGTCATTTACGACCTTGTTTAACTGTTTGTCGTGAAATGTCACTTTCAGAGCCTCCTGAATGTTATAATAGTACGAAATGCGGAAAAAGCTCCGCATCCGTTCACATGAACTAATTATATCATACATTGAAAACTTTTTCAATACAAACCGATACATTTTGTATATTAACTTTTTAAACTTTTTCGGAATAATTCAAAAAGAATATGTGAATAAAAAATAGATACAATGAAAAATTTTCGTTTTTGCCCAAAAAGTGAGTGAAAAAATATTGCACATCAGTATTTTTTATGATAAAATATATGGTTGATATATTATATAATGTAGAAGGAGAACTAACAATATGAAGATAATTGACATACTTAACGAAAAAAAGCCCAAAATATCCCTTGAGGTGTTTCCTCCCAAAACATGGGACAAGCTGGAGAGCGTTATATCCACGACAGAGAAGATAGCAAGCCTGTCTCCTGCATTTATGAGCGTTACATACGGTGCAGGTGGCGGTACGTCTGATTATACCGTGAAGATCGCCTCAAACTTAAAGCACAATTGTAATGTTGAGTCCCTGGCGCACCTTACATGCGTGTCATCTGACCGCGCACGTGTGCATTCACAGCTTGATCAGCTCTGTGAAAGCGGAATTGAGAATATTCTTGCCCTTCGCGGAGATATTCCGAGCGGTCTTGATATGTCAAACCTTGAGTATCACCATGCATCAGAGCTCATATATGACATAAAGGAGTACACAGGCGACAGATTCTGCATCGGAGGTGCGTGCTACCCCGAGGGACATCCCGAAAGCCCCAATTACAAGGACGATATAAAGCATCTCGCAGAAAAGGTTGAGGCTGGATGCGAGTTCTTGACCACACAGATGTGCTTTGATAATGATATATTCTATAACTTCATGTACAGGGTAAGAGAGGCAGGTATAGATGTGCCTGTAATTCCCGGTATCATGCCCCTCACAAATCCCGCTACCATAAAGAGAACTGTTGCCATATCAGGAAATGCACTTCCGCAGAAGATAATCCGTATGGCTGACAGATACGGCGATGACCCCGAAGCATTAAAGCAGGCAGGCATTGCCTATGCCACGGAGCAGATAGTGGATCTTTATGCAAACGGTATATACAATGTACATGTTTACTGCATGAACAGATATGATGTTGCAGAGAAGATCATGTCAAATATTTCGGAAATAATCAAGTAATGAAGATATATACTGTGACCCCCGAAAAGCGCAAGCCCGATGTAAGGGAGATAAGACGGTATATACGCGCAGGTAAGGATACATCCGATACGCTTGACGCTATTATTGACAGAGCAAGCGAGAGGATATACATGTCATCAGTGCCGAGGGTATGCTATACTGTGTTGCCGCTAAGGCTTGAGAACGGATGCGATATTTACATAGGTGAGCTTTACATGCAGAGCAAGAGCTTGTATAAACGGCTTTTCGGCTGCTTTGAAGCCTGTATATTTGCGGCATCTGTCGGATGCGAAGCAGACAGGGTGATAAGAGCCGACAGCGCATCATCTGCACTTGCAGGGCTTTGCGCAGATGCGGCAGGAAGCGCCGCCATCGAGGATGTTTGCGATGACTTTTGTCTTTATCTTTCGGATGAGTCGGCAAAGCGAGATTGCATTACAACAGAGAGATTTTCTTGCGGATACGGCGATCTTTCAATAGATCATCAAAAGGATATAGCCGAAATGCTCAACACAAAAAAGCATATAGGTGCAACCCTTTCAAGCGGAGTCATGATGACTCCGACAAAAACGGTAACGGCTATCGTCGGTATCAAAAAAACAGAGAAAGAGTAATTCTTGTATGGATATAAGAGAAAGAATAAAAAAAGAGAGGCTTTTGTGTGACGGCGGCTTTGGAACTATGCTTCAGGCATCGGGCATGGGAGCCGGAGAGTGCTCTGAATCATGGAATATCGAGCACCCCGATATCATCAGCGATATACACAGACAATATATAGATGCAGGATGCGATATCATCACCCTCAATACCTTTGGCGTAAATACGCTTAAATACAGTGAGAGCGAATGCGATAGCATGATATCAGCCGCTTATGATAACGCAAAACGCGCTCAGGCGGCGGCAGGCAGAGAGGTATATATCGCACTTGATATCGGACCTCTCGGACGTCTCTTGCGTCCATTTGGAGATCTTGATTTTGAGGACGCAGTATCTGCCTTTGCCAAGACTGTGCGTGTGGGATGCAGATGCGGAGTTGATCTTATTATCATAGAGACTATGAACGACACGTATGAGACCAAGGCGGCTGTCATAGCGGCTAAGGAAAACAGTGATCTTCCGATATTTGCGACAAATGTATTTGATAAGACGCATAAGCAGATGACTGGTGCGGATGTTTGCGCTACCGTTGCCCTGCTTGAGGGACTGTCTGTAGATGCTATCGGAATGAACTGCTCTCTCGGTCCTTCCCAGATGAACGAGATACTTCCGAAATTTTTGGAGTATTCCTCTACACCTATAATGGTACAGCCGAATGCAGGCTTGCCCGTAGATAAGGACGGTATCACCGTTTATGATGTGGACAGCGATGAATTTGCGCTTGAGATAGAGAAGATGGCAAGGATGGGAGTCGCGATAGTCGGCGGATGCTGTGGTACGACGCCCGAGTATATAAGAAAGGTAGGGGAGAGGATCAAGGACATCCCTTACAGCTACATTGAAAAAAAGGACCATACGCTTGTGTCCTCATATACTCATGCCGTGGATATCAGAAAAGAGCCTGTTCTTATAGGCGAGAGGATAAATCCGACAGGCAAGCCGAAGCTTCGCGAGGCTTTGCGTGAAGGAAACATGTCGTATATACTTTCCGAGGCGGTTGCGCAGGAGGAGAGGGGAGTGCATGTGCTTGATGTCAATGTCGGACTTCCCGAGATAGACGAGTGCGAGATGCTCTCTAAGGTCACATATGAGATACAGGCTGTCAGCGATCTTCCGCTTCAGCTGGACAGCGTAGATGCGCACGCCATGGAAAGGGCAATGAGGATATATAACGGAAAGCCGCTTATAAATTCCGTAAACGGAAGCTCTGAGAGCATGGAAAAGGTGTTTCCGCTCGTTAAAAAGTACGGCGGCGTAGTCATCGCACTGACCATGGATGAGAGCGGAATACCTGAAAGCGCAAGGGAAAGGCTTGCCATTGCAAAAAGAATCGTTGAGCGAGCCGAAGAGTACGGCATAGACAGAAAGGACATCGTGGCAGACCCATTGGCTATGACTATCTCATCCGATAAGCATTCCGCAGAGGTCACTCTGGAGGCTATACGGCTCATTAAGAGTGAGCTTGGGATAGGCGTGAGCCTTGGTATATCCAATATATCATTCGGCTTGCCGAGCAGAGACCTTATAACCTCGTCATTCTTTACAATGGCTCTCATAAACGGTCTTGATGCGGCTATCATGAATCCGCGCTCGCGTGAGGTCATGAAGGCGTATCATACATACCGCGCGCTTAAGGGGCTGGATGACGGATTTTGCAGCTATATAGATTTTGCAACCGATGCAGAGGATGTCGCCCTCAGTACACCAATTGCGGAGGCAAAAAAAGAGAAAAAAGAGCTTACCTTGGGAAACAGCCGACTTGAAAATGCCATAATCAAGGGCTTGAAGCTTGAAGCCAAGGACAGCGCAAACGAGCTTTTACTGCAGGCATCCCCCATGGATATAATCAACGAACATATAATACCTGCCCTGAACCGTGTAGGTCAGGGATATGAGGAAAAGACAGTTTATCTCCCCGGACTTTTAATGAGTGCGGAGGCGGCTCAGGAGGCTTTCTCGGTAATCAGATCGCGCATACTAAGTGAGGGTAACAAGGAAAAGAGCGGAGATGTGATAGTTATTGCCACGGTCAAGGGAGATATCCATGATATAGGCAAGAATATAGTCAGGGTGCTTCTTGAAAACTTCGGATTTAACGTGGTAGACCTCGGTCGTGACGTCCCTCCTGCCGATGTTCTCGCGGCGGTCAAGGCAAACGGCGCGCGCCTTGTGGGACTCAGCGCACTTATGACTACAACAGTTCCTGCTATGGCAGACACCATAAAGCTTATAAAGAGCGAGCTGCCCGAAACTCTTGTGATGGTCGGCGGAGCAGTGCTCAATGAGGAATATGCCGATATGATCGGCGCGGACAAATATGCCCGTGATGCCATGGAATCGGTAAGATACGCACAGAGCGTGTTTTCAAGTGAAAGCTGAAAATGATATTTTAATGCGGTGAAGGTAGCTTCACCGCATTTTTTGTGTGAGAATATAGCTGATATTTTGCATATAATAGACTGTAAATAATATTTCGGAGGTATTATATGAACAGCTATTTTGCAGCGTCAAATTCAGCTTTCGGCTTTAAGAACTATTACAGGGAATGCTTTTCACAGCTTGACAGGCTTTACATAATCAAGGGAGGTCCCGGAACGGGAAAATCGGGATCTATGAAGCATATCTGCGCTTTTGCGGAGTCAAAGGGATATGATACAGAGAGGTTTTATTGTTCATCCGACCAAGGATCGCTTGACGGTATCATAATATACAAAAGCAATGAGAGCATTGGATTTATCGACGGAACGAGTCCGCACGAGTATAGCGTGCATGTTGCAGGCGCGGTGGATAATATCATTAATCTCGGGGCGCACTGGGACAGCAATATGCTTATGCGTCAAAAGGAGGATATATTAAAGCTCACAAGGCAAAAAAGGGAAGGGTATGATAATGTGTACAGATATCTTGCCGCATGCGGAAATCTTGCTCATGTGATAATGTCGTATACATTTGAGTGTATAGATAAAGACAGAATGTCGGAATATGCCGAGCATTTGCTTAAGGGCACAGATACAGGTGAGGGATACATTGAAAGGATACGGCTCACAGACTCTGTCGGAATGCGCGGGCGAGTAAGACTTTCAAGCTATGAATATATGGCGGATAAGGTGTATATCATATGCGGACGGTACGGCATTGGCAAGCACTTGCTCAGCACCTTGATATGTGCCTTAAGGGCAAAGGCGCGCCGCGTTATGATATCCTACGATCCTGTGTGTCCTGATATGGCGGATGCTGTATTTGATATAGATGCAGGCGTTGCGTATGTGCTTTCGGATAAAAGAATGGATGATGATATATTAAAGGGCAAGACTGTAAGGAGGATACATATGGGAAAGTACATCTCAAATGACAAGCTTGACCGCTTGATCTCCGATATAAGATATGCATATGACCTTTACTGCAAGTGTATGGATGGCGCTGTTTACAGCTTTGCGGATGTTGAAAAAGCTCATTTTGCTCTTGAAGGCATATACGGAAGAGCCATGGATTTTTCTGCGGTAGACAGGGAGATAGGCAAGTATTGCGCATTGATCTGAAAAAAGCTCTCGGGCAGGGGATTATACCCGTGCCCGAGATCAGTTCATATCTTTCCTTCCAGCCTGTGCCGCAGGTCCGAGATTATCTTCTTTTCCAGCCTTGATATATAGGATTGTGATATGCCGAGCAGATCTGCCACCTCCTTTTGGGTGAGCTCCTTGCATCCGAAAAGACCGAATCTCAGCTTTATTATCTCCTTTTCACGCTCGTCAAGCGTCATGACTGCGTCGAAGATGAGCTTCCGCTCCTCACTTTTTTCAATATCGTATGACATGCTGTTTTCGTCAGATTCGAGTATGTCGGACAACAGCAGCTGATTGCCGTCCCAATCCACATGCAGAGGCTCGTCTATCGATATGTCGGCTGTGTGGCAGGAGTTTTTTCTTATGTACATAAGTATCTCATTTTCTATACAGCGCGAGGCGTATGTGGCAAGCTTTATGTTCTTGTCAGAGCAAAATGTATTGACAGCCTTGATAAGCCCGACGGTGCCTATGGATATAAGATCCTCTATGTTTATTCCCGTGTTCTCAAATTTTTTTGCAATGAATACCACCAGCCTCAGATTGCGCTCTATGAGCACCTGCCGCGCATCCTCGGAATACTGCGCTTCTTCTATCATGCGGCTTTCCTCCTCTCTTGTCAGCGGTGGGGGAAGTATGTCCGGACCGTTTATGTAAAATAATTCATTCCTTTTACAAAACAGGCGTCGTATCATTTCTTTTATGTGTCGTATGCTTGGCTTTTTCATTATATGTACCTCCTCTATATTATCCGTATTGCTTCTTCGGGAATTATCGCGCTCATATCCTTGCTTTTGGAGTCGAAGGGCGAGATGAGACAATCGCTTTCATATTCTTCTGTATATCCGCTGTTATCTTGTGGTGAAAGATACAGCATATCGGGCTTGAATGTCACGCACAGCTTGTCGCCGACTGCGGTATGTACAGAAATGGCAGATGCGCAAAATTCAGAGTATTCTCCGCTGAAATAGCGCCGCTCGGCATCCCTTGGTATAGTGTCGGCAATTATATCGCGATCTATGAATATCACGTTTTTTCCAAGCGCACTGCGGACATTGTTTCCCGAGTCTATAATGCCGCTTGTCATGTATTCGCGCCCCCCGAAAAGCATCCTTACGCGGCACAGACGCTCTCTGCCTTTCTTACCTATCAGCTTTATCCCGTGCAGTGATACTACAGCACTTGCAAGCGCAACTGTGGCAAAAATGAATGTAGGTGCCATGTCGGGGGATATGTCGGCTCCGCCTATATCCAGCTTGTTTAAAAATGTAAATACCGCGCTCATCATTCCGCCAAGCAACATGGATATGCCTATATACAGTGCGCATATCGCCGCATAATAGCTTATTTTTTTATCTTCCTCCACATATATGAATATCACCATGGCAAAGCATATGAGCACGTCGCACAGCGTGCTTATTACGGACGCTTGCGAATACAGCAGTGCAAATACCGAATATAGCGCTCCTATCGAGCATGCCGCAATTACGCGTAATGTGCGTACATGTATCTTGAGTATCGACGATGTGATATAAAAGCATATTATGTCCATGCTGAGATCTATAAGAAAAAGCATGTCTATGTATACATCTATTATCATGTTATGCTCCTTTTGTCTGATTACATTATGATTATACCTCACATGGCGTGAAATACGGGTCGAAATAAGGAAAGCTTAAAAAATTTTGATTTGTTCCTGAACGTTAACAGATTTGTCATATGTATGTGCTAAAATATATGTAAATACAACTTTGCGAGGTAATTTTATGTTAAAAAAAATATGCTGTGCGGCTGCAGCTCTTCTCATAACTGTCGGCTGTACTGCTTGCTCGAGCAATAAGATCGATTGCTACTCAAAAAATATGGAGATGGGCGATGTCGAGGCTGACAGCAATGTATACGGTTGGGTAGATACCTGCGAGGCGCATCCCATAAACAATATCTCAAATCACCTTCTTGTAAACAGAGAGCTTGACGGAGATACGGACATGATGCATCACAGCCTCATGCTTTGCAGATCCGATGCGCAGAAGCACGGTGAGGTGAAGCTGGAGCTTGTGGAGGAGAACCGCAGAGGCACGGATTATTACGTTATCAAGATAATGCTCAAGGAAAAGAATGAAGAGGCTAAGGAAAAGGACATATATTATATGGATTTTGACACTCCCTCGGATAAGCCCTTTATATACGACCTTTTCGTAAATGGAGAGGACGCTAAGGAGTTGCTTAACATAACAGACAATAAGTTCAGCTTTAAGAACTGATGCGTGTCACCTCATTTTGTGAGATGATCATTTATATTTGATATCAGCAATGGATTTTTTGAAAAATCCTTCAAAAAACTATTGACAAATCGCGGTATGTGTGATATAATGGATCGACTTATGAAATCGCTGTCAAAGACCAGCGAGAAAAATTTTGTGAGGTGAAAAGAAATGAAACAGAACATCCATCCCAAGTACGAAGAGTGCGTGATCAGATGCGCATGCGGCGAAACAGTTACAACAAAGTCCACAAAGGGCAGCACGATTTCCGTGGAAGTTTGCTCCAAGTGTCACCCCTTCTTCACAGGTAAGCAGAAGTTCGTTGACGCAGGCGGACGTGTTGACAGATTTAAAAAGAGACTTGAGAACTTCAAGAAGTAATTTGCTCCGCATAGAACAGGACTTTGGAATACAGGTTCTGTCTGCATAGAAAAGGATCGCGCTTGCGATCCTTTTTTAGTTTTATTTTAATTTTGCAAAGGACAGATATATGAGTTTTACTGATGAAAATACAGCCTCTCTCGCGATACTCGTGGGAGTGGTCACGGATAATTCCATGATGCGCGAGGAGGAAAGCTCGCTAAATGAGCTTGAAAGGCTTCTTGATACCGCAGGTGGCAAGGCATTTGCCAAGATAATACAGAACAAGAGCTCACTTGATGTGCGCACGCTCATAGGCAGCGGCAAGGTAGCTGAAATATCCGATCTTTGTGAGCATAACGATATCGAGCTTGTTGTTTTCAATGAGGATCTTTCCCCCGCGCAGATAAGAAATCTTGAGGACGATATCGGACATGGCGTAAGAGTTCTTGACAGATCCATGCTGATACTTGACATATTTGCTTTGCATGCGACAAGCGGAGAGGGCAAGCTTCAGGTTGAGCTTGCACAGCTCAAATATACCGCTCCGAGGCTCATAGGAAAGGGCAATGATATGTCGCGTCTTGGCGGCGGTATCGGTACGCGTGGACCGGGTGAATCCAAGCTTGAGAGCGACAGACGCCATATAAAAAGAAGGATAGTGGCACTTGAGGAGGAGCTGGCGGTGCTTGAAAAGAACCGCATGAGCATGAGATCCTCGCGCGACAGGAGCGGCATCGTCAAGGTCGCAATAGTCGGATACACCAATGCAGGAAAATCCACACTCTTAAATTACCTTACGGGGGCAGGAATACTTGCAGAGGACAAGCTTTTTGCAACGCTTGATCCCACAACGAGAAAATTTGAGCTTCCGAGCGGAGAGCAGATATTGCTTACCGATACCGTAGGATTTATCAAAAGACTGCCGCACCATCTGGTAAAGGCATTCAAGTCTACACTTGACGAGGCAGCCTTTTGCGATGTTATAATGATAGTGACAGATGCATCCGACCCTGAGCATCTCTCACAGCTGGAATGCACGGAGCGCACACTGGAGGAGCTTGGCTGTACAGGCAAGCCCACATTATATGTCTTCAATAAATGTGATGTCGGAATATCCGATGTGCTTTCCGTCGGAAAAACGGCTGACAGGGAGAACACGGTCTATATATCCGCAAAAACAGGTCAGGGATGTGAGCTCTTGACATCGGCTATTGAGAGAGTAATACACGAGGGCAAGGTGAGGGTCAGATTTGTGATCCCGAACAGCGAGGCAGGAGCTTTAAGCAAGCTTTACGCCAATGCCGTGGTGGAGGATGTTGAATACGGTGAGAGCAATATCACTGTGTTTGCAGTCGTGGACGATAGAGTGCGCGGAATGATGAAAAAATACGACGTGGATCGCGTTGAGAATACAGAGGATCTTGAATGATGGAAAAAGACAGCTCGCCCGAGCTCTATACGACCCTCAAGGGGGAGGGAAGCCTTGAATTTGAAGAAAAAAGATCCCTGTTCATATGTCACGGAAAGCATGTGACGAGCGAGGAGGACGCCATGGCGTTCATAAAGTCGAAGAAGAAGGAGTATGCAGATGCCACTCACAATTGCTGGGCTTATATTTTGCGCGGAGGAATGATCGCGCGCTACAGCGATGACGGCGAGCCTCAGGGCACGGCGGGAATGCCAATGCTGGAGGCAATACGTAAGAGCGGTGTATGCGATGCGGTAGCTGTCGTGACAAGATATTTCGGCGGCGTGCTTCTGGGTGCGGGCGGACTTGTCAGGGCATATTCCCACGGATCTGCTTTAGCACTTGAGGCGGCAGGTATAATAACATATGAATCCTATGCCGAGATGCATCTTGTGTGCTCATATTCCGACTATCAGAAATACAGTGTTATGCTCCTTCAGTATAATGCCGTGATGGACAGCACGGATTTCAGCGACCGTGTGGATATGCGCTTTGCTGTCAAAAAGCCGCTTTGCCGAGAACTGTGCGACAAGGTGACCGAAATGTCGGGCGCGAGAGATCATGTTGATATAACGGGCGAAAGATTTGATTACAGGTAAAACGGAGATATTTATTCTGAAATGAAGATTTTTGATACACACGCGCATTATTACGATAAAAAATTTGACAGCATACCGGGTGGCTCTGCGGAGCTGCTTGAGAGTAAGTCACTGCGAGATGCTGTTTGCGGCATCATAAACGCAGGAACGAATTTTGATACATCCGTTAAATGTATAGCCGAGGCTGCCAAATATGACTTTATATATTGCACGGTAGGAATACATCCGTCGGATGCGCAGAATATATGTAAGATGTCTGTGACAGAAGAGCTTGAACGGATATATTCACTTGTGGATACCAAGGAAAAGCAGATCAAAAACAAGATAGTTGCAATAGGTGAGATAGGCTATGACTATTATTGGCAGCCTGTGGACAAAAAGCTGCAATATGAATATTTCGACCTTCAGATGCAGCTGGCACAAGGTGTGGGGCTTCCCGTGGTGATACATGACAGAGATGCGCATGGCGATACATTTGATATGATACTTCGCTATTCGAATGTAAAGGGAGTTATACATTCATGCAGCATGAGCGCAGAAATGGCGCAGGATCTTGCAAGGCGCGGTTGGTATATCTCGTTTTCGGGAACAGTTACCTTTAAAAATGCACAAAAGGTGAAGGAGGCTTGCTCGGCTGTGCCGTGCGACAGATTGCTCTGCGAAACGGATGCACCCTACCTTGCACCGCATCCGCAAAGAGGAAGCATCAATAATTCCTTGCTTATGACATATACCGTATCTGAAATGGCAAAGTTGCATTCTCTGAGCTATGATGAGATGGCATCTGTGCTTTGCGAAAACACTCACCGCATATTCCCACTTTTGCCGAAAGAACTTGAGAATTAACATTAATTTCATAATTTGGGAGCCATTTTTGTGTAAAATGCACAAAAATGGCTCCTTAACTTCTACAAGCGCAAGATTAAAAGTTTAACGAAAATTATTGATATTTATTGTAAAATGTTGTATAATTTATATGTTGATGGTTTTCATTCAGAATTTATTTGCCTTTGCAAAAGCAAAAGGAAAGATATATTTATGTAAACGATCCATAAAACAGTCATTCAATGAAAGGAACCCGTGAAATATCGCGGATTTAAGGAACAAAACAATGGCACAGTACAACACAAAACAGATCAGAAACATAGCTCTTGCAGGACACGGCGGAAGTGGTAAGACCTCTCTTGCCGAGGCTATGCTCTATGTGAGCGGCGGAACAGACAGACTTGGTAATGTTCCGGACGGAAACACAGTATGTGACTATGACGCAGAGGAGCAGGCAAGAAAGTTCTCGCTTTCAGCAGCTACAGCTCATGTATTTTGGAAAGATGTAAAGATCAATATTATAGATACTCCCGGTTATCTCGACTTTGAGGGTGAGGTAGCTCAGGGCGCGCGCGTTGCTGACTCTATGGTCATCTGCGTAGACGGTAAGGCAGGCATGGAAGTAGGAACAGAGCTTGCGTGGGATCAGGCGGAAAAGGCAGGTATCCCCAAGGCGTTCTTCATCAATAAGTGCGATAACTACGATGCACATTTCGGCGCTACCTTCAACCAGCTCCGTGAAAAGTTCGGCAAGTCGCTTTGCCCTGTATTCATTCCCGTAGGTAAGAACGGTAAGGATCTCACCATGATCGACCTGCTTAATATGCAGGCGTATGTTTACGATGACAGTGGTAAGAGATTGCCTACAGAAATGACACCTGCGCTTGAGAGCGAGGTTGAAAAGTACAGTGAAGTACTTAAGGAAGCATTGGCAGGTACATCGGATGAGCTTATGGAAAAGTTCTTTGGCGGTGAGGAATTCACAAATGAGGAATCCATAGAGGCTCTTCATGAGGGTATAATTGAAGGTTCTATCACACCTGTATACTGCGGCGCGGCTACAAGACTTTGGGGCGTTATTGCCATGATGGATTCCATCGCGGCGTCCTTCCCCCGTCATACCGCAAAGAAGAATGAAGTATATGCAGACGGTTCAGCTGCTCCCATCAATATCGCAGGCGATCCCTCCGTATTCGTGTTCAAGACAGTCGCAGACCCGTTCGTAGGTAAGATGTCCTTCTTTAAGGTAATGAGCGGTGTGCTCAAGAAGGATGCTGTGCTTAAGAATGCAAACAGCGGACAGGACGAGAAGTTTGCTCACATATACATAATGAAGGGTAATAAGCAGATAGAGGTAGATGAGCTTGCATGCGGCGATATCGGTATGGTATCCAAGCTTGTTGCTACAAATACAAATGACACACTTTCTGCATCAAGTGCTGTTTCCTATAAGGGTGTTGAATATCCCACACCTTACTATTGCAGAGCTATGTATCCGCTTACTGCAAAGGACGAGAGCAAGATATCTCAGGCTATCGCACGTATGTGTGAGGAAGACAAGACCATTAAATACGAGAACAATGCAGAAACCTCACAGCAGCTCATTTATGCTATGGGTGATATGCATATCAATATCCTTGCGGCTAACATGAAGAACCGCTTTGGCGTTAATGTAAGATTTGAGATACCCACGATACCTTATAGAGAAAAGATAACCAAGACCGTAGATGTTGAAGGAAAGCACAAGAAGCAGAACGGCGGATCGGGTCAGTTTGGTCATGTGTGGATCAAGTTCTCGCCCGGTGAAGAAGAGGGACTTACATTTACTGTATCCGTAGTCGGCGGTGTAGTTCCCAAGAACTTCAACCCTGCAGTTGAAAAGGGACTTCAGGATGCTATGGTTAAGGGTGCTTACGGCTATCCCATGACAAGGCTGGCTGCAGATCTCCACGACGGATCTTACCATCCTGTTGACTCTGATGAAATATCCTTTAAGACAGCGGCTCAGATCGCTTATAAGAAGTGCCTTGAGCAGGCAGCTCCCGTGCTTCTTGAGCCTGTTGGAGAGCTTGCGGTAACAGTTCCCGAATACCTTGTAGGTGATGTTATGGGCGACCTCAATAAGCGCCGTGCCACTGTAATGGGAATGGACGCTTGTGAGGACAGGATCGGATATACTGTTGTAAAGGCATTGGCTCCCAAGGCTGAGCTTGCAGATTATCCCACAGCTCTCCGCGCTATGTCGCAGGGCAGAGGAAGATTTGACTTTACAGTTACAGGATATGATACAGTTCCTGCATCCGTTGCACAGAAGATAGGCAAAAAAGCCTGATCTGATATAAATAAGCATAATGCGCACAGACGATGTTTGTCTGTGCGCATTATGCTTTTTTAATCTGCCTCAAAGCAGAATATGTATGAATTGTCAGGGTAGCTTTTTGAATATACCTTTATGCCGTCTGAAAGCTCCTTGCCACTGTATCGCTTGCCGCTCAGAATATCGGTGTATTCTATTGATGGATCTATATGAGATATCGGCAATTTTATCTCTCTTTCCTCCTCGGGCTTGCTTTGCAGGAAGGAAAGAAGTATCCTTGTTTTGTCTTGATTTATATAGTAATACGCGCTGTAATTTGTGTTGTAGGGATCATATATCCTGTAATGATCGCCGTTTAATATAAGATCCTCAAAATGACCGTGATACATGCTTATCTGATCTCGCACAGCATCTCGCACGCTGTCACTTGCATTGCGAATGTCAAATTCGTATCCGAGATGACCGCCGAGGGCTGTGTGATATCTGTATGTAAGGGATCTTTTGTTTTCTATGGCGTTGTTATGATTTGCAACATGACAGCTCATGGTAGATGCAGGATATCCGAGCATGGAGGAATACTGTATCTTGATTCGGCAAACGGGGTCTGTGTTGTCACTTGCCCAGATCATGTCGCTGTATTTCATCATTCCGAGATCGTATCTTCCGCCGCCGCCCGAGCAGTTTTCGATCATGGCATTTGGAAATCTATCTCTGAACCATGACATGAGAGAGTACACCCCAAGCATATATCTAAGTGAAGTCTCACCCTGACGCTCGCGCGCAAGATAGGGGGATGCCACGCAGGACATATGTCGGTTCATATCCCATTTGAAATAATCTATATCTATGCCGTCAAACGTTTTGGAAAATGTATCCTTTAAGTATTGTATTACATCGGGGTTACACATATCAAGTACCAGCTGCTGTCTTGATTCCAAAAGGTCACGCTTGTCTGCGCGCAAGCACCATTGCGGATGAGCACGGAACAGATCCGAGTTTGGATTTACCATTTCAGGCTCTATCCAAATGCCGAATTTAATACCGTAGCTCTTTATCTTGTCAACAAAAGCCTTCAGTCCGTCCTTGAATTTGCGCCTGTTTGCATACCAATCTCCAAGACCTGCACGGTCGTTGTCCCTTTCTCCGAACCAACCGTCGTCCATAACAAGCATGTCGATGTTGCATTTTACACACTCACGTGCAAATTCTTCAATGACCGCCTCGTCAATGGCAAAATTACATGCTTCCCATGTGTTGAGCACAACGGGACGCGCCCCGTTGCCGTGGCTTGGCAGTATGTGATCTCGGATAAATTTATGGAAATTGCGCGACATCTGACCTATGCCACATGATGTGTATGTCATCACCGCCTCGGGGGAGGTGAAGCTTTCATTTGGCTTTAACAGATATCGGAAATTTTCGGAGCCAAGACCTATAAGCACACGCGTGCCGCCCGTGCGCTCCACCTCGACCTCTTCAAGAAAGCTTCCGCTGTATACGAAATTGAAGCCGAACACGCGCCCGCTCTCCTCTGTGGCATTTCTGTCGCACAGGGCAAAGAAGGGATTTGCCTGGTGGCTGGATGCGCCTCTGCGACTGCAGATGCTCTGCATGCCCATGTGAAGTGGGCATCTTTGATATTCGCGCTCTGCGGCGTAATCTCCGTGCAGACTTATCATGTCAAGCTCGTGCGTGTCTATGTCGAGCAGCAGACTCATGCATTTTTCTATTTCAAGATCGGCAGACGACGCGTTATGCAGTCTTACATATCGGGAGATGACATCATCCTTTTCAAATACCGTGTAATATATCGAGGCTTCAAGCTCGGTGACACTGTCGTACATGCGTATTTCAAGCGTTTCGGTGTCAGAGTCGGCATTTGCATAGGGAAGTCCCTCAATATCCTCTCTGCCGCTGAATATTCTGTAGTCGCGGTAGTTAAGCACGGTTATGGAGTCGCCGCCCGAGTTTTTGACTCTCAGCGAGCAAGCGCGAAAATCTCCGCTGTCAAACCCCGAGTATTCCGACATAACGAGATCGGGACAGTAGGACAGCCCAAATTCCTTGTAATAAGGGGCAAATGAGCGCACGGTGGGGGTGAAAGCTCCTATTTTTTGCGTAAGTGTATCTCCATAATAGCGATGGCACAAAAATCGGTCGTGGACAATATCCATTACGTATTCTGTGTTGCATGTTTTAAGTATAAATCGTTTTTCGGACGGAATGTATGCTATAGACATGTGCGTCCCTCCCTTTTTGATGTTGTTGTATGTGTTTTACCGTGTGTCAAGTGTTTTGACGCAGGTCATATGGATCATTATGAAAATAATTTCTGTGTTGAATGTCAGCACTCGATCGCGACCTTAATAACTCCGTCGCGTTTATTTTCAAACAGATCATACGCCTCGTCGATCTTTGAGAGCGGATAGGTGTGCGTGATGAGCGGCTCGGTATTAAGCTTGCCCTCGGCAATCAGCTTCAGCGTTTCCTCGCAATCGCAACCGTCAACGCCACCGGTCTTGAAGGTCAGGTTCTTGCCGTACATATCGGGCAATGGCAATATTTGCGCCTTGTCGTAAAGCGCCACCACCGTGACGATTGCATTCGGGCGAGCGCATTTCCACGCAAGCTCAAAGGTGTTATCGGCTCCTGCCACCTCAAGCACTACATCTGCACCGCCGTGATTGCTGTTCTCACGGACAAAATCAAGACATTTTTCGGGCGTTACAGTCAGTACGTCCGGGTAGTGTTCGTTCACAAACTTTATGCGGTTCTCATCTTTCTCGCACACGATGATGCGCTTTGGGGATCTCAGCATCACGCAAAGGAGCGTGCAGATTCCTGCGGGTCCTGCTCCGATGATGAGGACGGTATCGTCATTTGTTATCTCGGATATTTTCGCCGCCCAATAACCCGTGGCAAGAACATCGCCCACGAGCAGGGCTTGTCTGTCAGTTACGCTATCAGGGATCTTGTTAAGTCCCTGATCCGCAAACGGCACGCGAACATACTCTGCCTGACCGCCGTCAATGCGGCAACCGAGCGCCCAACCGCCGTTTTTGTCGGTGCAGTTGTTGACATAACCCTTTTTGCAGAAGAAGCATTCGCCACAAAAGGTTTCCACGTTCACCGTAACTCGGTCGTTAGGTCTTACGTGCGTAACCGCCGATCCGACCTCCTCAACGATGCCGACCATCTCGTGACCGACCGTGATTCCTTCTACCGCTCTCGGTACGCTGCCGTGCTTTATGTGCAGGTCACTTGAGCATATGCTCGCCAGCGTGACTTTGACGATCGCATCCCGCTCGTGCAATATTTGCGGCTTCGGTTTCTCAACCAAGCCGAATTTTCCTTTTTGTATGTATGTGTAGGTAAGCATGATTACCTCCTTGGATTCGATATTTTATTATACCATGAAGCAAAAATGCTTGCTTGCAAGGGCATTTTTGCGAAGCCGTCAATGACACAGGCGTGCAAAGCACGTGCAGGGCGTAAGCCCAAGGATCGCGCGGCGAGACTTCCTG
>CAZVUD010000018.1:0-35058 GCA_964629615.1 uncultured Clostridium sp. | reverse complement strand
CCCATTTCCCTTGTCGATATAGATCGACACACATTAATTTGTACTCATAGCTATATTTCATGAAAAGACCCCCAATACTGGGTGTCCAGTATTGGGGGTACATATCATATTCAGTTATGCTAGATTTTTTCTCTTAAGTTTATTTTTTGCATTATTATGGTACTTCTACAATCTGGCACCCACCAGGAAAAGTAACATAAAAAAAACAATGCATAAACTGATCTCTACAACCTGCAGGGACCACAATTGTTCTCAAATTATAGCAATCTACAAACATATTAAGGCCACCATATGGATTATTGTCTAAACCTAAAAATGTTAATGCTTCTAAGTATGGACAATTTGCAAATGCTCTAAAATTTATAAATTCTATTGTACTTGGTAAAGTTACAGATTGTACATGTATAGGATCCATTCCTGGAATCGGAAACGCAATAGCACTTATTTCATTTACTTCATAATCATTGCCTTCATAAGTAACATGATCAGGTATTACTATATCACGCAAATTAGATACAACCCCTGTTACTTGGGCAAGCCGTCTACAAGTACCACGACAATAACTATTATTATAGTGCAATATATATCTAATACCATTGATTATTTCTACTTTATTGACTTCTGTGACAACCGCATCAGCCGTAAAATTGTCAAAAAATTTTTCGTTTTCAATACCTGCCAACACTGTTCTTAGTCCACCAATTACTATTAAGAATGTTACAACACTGAATATAAATTTATTGTTTTTTGGTTGTTTCAATATATTTATACCTCTTTTGTTATAATAAAATTACACTTTTATTATAACATGATAATTTTCGTGTGTCAATAGTTATTTTAGCTATGCTAGATTTTTTATATAACTAAGAAACCGATTGTTAAAGCTATCTTTCAAAACCATTAACTTTCAGTTTCTTAGTTTTATTAATATTGACATTAGTTTATATCTATGATTTATATGTCACTTAATCAGTAAATCTATTTTTATATTTTTGTTTTTGGCTCATCGGTACTAAATTATTACTTTGAGGTGTAAATTCAATATTTAACTTTTGTGCGCAATAGCGGTTCACACCGCGGTAATCAAATAAAATTTATTCTATCTCTCACTATAACTTTCCAAATTTAAAAAAATAAAAATCTCCAACACTTGCATGCTGAAGACTTAATTTTGGCTGGGATGGATGGATTCGAACCATCGGAATGACGGAGTCAAAGTCCGTTGCCTTACCGCTTGGCTACATCCCAATATAAATGGGGTGGATAATCGGAGTCGAACCGACGACCTCCAGAGCCACAATCTGGCGCTCTAACCAACTGAGCTACATCCACCATAAAGCTCAAAAAAATTGTGGTATGCCAAGAGGGATTCGAACCCCCGACCTACTGCTTAGAAGGCAGTTGCTCTATCCTGCTGAGCTATTGGCACCTAAAAAACAAATGGAGCGAGTGATGGGAATCGAACCCACGCGACCAGCTTGGAAGGCTGGAATTCTACCATTGAACTACACTCGCATATAAACCGTATTTCAAACTGCCTATATATAATATCACATTTGCCTTGTTTTGTCAATACCTTTTTTGAAATTTTTTTGCATAAATTTTCGTTATTTTTTAGCCGTTTTAAAATGTGTGATGTGTGTAAGATCGCTTTACATAGCAGGGATATTTGCCGCTGCTTTAAAAAATATGAGCTTTTATGAGCAATTTTACAAAATACTTATTGACCGTAGCCGATAAAAGTGTTATAATATAATGAATACATATGTTTGAAAGGCGAATTTTTAAATGTCAAGATTAATGCTCCCCGATCATATCTTCAATACCTTTGATGAGATAACCCCGGAATTCTTGTCTGATATCGGTGTCCGAGCATTGCTCATCGACATCGATAACACACTTGCTCCTTATGAGCAGGATCTTCCAAATGAACGCATATTTGCTTGGTTTGACAGTATGAAGAAAAGTGGGATAAGCTGTGCGCTTATTTCGAATAATCATGCCGAAAGGGTAGAGCTTTTCAATAAGGATCTCGGGCTCATCGCGTTTTCTGACAGCGGAAAGCCTTTTTCAAAGAATCTCCGCGCGGCAATGAAGCTCATGGGCTCGGATGAAAGCTGTACAGCCATGCTTGGCGATCAGCTTATGACAGACGCGGCGGCAGGAAAAAATATAGGACTTACGACTCTGATAGTCCCCCCGATAAACGACAAGAACAACGCCTTTTTCAGGCTCAAGCGCGCGCTTGAGGTGCCGAGTATAAAAAAATATGTAAAGATACATGCGGGCGACAGCGCAAAGATATGCAGCTTTTGGCTTGAAGGCAGATATAAAAAGAAAAACAGAAAGCACAGCAATTGATCCTTGGTACAAGATATCTTGCTGTGATATGGAGAAGATATGAGCTTTGCAAAATTCGGACCCGGCGGAAACGGCGAGCTGTTTTACGCTGACGGCAACAGGTCCACTTTGGATGCACCCAAGTGGATAAAGTCTTATGGACTTGATGCGTATGAGTATGAGGCAGGTAAGGGAGTTGTGGCAGGTGAGGACACGCTTCGCAAGATAGGTGAGGAAGCCAAGACTCACGGTATAAAAATGTCTCTGCACGCCCCGTATTTTATATCATTGTCAAGCGTTGAAGAGGAAAAAAGGCTTAACAGTATAAAATATATAGAAAAGTCTCTTTGGGCAGCCGATCTGCTCGGAGCAGGCACGATAGTCATACACAGCGGAAGTGCGGCGAAGCTGGACAGACGCGAGGCTATGTCGCTTTCTATGGACACGCTCTCGCGCGTCATAGAGGCTGTCGGAGATACGAATGTAAAGCTTGGCATCGAAACCATGGGAAAGGTAAATCAGCTCGGCACGCTTGATGAGGTCATAGAGCAGTGCCTTGTAGATAAGCATTATGTTCCTGTTGTGGATTTCGGACATATGAATGCAAGAAGCCTTGGAGAAGAGTTTAAATGCGTGGATGATTACAGGCGCGTGTTTGACAAGATAGGAAATGCGCTCGGATATGAGGTCGCGCGCGATCTGCACTGCCATTTTTCCAAGATAGAATACACAAAGGCAGGCGAAAAGAAGCATTTGACCTTTGCCGATGACGTGTACGGACCTGATTTTGAGCCGCTTATGGAGGCAATTATTAAGGATTCGCTTACGCCAACGATAATATGCGAGTCTGACGGAACTATGCCGCAGGACGCACTTAGAATGAAAAAATATTATTTTGATCATATATGACCATAAATAACGGAGGTAATAATCATGAACAGAGTACAAAGATTTACTGATAAGATGATAGAAGCAGGCGCGGATGCGGCTCTTATATCGTCTGAGATGAATATAAGATATCTTTCGGGATTTCATTTTACGGACGGATATATACTTGTTACAAAAAGCAGGGCATATCTGTTTTGCGATTTCAGATATATTGAAGCGGCAAGAGCACAGGTGAATGCTTCTGAATTTGAGATAGTTATGCCTGACAGCACAATGGGCGTTGCGCTTGCGCAGACGCTTGACAATGCCTCGGCTAAAACTCTTATGATAGAAGAGGGAGAGGTCAGCTGCGAGCTTTACGACAGATTCCGCGGTATATTCGCAGGACAAGCCTTGGAATACGGAGCAACAAAAATACTCAAGGAGCTGCGCATGTGCAAGGATAATGACGAGCTTGAGAGCATGAAAAAGGCACAGGAGATAACCGATGCGGCATTTACGCATATACTCAGCATGCTTACTCCCGAAATGACCGAGAGAGATGTTGCGCTTGAGCTTGAATTCTTCATGAGAAGCAAGGGATCTGAAGGCGTTGCATTTGAAACCATCGCGGTAAGTGGCTCTGCTTCCTCTCTGCCTCACGGAGTTCCGAGAGAGTGCAAGCTTGAGAGAGGATTTCTCACCATGGATTACGGCGCAAAATACAACGGATATTGCTCGGATATGACCAGAACGGTAGTGCTCGGACGTGCCGATGCTGAAATGAAAAAGCTTTATAACACAGTGCTTTTAGCGCAGACGACTGCGCTTGATGCGCTTTGCGAGGGCATAAATTGCAGATACGCGGACAAGATTGCAAGAGATATAATCGATAAGGATTACAGCGGTTGCTTCGGTCATTCTCTCGGACACGGCGTCGGACTTTTCGTGCATGAAACTCCCACGCTCTCTTTCCGTTCTCCTGCAGATTCCGTGCTTTGCCGCGGCAATGTCATAACCGTTGAGCCGGGTATATATATCCCCGGAAAATACGGATGCAGAATAGAGGACATGGCAGCTTGCATGCCCGACGGAAGCATATACGACTTTACAAAGAGCAAGAAAGAGCTCATAGAGCTGTTCTGATATGAAAAAAATATATGTGCTTGACAGGGTAGAGGATGGAATTGCGACAGTGATATGCGATGACGGAGGTGTTCTTGATGTGGCGGCAGATGTGCTTTGCGACATGCATGAACGCGATGTCTTTTCGGCTGTCGAACTTGACGGAATGCTCACGGATATAGTTCCTATGCCCGATGAGACAAAGCGCCGTCTTGCCATGGCAAGACAGATGCTTGACAGACTTAAGCAAAAAAAATAAAAAACAAAATTGATATGGGAGCTTTTATGACTTCATATATTGCGGAGGGCGCGCATATATCTGCTCTGAAATTTTCAAATCTTTACTATTATATATCTTCAAGCCTTGAGCTGAGCTCCTCGGCTAACGGCGTTTTGATAGCAGTGTCCATACTGCTTTGCATGGTGATACCGTATCTTATCGGAAGTATAAATCCGGCTATCATATTCTCACGCCTTTTCTATAACGACGATGTCAGATCTCACGGAAGCGGAAACGCAGGCACGACCAATGTCCTCAGGACCTACGGCAAAAAGATCGCCATACTTACATTTGTATGTGATTTTTTGAAGGCGGCTGTATCTGTAGGTATAGGAACTCTCATATTTTATAAGAATATCGGCGGTGCTATTGCAGGTCTTTTCGTTGTTATAGGTCATCTTTTCCCACTGTATTATAAATTCAAGGGCGGAAAGGGCGTTGCGTGCTCGGTTGCAGTTGTATTATTGCTGGAGCCGTTTACGTTTGTTTGTCTGTTCCTTATATATGCGATAATAATAATCGGAACGAAATATGTTTCTCTTGCATCCTGCATGTGCATAGCACTCTATCCCATAATCGTTTCCGCATTTGAAAACATCTATGTCAATGTATTTAAGCATGACCTCGGGGCGATCCCCGGCACGGCAGTCGTCATCGCGGTGCTTGTAATATACATGCACAGAGAAAACCTCAAGCGTCTCTTTAACGGCACAGAGTCCAAGCTCTCATTCGGAAAAAAGAAGGCAGAGGAAGCTGATGCAAAAAATAAGAAAAAGGGCAAAAAGAGCAAAAACAAGAGCGGAGATGCTGACGAGAAAAAATACTCGGACAGTGATTTCGTTATGTGTGAATGCGGCAGAGTGATTCCCGTCACTCGCAAAAAGTGCCTTTACTGCGGACGTGAAAATATGTCGTATACGAATAGCTCTAAAAAGGGTAAAGAAGGAAATTGAACAGCTTTATGACGGATATTATGATCAGCAGAGAAGAGGAAGAGATATTCCGACTTATTAATATTGCGTCGGATATGAGGGTATTAAAAAAAGCTGTGTTCTCAAGATCCCTCGACAGTGATATATTAAAGTGCGTTATGACCCCAAAGCTCATTTCGGGTCGCAATGTGCTTCAAGCAGAGAGCTTTTATGCCGACAATAAGGCAAGACAGAAAAATATAGATGTTCGCGATGTTTACAGTGAGCTATGCACGCTTGGCGGCAGATATGCTCAGATAGATGTAATAACCACTGTCGGCAATTGCGAATATAAGATGTCAAAGTCGCTTAAGCGCACGCTCATCGGCGCAGATAAGCTGGAGCGCAAGATGACGGGAAGCGATCCTGATTCCATAGTGAGGATAGATCCGTTGTCTAATAATAAAAAGAAAAATTATATACTTAAGGGCGATGAGCCGTTTTTGAAATATCTCGGAGTCAGCGACCAAAACGGACGCGTATATGATAAGAAGCAGGCGAAGTTCCGCCAGATAAACCGCTTCTTGGAGCTTATACGTGATGTGGAGGATAAATTGTCCGCAAATGATCCTCTCCGCATATGCGATCTGTGTTGCGGAAAGAGCTATCTGTCCTTTGCGGTATATCATTATTTTGCAGTGATAAAGGGCAGACAGGTAAAGATGACAGGCGCCGATTTGAAGCGCGATGTTATGGATTATTGCGCGGATGTTGCCCAAAAATGCGGATTTGACGGGCTGGAATTTCTTTGCACCGATGTCAGCCTGTATGATACAGACGAGCATGTAGACCTCGTTATATCCCTCCATGCTTGTGATACCGCCACGGATCTTGTGATAGATAAGGCGATCGGATGGGGTGCGGATGTCATACTTTCCACGCCGTGCTGTCACCATGAGATGAACAGGCTTCTTGATTGCCGCGAGCTGGATTTTATAGGAAAGCATTCCATGCTTAGACAAAAGCTTGCGGATGCGGCGACAGATGCCCTGCGTCTTACTCGGCTTGAGGCAAACGGATATGAAGCCGTATCGCTTGAGCTTATCGACCCTGATGAAACACCGAAAAATATTATGCTTCGCGGCGTGCGTAAGCACGGCTTTGATAAATGCGGTGCCGCCGCACTTGATGCAAAGCGCAGATACCGTGAGGCGTATGTGTTCCTGACAGGCAAAGAGCCTTCGGATATATGATTGTGGAGGCTATTTATGGGATTATTTGATAAGCTTTTTAAAAGAAATGACCCGAGCAGTAAGCATTTCAAGTGGGAAATGGCTCGCAAAATTTGCGGTCACCATGTGAAATATGTTACCGAAAAAAGAAACGGCGTGGACGAGGTCATCGGCAGGAGCGGAGGACTCAACATAAAGGATGATGAGCTTTTGGTATTTGCCTCGGGTGATGTCCTTATGCGTTGCAAGGTGGAAGATATGCAGGCATGGGAGCTGCTTTCAAAGGACGGCGTGGTCATTACAGCGCCCGATCTTGAGCATGACGGTGTGGAACGCACGGTCATCGTTTATTATGTTTATTACAGATGATATTTTGAAAGGATATAGGACAGATGTTTATAAAAGAACCGACAAAGGGAATGAGAGATATACTTCCCGCTGAAATGGAGATAAGGGAATATCTTATCTCTAAGCTTAAAGCTACATACGCTTCATTTGGATTTTCGCAGATAGAAACTCCTTGTGTGGAGCATATAGAGAATCTCACGAGCAAGCAGGGCGGCGAAAACGAAAAGCTCATATTCAAGATACTCAAGAGAGGCGAAAAGCTTAACGACTCTATGGATAATATGAATATAGACGAGCTTGTGGATTCGGGTCTCAGATACGATCTTACTGTTCCGCTGTCAAGATATTATTCTAATAACAGCGCAAGCCTCAGCTTGCCCTTTAAGGCGATGCAGGTCGGATCTGTATGGAGAGCCGACAGACCGCAAAAGGGAAGATACCGCCAGTTCGTTCAGTGCGACATAGATATTCTCGGCGATCCCACAAATGCGGCTGAGATCGAGCTTATCTGCGCGACATCAACATTCCTTGAGAGTGTTGGCGTTGGCGGATGCAAGGTCATGATAAATGACAGAAGGATACTTTCTGCCATGGCTCGCGAAAGCGGATTCCCCGAGGAGGAATTTTCAAGAGTATTCATAATACTTGATAAATACGATAAGATCGGTGAGGACGGAATCAGAAAAGAGCTTACCGAGGCGGGATATGACAGCGAGTGGGTATCCAAGTATATGACGATATTCACAGGAGTCATGAATGCGTCTGATAGATTTGAGTACCTTCTGGATGCGGTAGGCAACAGCATAGAAGAAGGCGTTATCGAGAATATAAGAGAGATATACACGGCGGTAAATACAATATCGGACGGCAAGTTCGATCTTGAATTTGACCCGACGCTCGTAAGAGGAATGTCGTATTACACAGGTGTTATATTTGAGATCAAATCTGATGATTTCAAGGGCTCAAGTATTGCAGGCGGCGGAAGATACGACAATATGATAGGCGGATTTACGGGACAAAAGACCGCGGCATGCGGATTCTCCATTGGCTTCGAGAGAATAGTAGGTGCTTTGCTTGATAAGGGCTTTAAGCCTGAGGGCAGAGCTGAAAAGACAGCTGTGCTTTACGATAAGAGACTTTCATCAGAGCATCTTGCACTTATGCAGAAAAAGGCTATGGCAAAGAGACGTGAGGGCAAAACAGTATTAGTACAGAAGATGAATAAAAATGTCGGCTTCCAAAAGCAGAAGCTTGAAAATGACGGATATGTGAGATTTATAGATGTTCGTTATCCCGACGAGATAGATAAGATAGACGAGATCTGAGCTTACAGCTATAAAAAACATTATAAGGAGCTACGTTATGGATCAGCAATTAAAGCCTAAATACGGACTTATTACTGCCATCGCTATGGTAGTCGGCATTGTTATAGGAAGCGGGGTTTTCTTTAAATCGGAAACAGTGCTCAACAAGACGGGCGGCAATCTTCCGCTCGGAATATTGGCATGGATAGTCGGCGGCGCCATCATGATCATATTCGCGTATACTTTTTCAATACTTGCCACGCGACATTCAGGTGTAGGCGGACTTGTAGACTATGCGGATGTGCTTGTGGGAAAGCCATATGCCTATGTTATGGGATGGTTCGTTTCCTTTATATATTATCCTGCCATGACAAGCGTGCTCTCATGGGTCACGGCAAGATATTTCGGCGCACTGCTCGGCTGGTCGCTGAATGACGTGAATGTCATGATACTCTCCTTTGCTTTTATGATACTCAGCTATGCGATAAATACCTTATCTCCCATCATAGCGGGAAAGATACAGGTATCGACTACCGTGATAAAGCTCATCCCGCTCGGTCTTATGGCTATATGCGGTACGGTAGTGGGACTTTTAAACGGAACTACCGTGGAGAATTTTACCAACATCCCCGAAACTGTTCCGGGAGGCAGCTCTCTTAAGGCGTTTTTCGGCGCGCTCATCGCGGCGGCGTTTGCATATGAAGGCTGGACTATCGCAGTCAGCATAAACGCTGAGATCAAAAACCCGAAAAAGAACCTTCCGCTTGCGCTTGTCATCGGAACCTTCATTATTGCGGCAGCTTATATACTTTATTATATAGGTCTTGCGGGAAGCGTAAAAAATGAGGTGCTCATGGCGAGCGGTGAGAATGGCGTTAAGACCGCGTTTGAGGGCATCTTCGGCAAGGTCGGCGGAGTAGGCTTGCGCATACTGATAGTCATATCCTGCTTTGGTACGCTGAACGGACTTATGCTTGCAAATACAAGATCCGTATATTCACTTGCGGCTCGCGGAAACGGCATAAAGCCCCATATGTTCAGCCGTATAGACGAGCATACGAATATGCCGACAAATTCTGCGGTGCTTGCCATATTCATTACGATGCTGTGGCTGTTGTTCTTCTATGGCGCTAACCTTGCTGCAGAGCCGTGGTTCGGAAAATTCTCGTTTGATTCCTCCGAGCTTCCCATAATAACGATATATGCCCTCTATATTCCTATACTGATAATGATGATGAAAAAGGAAAAGGATCTCGGAGTAGTCAAGAGATTTGTTTTCCCGTCGATATGCCTTGCACTTTGCGCGTTTATGATGTATGCGACTGTGTCCTCTCACGGAATCGGAGTTGCGTGGTATCTCATCGCGTTTGCACTTATAATGGCGGCGTCCATACCGTTCTATAAGAAAAAAGCAAAAAAGCTTTCGGATTGATCATATATTTACTTATAAAGCAGTCAGGCATGTACACTTTTGTGTGCATGCCTGATCTTTCATTTTGTGACAAAAAACGACCTTTCGGCATAGAATGACAGTGATAACGAGTTTATCAAGCGTATGAAAGGAGAATTAAGCATGATGAATCCAAGATCTGAACAATATGCCGCGCTTCGCAGAAGAATGGCACAGATGGGCATTGGCGCGACACAGTCAGATATTCCTTGCTGTGAGCGCGGAAATGGTGCTAAAGGAGCTGACGGCAGATATTCAAGGCGCAATGGCGGCGGTACAGGGGAAAATGATCAGAATAATATCGGATGGGGACTTTATGAATATCCGCTTGCAATGGTATATTCGCCGTATCAGCTGTGGAGAAACACATATAAAGAGGACGATGCCCTAAGTAGGGGAACGCTGTTTAATGAACTGGATCTGCCCTTTGAGGGTTGCAATAACAGATAGGGGGAATGTATATGAATAATAATAATATCTGTTCTGCTTGTAATCAAAAAAAGACATCGCTGTCAGAAAAGATACAGAAGGTGAGCTTTGCTATAGATGAGACCGTGCTTTACCTTGATGTTTATCCGAATTCCAAGGAAGCTCATACCTATTATCATCAGCTCATAGATCAGCTTGAAACTCTTGTGGATGAATATGAATCCGTAAACGGGCCCTTGACATCCTACGGCAACAAAAGCCAAAACAGCTGGGATTGGATACGAGGACCGTGGCCTTGGGAATATCGGGCAAATATATAGATGAGCGGAGGATGAGAGAGTATGTGGACTTACGATAAGAAGCTTCAATATCCCGTTAAGATAAAAAACCCTGATCCTAAGCTGGCACAGATAATAATCTCACAGCTTGGCGGACCTGACGGTGAGCTTGGTGCATGCATGAGATACCTTAATCAGAGATACAGCATGCCCTACGATGAGGTCGTGGGAATACTGACGGATATAGGAACAGAGGAGATCGGTCACATGGAGATGATCGCGGCAATAGTGCATCAGCTTACAGCTGATCTCAGCGAAAACGAGATAAAGGGAACCCCCTTTGCTACGTATTTTGTGGATCACACAACGGGCATATATCCGATAGCCGCATCGGGCGTTCCGTTTGATATGAAGTATCTCGGGGTGAAGGGGGATACGATAGCCGATCTTAATGAGGACCTTGCCGCAGAGCAAAAGGCAAGAGTGACTTATGATAATATACTGAGGCTGGTAGACGATCCTGATGTGAAGGATCCCATAAGATTTTTGCGCGAGCGTGAGATAGTGCATTATCAGCGTTTCGGTGATGCTTTGCGCATAACGCAGGATAATCTTAATTCCAAGAATTTCTATGCCTTTAATCCTTCGTTTGACAAGGGATGCAATACGAGCGGAGTATTCAAGAGAAGAAACTGGCAATAAACAACTCGCGGATAGGCGTGATACTCTTTTAAGAGTATCACGCGAAGCTCCATTCGCCTGCGGCGAGTTATGTTGCTTCGCAGTGATGTTCGGCTTACGCTGAGTGATGTTTGCTGCGCAAGTTTATGGGCGAATAGAATATCACTGTGAGGCACAGCCGAACAATATCACTGCCCGAAGGGCAACATCACTCTTTGCCTCGGCAAAGGACACCACCTATAGAAATATCTGCCTTTTGATGCTTATGTAATTATATTATCAGCCGATAGGTGTATAGGAAAAATATTTGTTTTGACCGTGTGCGCGAATAATTTCGAAAAAAATTAAATTTTTTGGAAAAAAGGTATTGACATTTCGCGTCAATAGTGGTATAATTTTAATGTTCCGATGGAATGCACCTTTAGCTCAGTTGGTAGAGCAACTGACTCTTAATCAGTGGGTCCCGGGTTCGAATCCCTGAAGGTGCACCACATAGAAGACCAAGCATCAGCTTGGTCTTTTGTTTTTTCACTTACATAAAGCTTGTATCGCGTACTGACTCTTAAGTCATGTGGGTAAGATTTGGTACCCAAATCGGTCGAATCCCTGAAGGTGCACCATATAAAAGACCAAGTTAATACTTGGTCTTTTGTTTGTTTACTTACATAAAGCTTGTATCGCGTACTGACATTACGCTTTTCAGACACAAATGATCAATATATTATTACAAAATTCTTCAAAATTAACTCTAAAAAAACAAAATAGCAATTGACAAAGAAGCATATTTATGATAAAATATTAATCGGAAAAGGTTAGTTAAATTAAAGGATCGCGTAAAAAGCCCAGATGGTAACATTCGTGCCTTTTGCGTGTTTTCTTATTTTTGAAACCGACACGGAAGGGGACAATTATGCCATACATCGTATCTGTTTTGATCTGTTATTTCATCTGCTGTATAAATCCGTCGTATATCATCGGAAAAATACGCGGTGTCAATGTAAAAAAGAGTGGATCTAAGAATGCAGGCGCTTCAAATGCGCTTTTACTGTTTGGAAAGGCGGCAGGCGTTTTCTGCGCGCTGTTCGATATTTTTAAGGCATTTGCCGCAATTAAGATCTGTATGCATCTTTTCTCAGACGATCACCCTTACATATTTGCAGTTGCGGCTGTATCTGCAATACTTGGTCATATATTCCCGTTCTATCTTAAGTTCAGAGGCGGAAAAGGACTTGCGTGCCTCGGCGGCGCAATGCTTGCTTTCGACTGGCGTTATTTCTGCATCATGTTCGTAATAGAGGTGGTGTTCGTGCTTATAGTCAATTACATTTGCTTTGCACCCATCACGGCAAGCATCATATTCCCAATATCCTACGGCATAATCTGCGAGGATCTTGTGGGCGCGCTCATACTCTGTATCCCTGCGGTTGTCATATTCATCAAGCATATAGAAAACATGAAGCGCATAATGTCGGGAGCTGAGGTAAGATTCAGCTATCTGTGGAATAAAAATAGTGAGGTCGAGCGCGTTACGAATAATATAAAGGACAAAAAACAGTAAAATTTGTCGATCCTACAGTATTGAGGTCAGATGTGTCGCAAATTTTGTGAAAGTTTTTTTGCCGAAAATACTGTACAAATCAAAAAAAGCGTGTTAAAATATAGTTGCAAGATTTTTTAAACATAAGGGGATTTGTGCTATGAAAAAAATTTATGAAGGCAAGACCAAGGATGTATTTTCACTTGACAACGGCAATGTTATGCTGAAGTTCAAGGACGATTGCACAGGCAAGGACGGAGTTTTCGATCCCGGTGAAAACACTGTCGGACTTAAGATCGACGGAATCGGAAGGGAAAACCTAAAGACATCCATCTATTATTTTGAGCTTCTCAAAAAGAACGGCATCAAAACACACTATGTAAGCGCAAACATAAGCGACGCCACCATGGAGGTCCTTCCCGGTAAGGTGTTCGGTCACGGACTTGAAGTTATCTGCAGACTTGTAGCTACAGGAAGCTTTATCCGCAGATACGGTGAATACATTGCTGACGGCACTGTTCTTCCCGGCGGTTATGTAGAGTGCACCTTCAAAAATGACGCAAAGGGCGATCCGCTCGTTACAGGCGAGGGACTTGTGGCTCTTGGCATCATGACCGCGGAAATGTTTGAAAGCATCAAGGCACAGACACTTGCCATCACTAAGATAGTAGCAGACGACCTTAAGAGCATCGGACTTGACCTTTGGGATATCAAGTTTGAGTTTGGATATAACGGAGAAGAGGTCATCCTTATCGACGAGATCGCATCGGGCAATATGAGAGTTTATAAGGACGGAAGCATAGTAAGCCCCGTTGAGCTTACAAAGCTTATACTCAACAGATGATAAGATTTTTTGGCGGAGCAACGCTCCGCCAAACTTTTTTTGCAGTTTTCTCAACAAATGTTGACAATACGTGTATTTTATGGTATACTATACGTAGAATAAAACAGGGAGATCCCACATGAAAATTAAAAACATACTGTTCGATCTTGACGGCACGTTGCTTCCTATGGACCAAGAGGTATTTGCACGTGCATATTTTTACGCTATTTCGACGTATATGAAAAATTACGGTTATAACGAAAAAGAAGTTATAGATGCACTTATGAAAGGCACATATGCCATGGTGAAAAATGACGGTAAGAACACTAATGAAGAGGTGTTCTGGTCTGTGTTTGCGAAGATTTTAGGCGAGAGAGTGCTTGACGATAAAGGTATAATTGACGAGTTTTATGTAGAAAAGTTTGACAGCGTCAAGTCGGCTTGCTGCTATAATGAAAATGCAAAGACCACTATTGAAAAGCTTTTGAATGCAGGCTATAAGCTTACACTTGCCACAAATCCCATTTTCCCTAAGATCGCCACACAAAAAAGGGTAAGGTGGGCAGGGCTTGACGAGACTGCATTTAATATGATAACGACATATGAAAATTCAAGCTTTTGTAAGCCTGATATCCGTTATTACGAGGCTATTTTAAATGAGCTGTCGCTTGACCCCGAAGAATGCCTCATGGTAGGAAATGACGTGCGTGAGGATATGGTGGCAAATAAGCTTTCCATGCGTGTATTTTTGCTTGATGAATGTGTTATAAACAAGGACGGTATAGATATTGACATTTACCCTCACGGAGGATTTTATGAACTTTTAGATTATATAGGAGAGATTAATAATGATCAAAATATTCGTTGATTCTGCAAGCAGTATAAAGCAGGAAGAAGCACAGCACTATGGTGTGGAGATACTGCCTATGCAGATCACACTTGGTGACAAGCATTATACCGACGGCGTGGATATCACGTCGGATATGTTCTATAAGGCGCTTATGGAGGATAAGATATTTCCTCAGACATCCATGCCCGCACTGGGTCATGCCGAGGAGAGAGTACATCACTATACGGATATGGGCGATGATGTTATCATCATAACGCTTTCAAGTGCGCTCTCGGGTACGTACCATACCCTTAAGATGTTTTTTGAGGATAACGAAAAGGTAAGAGTCATTGACTCAAAGACTGCGATAGGCGGTATCAAGATACTTGTAAACGAAGCAAGCAAATATCTTGATGCTCCTTTGGATGAAGCTGTGGAAAAGATAGAAAGCCTTATTCCGCGCATAAAGATAGCGGCAGTTCCCGAAACGCTGGAGTATCTCCATCGCGGTGGCCGACTGTCCAAAACCTCATTTGCTGTCGGAAGCATGCTTAAAATAAAGCCCATAATCACAGTGGATAGAGAGGGAAAGGCGGTAGTGTATTCGAAGGCACTTGGTCAAAAAAAGGCTGTAATCGCGATATGCGATGCGCTTGAAAGCATGGGATGTGATACAGATTATCCGATAGTACCAACGTATACTTATAACAAGGACAATCTTGACGAGCTTATAGCCGCAACGCCCGAAAAGTATCATGCAAGCATGACTGACTGCGACAATGCCGCATGCGTTATTGCTTGTCATTGGGGACCGGGCGCTTTCGGATATGCGTTTGTCGGAAATAAATAAAGCAGCTTTGTGCTGATCTTTATTCCGAGAGGAGATAGCTTTGAATAAAAGGGTTATAATTGAGATATTGACAAAGCGTAAGGAGATAGACGCAGATACGGTCGATATCCTTGACGAATGCTTTGGCGGCATTGGAGATGACAGGGATATACGTATACCTGATACGGATATCTCGGAGCTTGAATACAACACTGCAGTCAAAAGATTGCTTGAATACATATTTTCTGACGACGGCGATGATATGGACAGCTTGTATGGAGATATAGAAGAGGACGATACTGTATTGATCAGCGAGGGTGAGCTTTCGGATGATGGCGAGAATGTGGTGATATCATATGAAGAGGGTGACGAGAACGGTCTGTCAGGCACATCTGTCAAGATATTCTTTTCCAAAAATGATCCTTCTCTTGTAAGCATGCTCAGAGAGGGAGATATGAACACCATGCTCTCATTTGAAACGGGAAAACGCCATAAGAGCGTCTATAATACACCCTATATGCCCTTCGACCTTACGGTAAATACACTTGAGGTGGATAATACCGTACTGTATGACGGCAGACTGTATTTGAATTATGTCATGGAGGTGCATGGTCTTTGCCATGACAGGATCTCTTTAAATTTGAGAATACGAAACGCAGATGTTATCTAAAATAATGATAAAGCAAGGGATTTTCAGCACCTTTGTTGTGATAAACGGAGAAAAATAAAATTCTTCTGTTCTGTATTGACTTTTTTTAGCTTTTATTGTATAATTAATTTATAATATAATGAATAATTGAAGCGGAGAATTTGCGATGAGAATGGTCTGGGGTCACAGCTTACAGCGTAAGAAATTGATTTTAGCATATCCTATGGCAAAACTGCACGTAATGGCGCGGTAGGTCTATCCTACCTGCGCCCTTTTTTGTTTTTCATCTCAATTAAATGCCGACAGATGCGGCGGAAAGAGGTATATATGAAAAGAGTTGGAATAGTAATGGGAAGTGACAGCGATCTTCCCGTGGTCGAAAAGGCTTTTGCGGTACTTGATATGTACGGTGTCGGATATGACGTAAGAGTCCTGTCTGCACACAGAACGCCCGAGGCGGCAAGCGAATTTGCACGAAATGCAAGAGATAACGGCATAGGCGTTATTATAGCCGCTGCAGGTAAGGCGGCTCACCTTGCAGGCGCTATGGCGGCAAATACTACACTTCCTGTGATCGGAATTCCTGTAAAGTCATCAACGCTGGACGGTCTGGACGCGCTTCTCTCTACAGTACAGATGCCGCAGGGAATGCCTGTTGCCACTGTTGCAATAGACGGTGCGGCAAATGCGGCGTTGCTTGCCATACAGATGCTTGCAATAGAGGACAGTGAGCTTGCGCTCAAGCTCTCAGAGCAAAGAGACCTCGGAAAAGAGAAGGTGCTTTCCAAGGACGCTGAGGTCTTTGCAAAATACAGTAAATGATGCAGTCTGCTTTTAAGGAGGCACGATATGGGTGGATTTTTTGGTGCTGCTTGTAAGCACGACGCGATAAGCGATGTTTTTTTCGGAACAGACTACCATTCTCACCTCGGTACAAAAAGAGGTGGTATGGCGGCATATGACATCGAGCTTGGACTTCAGAGGGACATTCATGATATTGAAAATTCGCCGTTCAGGACGAAATTTGACAAGGTGTTTGAGGAGATGCGCGGCAATTCGGCTATCGGATGCATCAGTGATACTGATCCCCAGCCGCTTATAATACGCTCGGCTCTCGGAACATATGCGATAAGCATAGTCGGTATAATCAATAATTCCGACGAGCTTATAAAGAAGTATCTTGATACGACGGGCGGACATTTTTCAGCCATGCGAGGAGGGAAGATAAATTCCGTTGAGCTGGTGGCGGCTCTTATGAGCCAAAAGGAGGATTTTGCCGAGGGCATCAGATTTGCGCAAGAGGTCATAGACGGTACAGCCTCCATTCTCATACTTAAGGATGACGGCACTCTCATAGCGGCGCGCGACAGAATGGGAAGGATACCCGTGATCGTTGGAAAGAGCGATCTCGGATATGCGGTGTCGTTTGAATCATTTGCTTTTGAAAAGCTCGGATATGAGAAATATATGGAGCTTGGACCGGGCGAGATAGTCCATATAGATGCGGAAAGCTGTACAAGCATCTCAAAGGCAAGAGATGAGATGAAGATATGCTCATTTTTGTGGACCTATTACGGATATTCAAATTCCACATACGAGGGCGTCAATGTAGAGCTGATGAGATATAGGAACGGTCATATATTGGCACAAAGGGATAAAGAAAACGGTGAGGCGCAGGATATAGATTATATCTGCGGCGTCCCCGATTCTGGAACTCCGCATGCCATAGGATATGCAAATGAGAGCAAGATCCCCTTTGCCCGTCCCTTTATCAAATATACGCCCACGTGGCCAAGAAGCTTTACACCTTCAAATCAGGCGGAAAGAAAAAAGATAGCGAAGATGAAGCAGATACCCGTGCACGAGCTCATCTGCGACAAAAAGCTTTTGTTTGTGGACGACTCGATAGTTCGCGGAACACAGCTTAAGGAAACGGTAGATTTTCTTTATGAGAACGGTGCGCGCGAGGTGCATATGAGATCTGCGTGCCCTCCGATCATGTACGGATGCAAATACCTTAATTTTTCAAGACAGACCAGCGATCTTGAGCTCATCTCGCGTAAGACCATAATTGAGCTTGAGGGAGAAGAAGGTCTTAAGCATATAGACGAGTATTCTGACGGCAGCACCGAGAGAGGAAAGAAGCTCAGAGAAGAGATAGCCAAGACATTACATTTGGATTCTCTTGATTTCCAATCCATCGACGGAATAGTCAAGGCTATAGGCATAGAGCCGTGCAAACTCTGCACATATTGCTGGAACGGCAAGGGCTGAGCACAAATTAATTAACAATAATCGAAAGGCAGGATAATAAAATGGCAAAGAGTTACAGTGAAAGCTACAAGGCGGCAGGAGTAGACATAACAGCGGGATACCGCGCAGTAGAGCTTATGAAGGAGCATATCAAAAAGACTGCAACTGCAGGTGTGTGCTCAGGTATCGGCGGATTTGGCGGATTGTTTGAACTTGATCTCACGGGAATAGAGCGCCCTGTGCTGGTAAGCGGAACGGACGGCGTCGGCACAAAGCTGAAGCTTGCTTTTATCATGGATAAGCATAACACTATAGGAATTGACTGCGTGGCAATGTGCGTAAACGATATAATCTGCTGTGGCGCAAAGCCCCTCATCTTCCTTGATTACATTGCATGCGGAAAGAACTATCCCGAAAAGATAGCCGAGATAGTTGAGGGTGTTGCAGAGGGATGCGTTCAGTCGGGAGCGGCACTTATAGGCGGTGAAACGGCTGAGATGCCCGGCTTCTATCCTGTGGATGAATACGACCTTGCAGGATTTTCGGTTGGCGTGGTAGACAAGAAAAAGATAATAGACAACAGCAAGATATGCGAGGGAGATGTGATAATAGCACTTCCTTCAAGCGGTGTTCATTCAAACGGATTTTCACTTGTAAGACGTGTGTTTGATGTTGAAAACGAGGATATAAAGAAGCCTGAGCCCGACCTTGGCGGAAGATCCATAGGTGAGTGCCTTCTTGAGCCTACAAAGATTTATGTTAAGCCCATGCTTGAGCTTTTCGATAAGGTGAATGTAAAGGGCGTGTCGCATATAACGGGCGGTGGATTTTATGAGAATATACCGAGAAGTATTCCCGAGGGATTGAGCGCGAAGATCAAGAGAAGCGCTGTAAGAGTTCTTCCCATATTCGACCTTATCGCAAAGAGAGGAAATATTCCCGAGAGAGATATGTTCAACACATTCAATATGGGTGTTGGTATGAGCGTTATCGTTTCAAGCAAGGATGCAGACAGGGCGATAGAGGTATTGCAGAGCTGTGGCGAGGATGCCTATGTTATAGGTGAGGTCGTTCGCGGTGATGACGGCGTCATCTTTGAGGACTGATGAGCATGGAAAAAACAAGGATAGCAATATTTGTTTCGGGCGGCGGCTCAAACCTCCAGGCTATAATCGACAGATACAATGATGGCAAGATACCTCACGGAGAGCTTTCGCTCGTGCTGTCAAGCTCAAGCGATGCGTATGCGCTCGTGAGAGCCAACCTTGCATCAATACCCACATGTGTGGTAAACCGCAAGGAGAATACGCAGGAGAGCTTTGAATCCAAGATACTTTCCGCGCTTGAAGAGTACCGCATAGATATGATAGTGCTTGCAGGCTTTATGAGCATCTTGTCAGAGAGCTTTGTAAAAAAATATGAAAACAGGATCATAAATGTTCACCCATCTCTCATTCCGTCGTTTTGCGGAAAGGGATATTACGGACTTCGCGTTCACCGTGAGGCGCTTGCATACGGGGTCAAGGTCACGGGTGCTACGGTCCATTATGTAAATGAAGTGGCAGACGGGGGAAGGATCATACTTCAGAAGTCGGTTGTGATACGTAAGGACGACACTCCCGAGAGCCTTCAGAAGCATGTTATGAAAAATGCTGAGTGGGTGATATTGCCGCGTGCGGTAGAAATGGTAGCTAAGGATATAGCTGAAGAAAAAACTGTTAAACGGAAGGAATTTTAATTATGAAGCTGATGGTCATCGGTAGCGGCGGACGTGAGCATGCTATAATAAAAAAGCTTTTGGAGAATGAGAGTGTTGAGGTCATATACGCGCTTCCGGGAAATGCAGGTATCGGAAAGGATGCCGTTTGTGTGGATATCGGAGCTAAGGATATCCCGTCCATAGTCAGATTTGCTGTTGATAATAAGATCGATCTCGCGGTCGTTGCTCCCGACGATCCGCTCGTGCTCGGATGCGTTGATGCCCTTGAGGACGCAGGCATAGCCTGCTTCGGACCTCGCGCGAATGCCGCGGTCATAGAGGGCAGTAAGGTGTTTTCCAAGGATCTTATGAAAAAATACGGCATACCTACGGCAAGATACGAGGCGTTTGAGGATATTACTTTAGCTGAGGAATACTTAAAGACTGCCCCGATACCAACTGTTATAAAGGCAGACGGACTTGCACTCGGCAAGGGCGTGATAATAGCTCAGACAAGGGATGAGGCTTACGGTGCTGTAAGATCCATGATGCAGGACAAAAAATTCGGAAACAGCGGAAGCCGCGTTGTCATCGAGGAGTATCTTGAAGGTCCCGAGGTGTCGGTCCTGTCATTTACTGACGGAAATGTTGTGATCCCTATGGTGTCGTCCATGGATCATAAGAGAGCACTTGATAATGATATGGGTCTTAACACAGGCGGTATGGGAACGGTAGCTCCAAATCCCTATTATACCAAGGAGATCGCAGACGAATGTATGCAAAAGATCTTTATCCCCACGATAGAAGCCATGAAAAAAGAGGGCAGAGTGTTTAAGGGATGCTTGTATTTCGGACTTATGATAACAGGCGACGGACCGAAGGTCATAGAATATAACTGCCGTTTCGGCGATCCTGAAACACAGGTGGTGTTGCCCCTCTTAAAGAGTGATCTTCTGAATATAATGCTTGCCGTATCTCGCTCTGAGCTTTCACAGTGCGATGTGAGCTTTTCAGATGAGTGCGCGTGCTGTGTCATAGGCGCGTCGAGCGGTTATCCGCAGAGCTATGAGAGCGGATTCCCGATAAGCATAGATGACACGGTGGATGCATCGGTCTATATTGCGGGCGCAAAGATGAAGGATGGCGATATGGTCACGTCCGGCGGCAGAGTGCTTGGCGTTACCGCGGTCGCTCCCACGCTTTCAGAGGCTATAGATAAAGCTTACGCTGAAATAGGCAAGGTGAGCTTTGAAAACATGTATTACAGACACGATATAGGAAAAAGAGCACTTGAGGCTTTGAAGTAAAAATTTTTGCGTGAGAAATACGGCAGAGCCGTAAGTACAAATTTTTCACGTTTTCACGGAGCTTATCCGAGAAAAGAAAGAGATGGACATGGTTTACAGAATATATGTTGAAAAAAAGTCGGGGCTTGATAACGAGGCACGCGCACTTCTTTCGGACATTCACGGACTTCTCGGCATACAGTCGGTAAAGGGTCTTAGAGAGCTCAACAGATATGATGTTGAGAATATAGATAAAGAGCTGTTTGATTACAGCATAGGCACGGTATTTTCAGAGCCGCAGCTTGACGATGTGAGATACAGCATTGAGGGAGAGTGCGGACAGATATTCGCGGTAGAATATCTTCCCGGTCAGTTTGATCAGCGTGCTGACTCTGCGTCGCAGTGCATTCAGCTCATCTCACAAAAGGAAAGACCCATAGTCAAGACGGCAAAGGTATATATCATATTGGGAGATGTTTCATCTGACGAGCTGTCACAGATCAAAAAGTATGTCATAAATCCCGTGGAGTGCAGAGAGGCGTCGCTTGAATTGCCGAAAACTCTCGCAATGAGATATGATATCCCCGAAAAGGTAGATACCGTAAGCGGATTTTGCTCATTTGACGATGATAGGCTCAGACAGTATCTGTCTGACATGGGACTTGCCATGGATGCGGATGATATAAGATTTTGCCAGATGTATTTCAGAGAAGAAGGACGCGATCCCACAGTAACTGAAATAAAGATGATAGATACATATTGGTCTGACCACTGCAGACACACGACCTTTTTGACCACAATAGACAGTGTAGAATTTGAGGACGATCTGCTCTCACGCGCCTATGAGGATTATATATCCGTAAGGCGTCAGCTTGGCAGGGAAAAACCCATAAATCTTATGGATATCGCAACAGTTGCGACAAAATATCTGAAGAGCACGGGATGCCTTGACAAGCTTGATGAATCCGAGGAGATCAATGCATGCACGGTCAAGATAAAGGTAGACTTCAACGGCGAAAAAGAGGATTGGCTGTTGCTCTTCAAGAACGAAACGCATAACCATCCTACAGAGATAGAGCCATTTGGCGGAGCGGCGACCTGCATAGGCGGTGCTATCCGAGATCCGTTGTCAGGACGCTCATATGTCTATGCGGCTATGCGAGTTACGGGTGCGGCAGATCCGACATTGCCTGTATCCGAAACTCTCAAGGGAAAGCTTCCTCAAAGAAAGATAGTTACGACGGCTGCCGCAGGATATTCATCATACGGCAACCAGATAGGACTTGCAACAGGACAGGTGGATGAGATATATCACCCCGGATATGTTGCAAAGAGAATGGAGATAGGCGCTGTAATTGCCGCTGCACCCGAGAAGAATGTAAGACGTGAATGCCCCTGCGACGGCGATATCGTGATATTGCTCGGCGGTAAGACGGGACGTGACGGCTGCGGCGGAGCTACGGGATCTTCCAAATCACACACTGTGCAGTCGCTTGAAAATTGCGGTGCTGAGGTGCAGAAGGGAAATGCTCCCGAGGAGCGCAAGCTTCAGAGACTGTTCAGAAATGAGCGCGCATCAAGACTTATCAAGAGATGTAACGACTTTGGTGCAGGCGGCGTATCTGTTGCTGTGGGTGAGCTTGCAGACGGACTTCTTATAGATCTTGATGCAGTTCCGAAGAAGTACGAGGGACTGGACGGCACAGAGCTTGCAATATCCGAGTCGCAGGAAAGAATGGCTGTCGTAGTCGAGGCAGGCGACGTGGAAGAGTTCAAGAGGCTTGCCGAGAGCGAAAATCTTGAAGCTACGGTCATTGCGCGCGTTACAGAGGAAAGAAGACTCAAGATGACATGGAACGGTAAATATATCGTTGATATCTCGCGCGATTTCCTTAATTCCAACGGAGCGGAAAAGCACATAAGCGTAAAGACAAACAAGATAGAGGACTTTGAGCGGACATTTGACGAGAGTGCAAGCTTTACAGAGCTTTACTATGCGCTGTCAAGAGATCTCAATGTGTGCTCAAAGCGCGGACTTTCGGAAAGATTTGATTCCACCATCGGTGCCGGCAGTGTTCTCATGCCGTTTGGCGGCAAGGAGCAGATGACCCCTATACAGGCAATGGTGCATAAGATATCCTCCGAAAATAAAGCTACTGATACCTGTTCGTTGATGTCATGGGGATATAATCCGTATATAGCAGAGAGATCCCCCTTCCATGCGTCATACTACGCGGTGGTAGAGTCGGTTTCAAAGCTTATCGCGGCAGGCGCAAAATTTGAGGATGTGTATCTTACATTCCAGGAATATATGGAAAAGCCCGGAACTGACAAGACTCGCTGGGGCAAGCCCATGGCGGCGCTCCTTGGTGCGCTTGAGGCACAGCTTGATCTGCGTGTTGCCTCTATCGGCGGTAAGGACTCCATGAGCGGAAGCTTTGAGGATATTGATGTTCCGCCCACGCTGGTCTCATTTGCCGTAACTGTTTCGGATGCAAACAGTATAATAAGCCCCGAGTTCAAGGGTGCAGACCATAAGGTGGTCCTCGTATCGCCTAAGTATAACAGCGACAAGCTCCCCATCACAAGCTCACTTTTGAGCGTGTATGAGTATGTAAATAAGCTGATACTTTGCGGCGATGCCGTGAGTGCATATACATGTACATACGGGGGCGTTGCCGAGGCTGTACTTAAGATGTGCATGGGCAATAAGATCGGATTTGATTATTCTGACGGCATTTCCTATGATACCTGCTTTGGCTATAATTACGGCTCGTTCGTGCTTGAGCTTGCATGTGACGAAATATGCGATATAGACGGCGCTGATGTAATATTGCTTGGTAAGACTTCGCCTGAAGAAAAGATATCCTACAGAGGCGAGAGCATTGAGCTTTCAAGCATAACAAAGTCATATGAAGACAGGCTTGAAGGCGTGTATCCCTGCAATATATCGCAGGGAAGCGGAAATAAGATAGAAAAGATAGACTATGTATCAAACAAGAAGCTCCATGCTCCTTCAATCATATCCGGCAAGCCGCGTGTTATAATCCCCGTATTCCCGGGTACAAATTGCGAATATGACAGTGCAAAGGCTTTTGAAGCGGCAGGCGCGCAAGCCGAGATAATGGTCATAAAGAACCTCACACCTGCATGTGTTTCACAGTCGGTAGATGAATTTGCAAAAAAGGTAAAGAATTCTCAGATGATATTTATTCCCGGAGGATTTTCGGGCGGTGATGAGCCTGACGGATCGGGCAAGTTCATAACGGCATTTTTCAGAAACGGCAAGATAAAGGATGAGGTGCACGAGCTCTTGAAGAACCATGACGGTCTTATGGCAGGTATATGTAACGGATTCCAAGCCCTCATCAAGCTCGGACTCGTGCCTTTCGGCGAGATAATAGACACAGATGAGAGCTGCCCCACGCTTACCTTCAATACCATAGGCAGACATCAGTCGAGAATCGTTCGCACAAGAGTTTGCACGGATAATTCTCCTTGGCTCAGAAATACAAATGTCGGTGAGATATATAATGTTCCGATATCTCACGGAGAGGGAAGATTCCTTTGCGACGAGGCTCTTGTGGCAAAGCTTGCGGCAAACGGTCAGATACTCACTCAGTATGTGGATCTTAATGGTGAGCCTACCGATGACATACACTTCAATCCCAATAATTCGGTATGCGCCATAGAGGGTATATGCTCTCCTGACGGCAGAGTTATAGGAAAGATGGGTCACTCTGAGCGAATAGGCAAGAATCTTTATAAGAACGTAGACGGAAATTACGACATGGGTCTGTTTGCGTCAGCTGTGGAATATTATAAATAATACTTATGTAAAACGGGTGATTTTGCAAGTTTTAACGGATGTGTTTGCCACATTTTGTGGCGCACAACCTCTAAAACAGGCGAAAATTGCCCGTTTTTTCAAAAATCGCAAAAAAATTTGAATTTTTTACAAAAAAATCTTGCAAAATGAATTGGTTTGTGGTAAAATATATTCGTAAAGAAAAGCATATATTTGTGTTAATATGATCTAAAGGAGAATATGCCTATGTCAGAATATGTAAACAGAGTCTTAGGTGAGCTTATAGAAAGAAATCCCAATGAAAAAGAGTACCATCAGGCGGCGACTGAGGTGCTTACATCTCTTGCGTCTGTCTTTGACAGTCACCCCGAGTATGAGAGAGCAGGTCTTCTTGAAAGATTTGTCGAGCCTGAAAGAGTCATCATCTTCCGCGTTCCGTGGGTAGATGACAGCGGCAGAACGCACGTAAATAAGGGATACAGAGTTCAGTTCAACAGCGCGATAGGACCCTACAAGGGGGGACTGCGCTTCCACCCCACAGTAAATCTCTCCATAATGAAATTTCTCGGCTTTGAGCAGACGCTCAAGAACAGCCTGACAGGCTTGCCTATAGGCGGAGGAAAGGGCGGATCTGATTTCGATCCGCGCGGAAGATCGGACGCTGAGGTCATGAGATTTTGTCAATCATTTATGACTGAGCTTTACAGGCATATAGGACCTGATACAGACGTGCCTGCAGGAGATATCGGCGTTGGCGGCAGAGAGATCGGATATCTTTTCGGTCAGTACAAGCGCATACGCGGTGCATATGAAAACGGCGTGCTCACAGGCAAGGGATATTCATACGGCGGCTCCCTGATACGTCCTGAGGCAACAGGATACGGCGCTGTATATTTCACGCAAAAGATACTTGACAGATGCAATGATGATATATCCGGCAAGACCGTGGCAGTATCCGGATACGGAAATGTGGCTTGGGGCGCGATAAAGAAGGCGACGGAGCTTGGTGCAAAGGTAATTACGATATCCAGCCATGAGGGATATGTTTACGACGAAGGAGGTATTTCCTCTCCCGAAAAGATAGATTACATACTTAAGATGCGCACAGAGGGCAAAAACAAGATACAGGATTTTGCAAAAGAGTTCGGTCTGCCCTTCTTTGCAGGCGAAAAGCCTTGGGGCGTGAAGGCAGACATACTCATGCCATGTGCTACTCAGAATGAGGTCGGCATGAAGGAGGCTGAGCTTATAGTTGCAAACGGTGTAAAATATTACATCGAGGTGTCCAATATGCCCACATCAAACGAGGCAATGAAGTACCTTCAGGACAACGGTGTCATAATTGCTCCCTCCAAGGCGGCAAACGCAGGCGGAGTTGCAGTCTCGGCACTTGAAATGTCACAGAACAGCCAGAGATTGTCGTGGACGGCGTGCGAGGTGGATGAAAAGCTCAAGCAGATAATGAGCGATATACACGATAACAGCGCAAATGCCGCAGAAGAATTCGGATATGGATATGACCTTGTAAAGGGCGCAAATCTCGCCGGATTTAAAAAGGTAGCCGACGCTATGATGGCACAGGGAATAGTTTGACTATAATTAATATTCTATAGGGCGCTTTCATTCACAAATCTGGTGGGATCGCCCTATTCCTTTTTACTTGCTTTATCACTTGAAAAAATCTTAAAGTTTCTTAAAACTTGAATTTTTTATTGAAAAGAGGGACTGCATGTGATATAATTAAAATGCAGTATTATGGTTTAAGGAGTGCTTTAAGTTGGAAAAGGAAAGATCAAAGATCCTGATAGTGGATGATGAAGCAGATATACGCAAGATAGTTCGTCTTTTGCTTGAAAAAAAGGGATACGAGGTGTCCGAGGCGGCAAATGGTGAATTGGCGGTAGATGCGGTAGCCAAGGGGGGAATAGACCTCGTTATCATGGATATAATGATGCCTAAAATGTCGGGTATCGAAGCTACTGAAATAATTCGGAAAAGCTCAGCTCTGCCCATTCTTTTCCTTACTGCAAAGTCGCTTGTCAGGGACAAGGAGAGTGCATATATGTCAGGTGGGGACGATTATATCGTAAAGCCGTTTTCTTCTGCCGAGCTTGTAATGAAGGTTGAGGCAATGCTGCGCAGATATAAGGTCTATAAGGGCAAGCCGCTTGAGGATAAGCGGGAGCTTGCATCTGATGTCGTAGTAGATCTTGTCAACAGGACAGTGTACAAAAACGGAGAAGTGGTAGATCTGCGCGACAGAGAGGCGGATATATTCTTCTTTTTGCTTGACAATATCGGTGAGGTCGTTGATACCAAGACCTTGTATGAATCGGTCTGGGGCGAGGCGGCTCTCGGATCGGGCTCAAATAATGTAATGGTAAATATCCTTAACCTGAGAAAAAAGGTAGAGGATGATCCCTCAAACCCAAAGCTTATAAAAACAGTGTGGGGAAGGGGGTACTTGCTTGAGAAAAACTGAAAAAAGATATCAGTTCTCCATAAAGCTTCAGATGCTCATACTCATGATCTGTTGCTTGCTCGTGTCAGGCGGAATATATTTCGGACTCAGCAAGCTTGGAGATTACCTTGTCTGGAAGAATTATGTAAATATCAGCGAGGATGAGATCAGAGAGAGAAATCGCGGCTATATGGAGGATCTGCAAAAATTTGTAAATATAAACAGGCTTTCCGTAAGTGAGGCTCAGGAAACTAACCGCTGGACATCGGGACAGCATTTGCGACTTGTGTTTTACAGGGACAGAGATCTTATATATTATGAGCAGGACACTGTCAGTGGGGACAAGAATTTTCAGAGCTATCTGTCTGAAGAGGACAGAAAGAGCTATGAGGAAACTCTGCGCAGTATACTTGACGGTAACTCGGATGCGTATCCCATATCTTTTACCGACGGAACGTTGCTCGTGACCTTTGTTGACAATACACAGAGCTTTATGGAGAGTGTGGTGTGGTTTGCAAGCCTTTCTGTGGCAGCAATATTTTTCATAGTATTTATGTTCATATATTTCAATAATATCACATGGCGCATACGCCGACTTGCCAATAATGTCAAGGCGGTCGAGGACGGCAATATGGATATGAAGATATATGACGGCGGAAACGATGAGATAGGCAGACTTGCGCAGGACGTCAACAGCATGAGAAATGCGGTAATTGATAATATGAGCAAAGAGCGAGAGGCATGGGAGGCAAATGCAGGACTTATTACTGCAATGTCGCACGATATAAGAACGCCGCTTACTGTAATGATGGGCTATATGGAGCTTATGGAGATACAGAATGAGGATCCCGCTTTTGCGGAATATATCGAATCATGCAAGAAAAATGCCGAGAAGCTCAAAAAGCTCTCGGACGATATGTTTTCATATTTTCTTGTTTTCGGAAAAAGAGATTTTGAACAGAATAAAACGGTGGAGTCAGCAGACGGTGTTATCCGACATATGCTTGAGGAGCATTGCATACTGCTCTCCGAAACAGGCTATAACGTAAGCACATGCTGGAATTGCAATGGCATCAAGGTCCTTATAGATCAAAAATATTTCGGCAGAGTTATAGACAATGTGTTTTCAAATATAGGTAAATATGCACATAAGGATTTTCCTGTCTGCATATGTGTGTCCGAAAAAGACGGAAAATTTGTCATAAGGACTGAAAATACCGAAAAGGATGATGTGTCTGATGCTGAGAGCAATCGCATCGGAAACAAGACCTGCCTTAAGATAATGGAGCAGCTTGACGGAGAGTTCATCTCGGGAGCTGTAGGTAATAAATACGTAAATGAAATAGTTTTGCCGATATGTACGAACAAAAAGGGCTGATGCCATATATCGGCTGACTGTATATTTCGACAATGGGAGCAGCTATGCTATTACTTGATATTTTAAAGTATTTTAATCTCTCTGTTGGTATACTGTTTCTCTTATGCTATGCATATCAGATATTTTATCTGATCGCGGGAACTTTTTTAAGACCGAAAATATTTCCGCAGACCGAGCAAAGGAAAAGGTTTGCTTTCGTCATAGCGGCGAGAAATGAAGAGAGTGTCATAGGACAACTGTGCAGATCTGTGAAGGCGCAGAATTATCCGAGCGAGCTTATTGATATATATGTGGTGGCGGACAATTGTACAGACGCAACGCAAAGCGTCGCAGCAAGTGAGGGCGCTATTGTATTTGAAAGGCATAATGATAAGCTGATAGGAAAGGGATATGCACTTGAATTTCTGTTTGACAAGATAAGAGATAGCGTCGGTCTTGATGCTTATGATGCGTATTTCGTGGTCGATGCAGATAATATACTTGACAAGAATTACGTGCTTGAAATGAACAAATGCCTGTGCGACGGCAACAAGCTTGCCATGTGTTACCGAAATTCCAAGAATTACGGTGACAATTGGATAAGTGCAGGATATTCCTTGTGGTTTTTGAGGGCATCCAGACATCTAAACAATCCAAGACAGCACTTTAATGTAAGCGGTGAGATAACCGGAACAGGATTTATGGTGTCAAAGGACATCATTATCCGTGACGGCGGCTGGAAATATCATTGCCTTATAGAGGATATTGAATTTACCGTAAATAACGTTCTCCTTGATGAAAAGGTAGCGTTTTGCAACGATGCGGTGGTATATGACGAACAGCCCACGGGTCTTGTACAGTCATTTCATCAGCGCAAGCGTTGGTCAAAGGGATATATATACATATTAAATCACTATGCAATAAAGCTCTTTAAGCGCTTTTTTACAGGCAAGGGATTTTCAAATTTCGATATGATAATGGCGATCTCGCCTGCGTTCCTTATTTCTACGGTCGCGACGGTGGTAGACACGGTCATGCTCATACTAATAGCGATATTCAGTACAAGCGCATTGCCGCATGCACTTTTGTATGTGCTTTATATCCTCTTGTCGTCTTATATATTGTTCTTTTTTGCAGGGCTTTTGTGTGTTATATGCGAATGGCGCAGAATACATACAAAGACATATAAAAAGATACTTTATCTTTTCACTTTTCCGATATTTATGGCAACCTATATCCCCGTAACGCTTGCCGCAATATTCTCAAAGACTGAATGGAAGCATATAGAGCATCATGCCTCGGGTGAGAGCTTTGATGCTTAGATGATATAGACCGTACGATCAGGATCTGTTTAAATTTTTCTGAGAGATGTATACTGCTTTACGCAGAAATCAATATTATTTGTGACGCCGCACAGCGGCGGAATGGAGACCGATATGAAAAATAAGTTATTAAACCTTTTGTCCAAAAACGCGAAGTATACGACCGAAGAGCTTGCCATCATGATAGGCGCAGATGAAAATGATATAAGAGAAGCCATTCATGAGCTTGAATGTGACGGCACCATACGCGGATATAAGGCTGTCATCGACTGGGAGAGAGTTGATAAGTCCACGGTGTCTGCGGTCATAGAATTGAAGGTCATACCTCAGGCGGCATACGGCTTTGAGAGGATCGCAAAGACGGTCATGAAGTATAACGAGGTGGAATCAGTATATCTCATGTCGGGTTCATACGACCTTTGCGTCACTGTTAAGGCAAAGAGCTTTCGTGATGTTGCAATGTTCGTGTCACATGAGCTTGCAACTATAGATGGAGTTACGGGAACAGCAACGCATTTCGTTTTGCGCAGATATAAGGAGCTTGACATTCCGCTCGTAAGCGACAGTAAGGATGACAGGGGCGCGTATTCTCTATGATGGATTATGAAAAAATACTTAACAGGACGCTTACACATGATATAAAGCCATCAGGTATACGAAAGTTCTTCGATATTGCCGAGAGCATGGATGACGTTATCTCACTTGGTGTAGGCGAGCCGGATTTTCCTACGCCCTGGCATGTACGGCGCGCAGGTATCAAATCTCTGGAGGACAGTAAAACAAGATACACCTCAAATGCGGGGTATATTGTGCTCAGGGAAGAGATATGCAGATTTTTAGATAGAAAGTACGGACTTAAATATGTGCCGCAGAGTGAGGTCCTTGTTACTGTTGGCGGAAGCGAGGGCATAGACGCGGCGATAAGAGCGCTTGTTGAACCCGGAGATGAGGTAATAATACCTCAGCCGAGCTTTGTGTGCTATGAGCCGCTCGTAAGACTTGCAGGCGGAATTCCCGTTATAATTGATCTTATGGCGGAAAATGAGTTTAAGCTTACGCGCGATCAGCTTCAGAGCGCCATTACGGATAAAACAAAGCTGCTTATATTCCCGTATCCGTGCAATCCGACAGGCGCAGTGATGGAAAAAGAGGATCTTGTAATGATATCCGAGGTTCTCAAGGACACGGATATATGCGTGCTTTCCGATGAGATATATTCCGAGCTTACATACGGAATGAAGCACACCTCCATTGCAAGCATAGACGGCATGAAGGAGAGATGCGTCCTCATAAACGGATTTTCCAAGACCTATTCCATGACGGGTTGGAGGCTTGGATATGCATGTGCACCTGCACCTATCATAAAGCAGATGACAAAGATACATCAGTTTGGCATTATGAGTGCACCTACCACAGCGCAACATGCGGCTGTTGAGGCTTTGCAAAACGGTGACGATGACATACAGAGTATGCTTGAAGAGTATGACATGCGACGCAGATTTATAGTGTCAGGCTTCAATGATCTCGGCATGCACTGCTTTGAACCGCGTGGCGCGTTTTATTGCTTCCCGTCTGTCGAGAGATTTGGACTTTCGAGCGATGAGTTCTGCGAAAGACTTTTGTATTCAAAGCGTGTCGCAGTTGTACCCGGATCGGCGTTCGGCAACAGCGGTGAGGGATTTATCCGAGTTTCATATTGCTATTCGACGGATCATATAAAGGAAGCTCTCCGACGTATAGAAGAATTTATACATGAGCTTTGATATTTAAATGGGCTGCTGCAAATTTCATTTGCAGCAGCCCATTTTGTATGTGTGGATGAAATATGTAAAGGATAACTCATCATTTCTCCCGAATATACACCTCATCATTTTTCCACCGGAGAAGGCTGGAAATTGCCAAGTTTTCTTGGAATTTGTATTCACATCACGTCAACATGATTTTCTCAAACTAATCCACAACATGCGAGGAAGTTTTTTGCCAAGCTTTTTTTCAAAAAAGCGGGTTTTTTTGGCAAGCTTTTTTTCAAAAAAAACGGAAAAATCGCGACCCAGCCAAGTTTTTTCAAAAAAGCGAAAGAAAAGCTTTTTTAGCTTAAAACTCCAGCTTTTCGATCAAACGGGCAGGGTTTCCTGCAACCACGCAATTTTCGGGCACATCGTGCGTAACTACACTGCCTGCGCCAATTATGGCGTTGTTTCCAATATTTACGCCGGGCATTATGATAGCACCTCCGCCTATCCACACATTGTCACCTATGTTGATCGGCTTGGATATGCCCATTCCGCGAGCGCGCTCCTTGGGGTCTTTGGGATGAGTCACCGAAAAAAGACAGACCTTTGGAGCTAACATGCAATTGTCACCGATCGTAATGGTTGCCGCATCGAGTATAACACAATCAAAATTTGCAAAAAAGTTTTCACCCACATGAAGATTGTATCCGTAGTCTATGTGAAATGGCGGCTTGAAGAAGCATTTTTCTTTGCGTGAGCCGAGTAGCTCATATAAAACAGCGTCACGTGCGTCAGCATCGTCCTCAGATAAGTGATTGTACTTTTCTGTAAGGGTGCGCGCAATTTTTTTGTCCGATGCAAGCTCGGGATCGTTTGTGCAATATGTGCCGCCGTGTATCATTATCTCTTTGTTAGTCACGAAAATATACCTCACAGTACTAAGGCATGATATGCCTTTTTTCTTTTATTATACCAAAGTATTATTTTCAAGTCAAGGAAAAAATTTTTTTCGACAAGAGCATGCGACAAAATTCTTGTGCATGTGATGATATAATAGGCATATAAGGAAAGAAAAAGAAAGGCGGTCATATACATTATGCGGATAACACGTGACAGAAAGCCGGGATTTGACAGTGAGTTCGTCGGCTGTTACCTTAAGATAAAGCTAAGAGGAGAGATAGATCATCATTGTGCATCTGCGATCCGAAATGCGATCGATGGCGAGATATTTTCAAAAAAGCCGCGCGGCTTGATAATTGATATGTCAAATGTGGATTTTATGGATAGCTCGGGGCTGGGGCTGATAATGGGCAGGTACTCTGTTATTAAAGAGCTTGGCGGAGAGCTGATCGTGCAAAATCCAAATTCGGGAATAGAGCGTGTGATGAGTCTCGCAGGCATGGAGCGCGTGATAAAGATCGAGCGGCAAACAGACATAAATGAAGTCCCAAAACGAAAAAAGGTGCAAAAAAGACACGTCGAGGGTGCAATGTCAGGAGGTAAAAATAATGGCTAAACGTCAAAAATTTTCAAAGAATGCGCTTAATAAAATGAGCTTGAAGCTGCCATCGCTCTCTGTTAATGAGGGCATGGCGCGAGCCGCAATAGCGGCATTTGTAAGTCAAGCCGATCCAACCGCACTTGAGATAGCCGATATTAAATGCGCCGTTTCCGAGGCGGTTACAAATTGTATAGTGCATGCGTACCGTTCTGATTTTGGATATATATACATAAATGTGAGCTTGCTTGAGGAACGGGGCGTCAAGATTGAGATAAGAGACAAGGGGTGTGGAATTGACGACGTTAAGCTCGCGCGCCAGCCGCTGTATACGACTGACAGAGAGAGCGAGCGCAGCGGTATGGGCTTTACCGTTATGGAGAGCTTTTGCGATAAGCTTTCCGTCACATCTAAGATCGGTAAGGGAACCTGCATCACGCTCTATAAGCAGCTCGGTGACCGTGTCATTACATAATCCGTAAGGCATCCTTGCGGATAAAAATGAGAGGCAGGGTATATTTATGGACGGTCATTTGGAAAATATTCGTACAGATGAAAAATACACAAGAAATAAGGAACTTGTATATCGCGCGCAGATGGGCGACGACTCGGCTATGGAGCAGCTCGTTGTGGAGAATGCAGCTCTGGTGAGAAGCATAGCGTACAAGTTTAAGGACAGGGGGACCGACATAGAGGATCTTATCCAAATAGGCACTATAGGAATGATAAAGTCTATAAGAAGCTTTTCGTTTGATAAGGGCACCGCATTCTCAACCTATGCAGTTCCGCTTATCGTCGGTGAGATCAGACGGCATCTGCGTGATGACGGACTTATACGTGTCAGCCGAAGCTATAAGCGCACGGGAATGCTTTTGCTCAGAGAGAAAAATCGTATAATGAGTGAAGAAGGAAGGGAAGCCAATATAAGTGAGCTTGCACGCAATATAGGCGTGAGCATGGAGGAAGCCGCCGTGTCTATGGATGCGGTGATGCCCGTGACCTCGCTTTCCGATAATGTGTACGGCGAGGATTCTCAGACCTATGACAGCGTGATTCCCGACAAGGATAGCCAAAGTGAGCTTGAGGCAATGACTGACAGAATAGCCATAGGGCAGGCTATAAGCAAGATGCCAGATATGTGGAGAAAAATAGTATTGCTGCGATATTACCGAAACATGACACAGCAAGAGGTCGCCACTGCACTTGGATTGTCACAGGTAAAGATATCCCGTGAGGAAAAAAAGATAATGACATTTTTGCGCGGCGAGCTTGCGTGAATATAAAAAGTATCCCACCGAGGTGATTTCCTCGGTGGGATATATAATTTGTAATTTTAAATTACTTAAGTGCAGCCTGAGCAGCAGCAAGACGTGCGATCGGAACTCTGAAGGGAGAGCAGGATACGTAGTCAAGACCGATCTGGTGGCAGAATTCAACAGATGTGGGGTCACCACCGTGCTCACCGCAGATACCTATGTGGAGGTTCTTGTTTGCGGGTCTGCCGAGGGTAACTGCCATGTTCATGAGCTTACCAACACCAACTGTGTCAAGCTTTGCAAAGGGATCGTTTTCGAAGATCTTTGCATCGTAGTAAGCGCCAAGGAACTTACCTGCGTCATCACGAGAGAAGCCGTATGTCATCTGTGTAAGGTCGTTTGTACCGAAGCAGAAGAAGTCTGCGTTCTGAGCGATCTCATCAGCTGTGAGGCAAGCTCTGGGAATTTCGATC
>CAZVUD010000017.1:0-35223 GCA_964629615.1 uncultured Clostridium sp. | reverse complement strand
CGGGCATCATAGATAAGGCAAATACTTCAGCCGATATCCAGCTCATCCGCGAAGCGAATATGCTTATACAGGCGGAGATGATAGATCTGGACAGAAGTCTTACGAAGGAAGAAGCGGAGAAAGTCCTTGAAGAAAACGGAATTGATATAAGCAAGGTTACAAATACAAATAATACATTTTACTATGATGCCGAGTCATGCTGCTTTGTTATTTGGAATAATGAAACAAATACTGTTGCTTTTCCCGAAGAGTCGGATTTTCTTCCGAGCTTTAAGCTGACTTATGATTGGAATGTGAATCGACCATTTAACGTAAAAGACGCTACTATAAATAATGAATATTTAAATACGGGATATAAATTAAATTGGGATAATGATTTTACTATCAATATGCGTATTGCTAAAGTTCAAACCGGAAGTTCACAATTAATTTTAAGTAATTTAGATAGTAACCATACATCAGCAAATTTGTTTGCCATTGGTATATATGGAAATAGTGTAAAATTTTATTTAGGAGGAAAGGATCGAATTGGAATAAATAATGTAGCCGAAAACGAAAAACCTTTGAATATAACTATATCGTGGAATAGAGAAAATACTACGATTACTGTTGAAGTTTTTAAGGATGGGGAAGATCCGACAAATTCAACATTAAATTTCAAAACAGAAAATATAGGGACTCCCAAGGGCGAATCCGAAAATACATTATGTATTGGCGCCAGAGATCATAGAGGTGTTCAGTATGTTAAACCAACACATATTACTTCGTTTAAGATAACTACTACGGTTAAGTATGATGATACAATCTCAAATCCGGAGGTTACAAGTAATATAAGCGGCTTTCAAGCACCATCATGGGGCGACATAAATAAAATGCCAGCTAAAGACACAACGATAACTGCTAAGTGGGGCTCTTAATATAAAAAGTGGCTGTTGCAAAAATGCAACAGCCACTTAACTTTTTAAATTACATAAGGAATGTAGGCATCTTGTCGCCTATCTGTACCTTTTCATATTTTTCGTTTTCCTTGTGACCGATTACCTTTTCTACGACCTCGGGCGCAACATTTGTGAGAACAGCAGCTTTAGGCTCGGTGGCTTCAACAGCTTCTGCCTTTTTCTGCGCAGGCTTTGCGGCAGCCTTCTTTTCGGTCGGCTTCTTCTCCGTCGGCTTTTTAGCAGTCGTGCGTGAACTCTTTGCAGGCGAAGCCTTCTTTGCGGGTGCGGCTGCGGTAGTTGCTACAAGCTCGGGAGCTATGTTTTCTTCAACTTCTACCTTAGCAACTCTTTTTTGGATACTGTCTTTACCTATCGGCATATTTCATTACCTCCTGTGCCATTTGCATATATTCTCCTGCCGCGCGGCAGGATCTCTTATAAGCCATAACGGGCTTACTGTTGTCCTGTGACCATTCGACTGTGCTGTCTATGCGTATGATGGATTCAAGCAATCTGACATTGTCAAGGCTTCCGAGAGTTTCAACTGTCTGCTTGAAGTAGTTCTTGCGCTCGCTTGCTTTGGTGATAGCTATACCCAAGATCTCAAGAGAGGGGGATATCAGCTTTACCTGCTCGTAGAATTCAAACATGTTTGCAAGTCCGAAAAGACCCCAAGGTGACGCCTCGACAGGAATGATTAAGTAGTCAGAGGCGCACATTATGTTCATTACCCAGCAACCAAGCGTAGGAGGCGAGTCTATGAGTATGTAGTCGTAAACGCCGCTTTCCTTTATCTTGCGAAGGCTGTTTTTGAGAATGAATTCACGCTGAAACTTTGTAAATAATTGAAGCTCTATACTGCTCATGAGGGTAGAGGAGGGAACAAGATCAAGACCTTCGTATTCTGTATTTATGATGTAATCCGAAAGATCCTTTTGTTCAAGAATAGCAGTATATATATTATTGCCGCTTTTGGCAAGCTCAAGAGATCTTTCGTCATCAAAGTAGGACAGAGTGAGATTCATCTGCATATCTCCGTCTATAAGGAGGACCTTCTTGCCGAGCGTGGACATGGAATATCCGATGTTTGCGCAGGTAGTGGATTTTCCGCTTCCGCCTTTATTATTAGCAAAGCAAATAACTTTTGTGTTTGCCATCTTGTGCTCCGTTCCGCCCTTTGGGCATTTGTTGATTTATTTATGACAATGTGCGTGTTGGTACAATTTTTGGGGACATTTAGTCCCCATTGGGTTTTACTGATTCAGATAGTCTATGACTGTGTCAAGTCCCTCGCCTGTATAAGAGCTTACATAAAACAGCTTTTTGCATCCGCAATTTGTAAGCCAGCGCTCTGCCTGAGGGATATTTGCGTCGGGCTTATCAATGCCCGATATTATGCCGACGACCTCACGATTTACAAGGCAGGTGCAGTTTGGCGGAAAGACACAGAAGGGTTCATTTGCACTGATTACAAGTCCGACTATGTCAGCCTCATATGCATAGAGCGCAAGCGCCGCACCTAATTTGTTTACCTCGGTGTATTCGCCGGGGGTATCTATTATCGTGTCGGTGTAATTGATGTACTGAGTTTTGCAGTAATGTATCTGCTCACCCTTTAAGGCTTGCGTAAGAGTGGTCTTTCCTGCGGCAACTCTGCCCATAAGTATAAGCTTTTTCATCTTTTTGCAGAGTAATTTATGTGCGAGTTACTTCGCATACTGTATACTTAAGGGTGTTTTTGAAATACTCTGCTATAGCCGAGAATGCCGCCTCAACCTCAGAAACAGTTCCTGTTATAATGAGCGTTCCTGAAAATCTGTCGCAAAATCCGAGGTCAGCCCCTGATGATTTGAGCGCAATGTCCGCACAAATCACCGCTGTTTCGGCAGGGCTTATTGTAAGCACACCTATTGCGGCTTTCTGATAGTCGAGCTTGGGGTCGAGTCCCAGCTTTTGATAGAGGATAGGATCGGGATTTGCTATTATGTGCGCGAGCGTGATCTGACGTCCCGGCACAAGCTCCTGAACTATTCTCATTTTATCCTTGATCTCAAAGTTTTCCATGTGTAATACTCCAATCATTGCGCAAATACCGCGCAAGTGAAATTTATCAGCCGCCTATCTGTACGTGCAGCTTATTAGACACGCTCTCTGCGGCTTCGAGAAGGGAGCGCATATGCTCAACTGTCGGAGGTGTTATGCCCATAAGCGTGTAATCTCTGCCGATGCCTGCATACTTATCCTGACCGAGTCTGTGATAGGGAAGCAGGTGCAATTCCGTAACGTTCGGAAGGGAATCTGCAAATCTTGCAATATCGGCAATCTCTTCTTTTGTATCGTTAAACGTCGGAACGACGGGCACTCTGATGATGAGATGAGCGGCGTTCTCGGCGATGTATTTTGCATTTTCAAGTATCTTGGTGTTTTCCTGAGTTGTAAATTCCTTATGCTTTGCAGAATTCATGTGCTTTATGTCCATAAGAAAGTGATCTACATGCGGAAGAAGTCTTTCAACTACCTCGCGATTTGCAAATGCGGTGGTTTCGATGGCGGTGGAATAGCCGTATTCATGCACTGCACGCAACAGAGCCTCGGCAAATTCGGGCTGAGCCATGCATTCGCCGCCTGAAAGAGTAACTCCTCCTCCGCTTCTGCGGTAGTATATATCGTCCTTTACCACCTCGTCCATGACCTCACTTACAGTGACATCACGTCCTACTGTTTTGGTCTTACCTCCAAGCGTGAGCTCCTGTATCTTGTATTCCTGAGATTCAGGATTACAGCACCATCTGCAACGGAGATAACATCCCTTGAGGAAAACTATTGTTCTTATGCCGGGACCGTCGTGTATAGAATAACGCTGAATGTCAAAAATTCGTCCCGTGCGTTCATATATATTTGAATTCACGAATTATTCATCCTTCCTTAAGGGTAATTTGGGCTTATCAGCTTTCCATTTGTGTTATACGGAAAGCCGATAAGCAAATATCTGATCAAAGGCTACCCTGTTCTGTACGGGCGATGATATCGTCCTGAAGCGAACGGGAGAGTGTTGTGAAGAGTGCGCTGTATCCTGCAACTCTTACAACGAGGTTCTTGTATTTTTCGGGGTTCTTCTGCGCGTCGAGCAGAGTTTCCTTGGAAACTACATTGTACTGAACGTGCATACCCTTCTGATCGAAGTATCCGCGCAGGTAAGCCACGAATTTTTCAAGGCTTGCCATGCCTGCAAGAGCAGAGGGATGGAACTTCTGGTTAAAGAGCGTACCGTTGGAGGCAATACCGTGATCAAGTCTTGCAACAGAGTTTGCCGTTGCTGTAGGGCCGTGGCAATCGCGTCCCGATGCAGGTCCAACGCCGTCGGCGATAGGAGTATTTGCAAGGCGTCCGTCAGGTGTTGCACCTGTCTGATATCCGAGCGGAACGTTTGCGGAAACAGGGTAAAGACCTGCCTGGAATATGCCGCCGCGGGGATTTGTGAAGTTTTCAAATGGCTTTGTATATGTGTTGCCGACTTCACGTGCGAAATCGTCTATTTCGGGGATATCGTTTCCGTATTTGGGAAGTGCGTCGATCATATCAAGGATCTCGTCATATCTCTTCTTCTTGTCAGCAGATACGAAATCGTTGTTGATGAAGCTGTTATATATTGCCTTTATGATATCTTCGTTTATCTCCTTGCCTTCAGCGTCAAGCTGCTTTACGACCTGAGTCGTGAGCTCAAGAGATTTCTTCTTTGTATATCCCTTACCGAAGTTATCAAGGAGAGCCTGCTTCATTTCTCCCATGGTTACCTTGCCCTCTTCAAATACGAGAGTTCTTATTGCAACGAGAGCATCTGTCATGTTTGCAATACCGAATCCCTGAGGACCTGTAAAGTTGTAGTGAGCACCGCCCTCCTGTATGCTTATGCCCTTGGAGAGGCAGTCATCGCACAGGCAGGATTCAAAGGGAAGGGGACAACGTACAGAATGAGCATAGTCTACTGCGTTGCCAGCGTGCACCATCATTTCTATGAAGTGAAGCTCCTGCTTCTTGTATGCATCAAAGAATTCCTCAAATGAAGACATCTTTTCAACATCACCCGTTTGAAGACCTATAAGCTCACCGTTGTCAACACCGTTTGAGAACACGAGCTCAAGGGGACGGCACATGTTAAAGAATGCGGCATCGTGCCAGCCATCGGTCTTTGCGCCCTTCTGCGGCTCAACGCATCCGATGATGCAATAGTCGCGCGCGTCCTCAAGTGTAAGACCGCGAGCCATGATAGCAGGGATGATGACTTCGTCATTGTAGAATGCGGGAACACCGAGTCCCTCGCGTGTTACTGCTGCCGCCTTGATAAGGAGGTCGTGAGGGGATTTGTTCCAAACTCTTATGGAGAGAGAGGGCTGGGGCAGGCGAACATGCATAGTTGCCTCAAGGCACATGTAGGAGAGGTCGTTGGTTACATCAACGCCATCCTTGTTCTGACCGCCGACGATAAGGTTCTGGAAGAGACCGTATCCTGCAAATCCTTCTGCAGAAGCCGCGTCACGCACCTTGTTAAGGTCATTGAGCTTGACCCAGATACAGTCTATATATTCCTGTGCCTCTTCGTATGTTATGAGTCCCATGTCGAGGTCATACTTAAAGAAGGGGTACATGTATTGGTCAAATCTACCGGGAGAGATGGAGTGTCCGCTGGATTCGCACTGGAGAAGCTGCTGGATGAACCAGAAGGATTGGCAAGCCTCGTAGAAGCTTCTTGCAGGCTTGGCAGGTACATGATCGCAAGCCTCAGCTATCTTAAGAAGCTCAGCTTTTCTTACGCTGTCTGTGCAATCTGCCGCTTCTTCAAGCGCAAGCTCGCTGTAGCGTCTTGCATAGGTGATAACGCCCTCACAGCTTTCAATAACAGCCTCAAGGAAGTTCTTTCTCTTAAGGTAATCTCCGTGTCCGATATAGAGCTTTTCAATTTCGCCCTTTGCCTGCTCAATTATGGATTCAAGGCCGCAGGTTATGACCTTGTTGTAGTCTACATTGATATGTCCTACGCCGTTGTAGAAATAGTTACCAACGGTGAATATGCCGTGGTTCATGAATACGTCAAAAACATTGGGATCCATGCTCTGAGCGGCAAGGTCGCTTACTGTCTTGCCCTTCCAGTACGGATGTACCTTCTTAAGTCTTTCTACCGTGGAGGGAGAGATGTAGAAGGGGTCAGCCTCACGTGTAGCCACTGTGTCAAATTCGGGCTCGAGCCATTCGAATGAATATTCGGGGAATGTCTGGCATCCGCGCGGATGTATGGAGTTACTGCCCACGATAAGCTCTTCTGGGCGGATAACTATCGGAATATTTTTGAGTATATGCGCAAAAGCCGCAGAGCGACGCTTGATGATAGGCAATCCCTCTGTCTGCTTATAGCTTTCAGTTACAAGTTCCGCACGGTCAGCCTCGATCTCGGGCATTTCCTTATAAAGATGCTCGATGAGGCGGTCTATACGTGGGCTCTTGTCTATTACAAATTTGATCTCACTCATAATAATACCATGCTTTCCTGAGCCTTTGAGTCTGCAAAAGCTCATCCAAAATATTATATTGCGGTTTTAAATGACAATACAGTGCATAGGGAAAGGAGATGCCGCTTTTGGCGGCTCTCTTTTCGCTTTGCACGATCAATCAAAATCAGATCTGCTCCCAAAGAAGCGCGTGGGGAGCGGGGATAACTGCGCTGTTGTGGAACAAACCCTGTTCCTTTGCGTATGCTGCGCCTGCGTCAACTGCCGCAGTAACATCGCCTACATCACCTGTGATAAGAACGATACCCTTACCGCCCATACCTCTGGAAACGCGAAGCTCAAATATAGCCACCTTGGAGGTCTTAACTGCGATATCGGCAGCCTTTATAGTGGATGCCGCACTGTATGTTTCGATGATACCAAGGCTGCCCTTTCTCTCTGCTACCTGTGTGCCGAAGAGAGCGGTTATTACCTGGGGATCTATACGTCCGATAAGCGATGAATCTACCAGCTTTTCGCCAAATCTTTCCTTAACGTGCTCAAGCGCGCTGGTTACATTTGAGATGCTTCCTGTAATGATCATCTCAAACTTACCGGGACAAGCGGGGCGAGCTGATACGAGGCTTATGCCTGCGCTCTTAAGAGCAGCATCTGTTGCCTCAATGCCTTTAGCTATGCTTTTAAGTTCAATTACACCAATTGCCTGATACATTTATTGTTACCTGCTTTGCTATTATTTGTTATGATTGTTTAAGCTTCAATGATTATTCTTGTCGCATCAACGAAGCTTACCTTACCGCTTATGGATGCGTACTGGGGAACTGAAAGTCCTGCACCTGCATTTGCGATCAGCTGACCCTCTGTTACTGTATCTCCAACACTTACTGCGGGAATTGAGGGAGCGCCTATGTGCTGTGACATGCGTATCTCTACCTTCTTTGCGCTGATAGGCTCGGGGATATACTTTGTAACGTGGTCAAACTTGTGCACGCCGAGTATATTTTCCCATCTTACAGAGGGGATCATATGATATTCGCGGTCAGCGCTCGGAGCAATATCGTCGCCTGTGCCGACATATCTCATCTTATTCTTTGCAAGTATTCCCTTGAGGTGAAGGATGACATCCTTGGGGGAGATATCATTGCAGCATGCCGCTTCTGCGCAAACGCCGCATGAGCAGCAAAGGGAAGCTGTCTTTATAAGCTCGGGATTATCAACTACCGCATTTGTAAGAGCGGCTCTTATCATCTTATGAGGCTCGATCGGATAACCGAGGAGGTGTCTGGGGCAGAGCTCTGTGCAGCGGTTGCATCCGCAGCAGCAGGAAGCTGCCTGACGAAGCATGTCCTCCATGCTTCTTTCCTTGTGAGCTACGCAATTTGCGCTCTTGGGGAGGATAAGGACTGCCTTTGTAGTCTTTGTAACTATTGCGTTCTGATAAGGAACTATCTTACCCATGGAAGGACCGCCGTCGATCATAGCCTGATCATCGCGGACTTTAACACCAAGCTTCTCAAAAAGCTCGGATATTCTCATTCCGACAGGAACTCTTACTGTATATCTTTCGGGAATGTCGCCGCCGATAGTAAGCCACTTTTCAGTAACGGGCTTGCCCTCTCTCACAGCCTGACGTATGTTGTATACCGTTTCACCGTTGAGCACGATAACTCCTGCAGTGATGGGAAGATTTCCGGGCTTTACGATCCTGCCCGTGGTCTCGTATATGAGGTTTATCTCATCGCCCATGGGGTATACATTGGGAAGGAACTTGATGCTTACTCTGTCACCTACGATCTGACCGTCGGTGTAACCGAGCATGTGCGCTCTGTGCTCCTTTATGGAGAGGTATGTGTGAGTTATGTTGGAATTGTCCATAACTATCTGCGCACCCTCAACGATCTTTGTCATCTCGTCGCGCATGAGCATGTAGTCTGTGTACATAAGGGGTTCGCACTCTGCACAGTTTATGCAAAGTGTGTCAGCGGCATCTGCGAGCTTTGCGTAAGCAGGGAATCCTGCACCGCCTGCGCCTACGATACCTGCATTTTGTAAAATGGATTTGATATCTAATTCGGACATTTTTTGATCTACGCACATAAGTGCGCCCTTTCGGTTATATGGATTTGTTGTTTAAAATTAATTCTGGTGTTTATCAACTACACCGACGATAACTGCATCAACAGGAGATGAGGGATCGCCTACAGCCATTCTTGCACTTGAGCCTGTGGTAACGAGTACCTCTTCACCGATACCTGCACTTACCATTCTGTCAACTGCCACTATATATTTGTCGGTCAAAACGCTGTTTTCAATGATCCTTACCTCAAGAAACTTGTAGCCTATGAGCTTGTCAAGCTTGTTGGTGGAAACTATCGTTCCGACTACCTTGCCTTTTAACATTTTTAAAAATTCCTTTCCTTCGGGAGGTCAAGCCTTGGCAACGGTGACCGTGCTTCCGTTCTTGAAGCCGACTGCGTTGGCATCATCAGTGTCAACATGCATCTCAAGTCTGAATGCCTCGTTTACTCTGATCTGAACATCGAACCATCTTGTTCTCTTAGTTCCCGAAAATGCGTCAACATCTATATAATCGCCATCCTTAACGCCAAAGCGTGCGGCGTCATCGGGGCTCATATGTATGTGTCTGTTTGCAATTATGCAGCCCTCCTTGAGGCTTACTATGCCGCGAGGACCGATGATGGTCACAGGAGCTGAGCCTTCGGTCTTACCTGACTCTCTTACAGGCGGCTTTACTTTAAGCACGAAGGAATCCGTAACGGAAATCTCAACTTGGCTCTTCTTGCGGAGAGGACCCAATACTCTTACGTTTTCAATAGATCTCATGGACGGACCTACAAGTGTAAGTGTTTCCTTACATGCGTACTGACCGGGCTGAGAAAGGTCTTTTATGGGAGTTAACTCGTAGCCCTTGCCGAAAAGGGTTTCAAGATCTTCCTTATTTAAGTGGATGTGTCTGTTTGAAATACCTACGGGAATTTCATTTGATGTGTTGTTATTCTCTGAATTTACTTCGGATATAACCTTTTTTACGATAGCGGCTATGTCTTGAGTGGTGATCTCCATTTTGACTCTACCTTTCTTTGTTGTAATTTTCATATCTTGAAAATAAAACACACGGCTTTATTTTGAACATACGAAAATTACTTTATTTTCGGATATATCACTGTCAGCCGAGGCTGACAGTGATATATGCTTTTCCTTAAAGCTCTTAACTTATCAGTTAAGGGAGGGGAGAAGCTTGTTAACGTCTGTGTGAGGTCTGGGGATAACGTGTGTAGCGATAACTTCGCCGAGTCTGCTTGCAGCAGCACCGCCTGCTTCAACAGCAGCCTTAACAGCGCCAACGTCGCCTCTAACCATTACGCTTACGAGACCGGAACCGATCTTTTCAGAACCGATAAGTTCAACGTTTGCAGCCTTAACCATAGCATCTGCAGCCTCAATAGCAGCTACAAGACCTCTTGTTTCAACCATACCAAGTGCTTCGTTCATGAGTATAATCTCCTTTAAAAATATGTTTTTTGTTTTTTACCTTTGATCTTGCCGACCGAGTGTTTTATCAAACACCCGGATCGGTCTTTACAAATTTCATGATGTCGGGATGCGGGCGCGCGATCACCTCGGCGCACATAACCTTTCCGACTGTTTCTGCGGCAGCCTTTCCTGCTTCAAGAGCGGCTGTCACAGCGGAAACGGAGCCTTCAACAACAACTGTTACGAGCCAACCGCCTAAACGCTTCTCGACATGAATAAGTTTGACGTCCGCCGCCTTGACCATAGCGTCAAGACCTACTATGGCAGTTACCATAGCACGAACTTCAAGCAACGCGATAGCATTTTCCATAATCAAGTAAGATTCCTTTGCTTAATTCGTAGTTTTATGGGTTTAAAATTACTTAATGGAGGGAAGAAGCTTGTTAACGTCTGTGTGGGGTCTGGGGATAACGTGTGTAGCAATAACTTCGCCGAGTCTGCTTGCAGCTGCGCCGCCTGCTTCAACAGCAGCCTTAACAGCGCCAACGTCGCCTCTAACCATTACGCTTACGAGACCGGAACCGATCTTTTCAGAACCGATAAGTTCAACGTTTGCAGCCTTAACCATAGCATCTGCTGCTTCGATAGCTGCTACAAGTCCTCTGGTTTCTACCATTCCAAGAGCTTCATTCATGAGAGTATTCTCCTTTTATTTGTTATAAATTTTTTATAAGATTGTTTTTTCGGATATCACTTGTTTACGATATCCATGTTTCTGAGCTTGTCCTTGCCTGTTGCGGTGAGATTTGCAAACCATTCAACCGAAGGATCGAGTCCTGCAATGACCTCGCTCGTGATATAGAGGTTGCGCTTCTTAGCTTCCTCTACACCAGCATCGTGGGCTGCTCTCACAGCGCCGGCATTTCCCTCAAACTTAACGACCATAACGAGCGGAACTGCACATTTGTCTGCGTTTGCGGGTTTGTTCTTGTCGATGGCTACGATCTTTACGTCAGCCGCTTTAGCAACTGCATCAGCAACTACTATGGAGGTCGTGTAGCCGTAGACCTCTATCATACCGAGTGCTGCCATAATTTAACCTCTTTATCAGTCGTTGATATAGCAGATCTTGATACCCTTCTGAGCTACGTTTGTTTCCATAGCCTCGTTCATCTTGTCGAGAGGGAAGGAGTGAGTGATAAGCTCTTCGATCGGAATGTTCATTTCCTCACACTGCTTGAGGAATGCTACTGTCTTGGGATAGTCCTCTGCAGAGTAGTCCCAAGAGCCAACTATGTTGATCTCCTTGTTGCACATTGCAAGGTGGGGATTAACCTGATAGTCGCCGTTGTTTACGAAGAAGCCCATCTCGCACATACCGCCGCCGCGACGGATGTAGCTGTAGATATCAGCTGCTGCAACGGGAGCGCCTGTGCACTGGAATGCAAAATCAACGCCTACGCCGTTAGCTACTTCCTTGACCTTTGCAACTCTCTTGTCGAGAGTGTCCTCATCGGGACGCTTGAAGCAAATAGTCGTCTTTGCGCCCATCTTCTGAGCTACCTTAAGTCTGTCCTCGTTACCGTCAACTGCAATGATGTGGTTGATTCCGGCAGCGCGGAGAACAGTGATCATAACAAGTCCAACAGGACCGCAGCCCTGAACGAGGACCTTGGATCCGAAGTTGAGAAGACCTGTGCTCTGACCTCTTTCAAGAGCATGTACGCATACGCAAGCAAGCTCAAGGATCATTCTCTGCTTGAGATTGAGCTCGTTTACCTGGAAGTATGTTGCGCCCATACCGCCCTTAATTACCATATAATCAGCGAACCAACCGTTTACGCGGTTGCCTTCAGCCTGACCTCTCTTGTCACCGATAAGTCCGAAAACGCCCTGATTGTCGCAGAGGTTCGTTCTTCCGGGTACCATGCGGCAAACATAGCAGTCGCCGCAGCTGATAACAGATGTTACAAGCTTGTCACCAACATGGAGAGGCTTGCCCGCTGTATCCTTAGTTACGTTCTTTCCGAGGTATACGACTTCGCCTGTGCCCTCATGTCCGAGAATAACGGGCATAAGACCAAACGGGTCCATCTTCCATTCGTGAACGTCAGTTCCGCATATTCCTGCGCCCTCAACCTTAACGAGGATATCGTCAGGTCCAAGCTCGGGAATAGGGAGCTCCTGTACTTCAATTTTCTTTGTATCGGTAAGCATTGCAACGTGTGCAGTCTTGGGAAGGGGCTGATTGCTTGCAGGAGCCTTACCCATGGAGCTCAACACGCCTCTTACGATGCTTTCGATCTGGGAAGCGGAAATATCCATTTCTCTTTGTATATCCTTTCAAATTATTTAAATGATATAAGATGTGACTTATATCACGCTGCAGATCATCAGATGATCCTGAAGCTGTCAACTGCAACGCAACGGCGCTTTCTTGTAAAGCTGCGAGCCGAGGTAATGCCCTCGCCTGTGGGTCCTGCGATGGTAAATGTCGTGTGACCCTCGCCTCCAAAGCCGATTCCGGCATAAGAGGGAGCATTCTTTACGAAGATAGTAGTTTCAACAGCTCTTGCAAATCTCGTCAGATTATCGATGTTCTTGGAGTGCATGTGAGCTGTGTGACGGTTGCCGTGCTCTGCCTTTACTGCAAGGTCGATAGCCTCGTCAATGTCCTTAACTCTTACAATGCCGAGTATAGGCATCATAAGCTCCTCCTGAACGAACTGATGCTCGAAGGGAACCTCAGCGATAGCACAACGGATCTCGGGACCTACGTGGATGCCGATCTTAGCGAGTATAACGCTTGCATCGCGTCCGACGCAGTCACGGTTTACCGTGTACTTGATATTGCCGTTCTTGTCTTCCTTGCCAACGAGAACTACCTTTGCAAGTGCATCAGCCTGTTCGCGTGTGAGCATGTAGCAACCGTTTTTGAGCATGCCTGCGATAAGTCTGTCAGCAACGTTGTTAAATACGAAAACTTCCTTTTCTGCGATGCAGGGGAGGTTGTTGTCGAATGTGCAACCGTCGATGATGTCCTTAGCGGCCTTTTCGATATCTGCCGTGTCGTCAACGATAACGGGGGGATTGCCCGCGCCCGCACCGATGGCTTTCTTTCCCGAGGAAAGAACGGATTTAACAACTCCGGGTCCGCCTGTGCAAACGAGAAGACGGATGGAGGGGTGCTTGTACATTACATTAGCGGTGTCAAGAGTGGGCTTTACCACACTTGCAACCAATACTTTAGGTCCGCCTGCGGAATATACCGCGCGGTTTACAAGGTCAACTGCATAGTTTGATGTAGCTATTGCACCGGGGTGGGGGTTGAATACAACACCGTTTCCGGCAACTATCATACCGATACTGTTGCAGATGACTGTTTCAGAGGGGTTAGTTGAGGGGGTGATAGCTCCGACAACACCGAAGGGTGCCATTTCTGTGAGCGTAAGACCGTTATCACCTGTCTTTACCTCGGATACTATATCCTCTGTTCCGGGAGTCTTGTCAGCCACGAGTATGTGCTTTGCATATTTGTGGTCAACGCGTCCCATCTTTGTTTCGGCAACGCCGAGAACAGCCATGTTTCTCGCCTCTGCTCTTGTGAGGTCACGAATTGCCTGAACCAATTTTTCTCTGTCTGCTACTTTCATAGCGCGAACAGCCTTATAGCCTTCGTTAGCCGCTGCGATGGCTTCTTCCATGGTAGCGTAGATGCCTATAAGCTTGCGTCCGTGATACTGTGTAGCATCCCAATCCTTAGCCTCGGTCTCGGGCTTAGCCGAATCGGGCTTTGTGTAAGCGGACACGACCTTTGCGACTATCTCGCTGATCTGTGCCTCTGTAAGATTGTTAACCATTTCTGTCGGACGCTCCTTTCAAAAAATTCGAATCAATTATTGTAAATAATGAAGCTTTGCTGTCGAATTATTTGCCGAGAGCAGCGAGAACCTTCTTTGTGATGTCAGCTACGAGATCCTCACCTGCGGGAGCATCGTTGTGGCATGTGCAGTTGCCGTCCTTGCACTTGCAGTTAGCAGTACCCTTGTTGGGGCAGGACTTGCATCCGGGGTGCTTGCCGGGAAGACCCATCTTCTTACGGAGCTCCATAAGTCTTTCAAGGTCGTAGCAGGAGATCTCATCGATTCTTGCATTTGCACCTACGCCGATCTGACGAGCGTACATGTTGATCTTTGCGTTGAATTCAACCTCTTCCATTGTGAAGCAAGCGCGGAGAAGTGTGTTACCAACTGTAAGAGCACCGTGGTTCTTAAGAAGGAAAGCGTCGTGCTTCTGGATGTAAGGCATAAGGGAATCCGGGATCTCCATTGTGGAGGGCATACCGTATTCGCATGTAGGAACGTTACCGATAGTAAGGATCGCCTCAGGGAGGATGTACTGATCCATTTCAACACCTGCAACTGTGAAAGCTGTTGCTACAGGGGGATGAGCGTGAACGACAGCGTTTGCATCGGGACGCTCCTTGTAAACTCTCATGTGCATCTTGATCTCAGAGGAGGGATTGAGTCTACCGTCGATCTTGTTACCTTCAGCGTCGATCTTGATGATCATATCGGGTGTCATGTAACCCTTGGATACGCCTGTAGGTGTGCAGTAGAATTCGTTAGGTCCTACTTTAACGGAGATGTTACCGTCGTTTGCTGCTACGAAACCGTGATCGTAAATTCTCTTACCGATGTCGCAGATTTCTTTTTTGATTTCAAAAGGTGACTGTGCCATGATTTTTTCATCCTTTCAGATATGATAATTTTTTCTTTTAAAATTTATTTTATAATTTTTAAAATACAGTTTGATGTCAAGCTTATTTTACAAGCTCGTATGTGTCGGAGGCGATCATGAATTCCTCGTCTGTGGGGATCACAACTACCTTGACCTTGGAATCAGGTGTGCTGATAACGAGATTTTCTCCGCGAGGACCGTTGAGGTTTGCGTCGCGATCAAGCTTGATTCCGAAGAATTCCATGTTTTCAGTGATGAGCTCACGTGCCTTGCGGTCGTTTTCGCCAAGACCTGCAGTGAAGATGAGAACGTCGATTCCGTTCATCTCGGCAATGTAAGAGCCGATGATCTTCTTTGCGTTGTGAACGAGAAGGTCCATAGCGAGCTGTGCTCTCTCGTTGCCCTTGTCAGCTGCATCCCAAACGTCGCGCGCGTCGTTGGATACGCCTGAAACTCCGAGCAGACCTGACTTCTTGTTGAGCATGTCATTGATCTCGGATGCGGACATTCCTGTCTGCTCCATGATGTAGGGAATGATGGACGGGTCGATTGAACCGCATCTTGTACCCATGGGCAAGCCCTCCTGAGGAGTGAAGCCGAGGGATGTGTCGATAGCCTTTCCGCAGTCAACGGCTGTGATGGACGAGCCTGAGCCGATGTGGCAGGAAACTATCTTTGTCTTGTTGTAATCAAGACCGAGGTATTCGCACGCCTTTGCACTTACAAAGCGGTGTGATGTACCGTGGAAGCCGTAGCGACGAACGCCGTACTTTTCGTACCATTCGTAGGGAAGAGCGTACATATACGCCTTTTTGTCAAATCCCGAATAGAACGACGTATCGAATACGCCTATCTGAGGCTTGTCAGCCATGATAGCCTTGCATGCGGCTACACCCTTGAGCGCGGGCGGACCGTGCAGAGGGTTTATCGGAATGATAGACTCAATGTAATTAAGCTCCTCGTCGCCGAGAATTGTAGATTTTGTGATCTTGCCGCCGTGAGCAAATCTGTGACCGATAGCAGAGATCTCGTCAACGCTTTCGATAACGCCAAGCTCCGAATCAGTAAGAAGCTCGATAACACGCGCGATAGCCTCGTTATGCGTGGGCATAGCGAAATCCTGTGTGTAAGTTTCCTTGCCGGGACGCTTATGCGTAATAGCTCCGGAAAGTCCGATCTTCTCGCAAAGACCCCTTGCCAGCACGCTGTTGTTTGACATATCAAAGAGCTGATATTTCAAAGAACTGCTTCCGGCATTGATAACCAGAATCTTCATAGGATTTTTCCTCCAAACATAGTTTAGTCGAAATAGGGCGCACTTATGGCTATTTTGCGACAGTTAGCCCAATTTATTCTTCTTCATCATCTATTATAACAAATAATTGCTGTTTTTGCAATAGCTTTTTTAAAAAATAGTGTACGAAATTATTACCAGGTTTTTTGGCATATTTCATAAAAAAGTGCAACTGATAAAAAAATATCACCAAATGCTGACAACTATTTAACGGAAATGCACTTCAGACGGGTATTTTTGATAATAAGCTTTCCTTAATTATATATTAAGAGAATAACGAGGGTTATAATTTTAACACTCAGGCTGAAATGAACGGGTATTTTGCGCGTTGAAAATGTATGTTTTCGGGATATATTGCTTTGGTCATTTTGACTAAAATAACACAATTCCGAGTTTGTTGGCGAAAGCTTGAAAAATTAAAAACTTGTGTTTATTTTGGTGATTTTTATCTTTTGATGTCACAAAATTTTTACAATTTCGACCGTTTTGTAAATAACTTAGTACAAAAAATACAGGCGAAAGCCTTGCCGCTTTCGCCTGTATTTATAGGTTATTTATCTTATTCTTTCGCCAAGGGGAGTGTCCTTATCGAGGAATATCACTCTCACATCCTCCTCGCCCGAAGCGAGTATCATGCCCTCAGAGTCTATTCCGCAGAGCTTTGCGGGAGCCAAGTTTGCGACAAGGATAACCTTTTTGCCTACAAGATCCTCGGGTGCATACCACTTTGCAATTCCCGATACCACCTGTCTTTGCTCGTATCCGAGATCTACCTTGAGCTTTAAGAGCTTCTTTGCCTTCGGCACCTTTTCGCATTCAAGTATCTGTGCCGATCTGAGCTCTACCTCCATAAACTTGTCTATGCCGATTATAGCACAGCCCTCGGGCTTTTCCTTTGCCTTAGCTTCTGCCTCGGCTTTTGCCTTCTTTTCTGCCATTTCGGCTTCAAGCTCTTCCAAGAGCTTTGCTTCATCTATTCTTGCGAAAAGCACCTTGGAGTCTGCAACAAGGCTTCCTGCCTTCATTCCGCAGAACTTGTCCTCTGTGCCTATGCTGTCAAGATCACGCAGATCTGTTCCAAGCTCATCAAGTATCTCCTTGCTCGTGTCGGGAATGAAGGGGGAGAGCATTATAGCGCCCCAACGTATGGTCTCAAGCAGATGGTAGAGCACACTTCCGAGCCTTTGCGATTGTGATGCATCCTTTGCAAGCACCCAAGGCGTTGTTTCATCGATGTATTTGTTTGCTCGTGAGAGCATGGTGAATATCGATGAGAGCGCGTCGGATATATGGAAGGAGTCCATGTTGTCTATCATGCTTCTGTATGCCGAAACGCAGGAGGATATGAGATCGCGGTCAAGCTCTGTAAGCTCGCCCGGAGCCTTTACTTCCTTGCCGAAATATTTCTTTTCCATGTCAAGCGTGCGCTTGACGAGATTTCCAAGATTGTTTACAAGATCTGTGTTAAATCTCTTGATGACCGATTCGTATGTTATGCTTCCGTCGCTTGCGTAGGGCATTTCGGAGAGTGCGTAATATCTCACGCCGTCAACCGTAAATCTTTGTGCAAGGTCGTCTGCATAAATGACATTGCCCTTTGATTTAGACATCTTGTCGTTGCCGAAATTGAACCACGGATGACCGAATATCTGCTTTGGCAAGGGAAGATCGAGCGCCATAAGGAATATGGGCCAATAGATGGTGTGAAATCTGAGTATATCCTTTCCTATAACGTGAACATCGCACGGCCAATATTTTTTGAAGTGCTCGCTCTGCTCGTCATATGTCTTGTCGGGATCGTAGCCGAGAGCCGTTATATAGTTGGTCAGGGCATCGAGCCATACGTATACTACATGCTTTTTGTCGAAATCAACGGGAATGCCCCATGTAAATGAAGTTCTGGAAACACACAGATCCTGAAGTCCGCCCTCGGATCTCAGGAAGTTGTTTATCATTTCCTTCTTTCTGGATTCGGGAACTATGAAATCGGGGTGGCTTTCTATGTGCTCAATGAGTCTGTCGGCGTATTTGGTCATCTTGAAGAAATAGGATTCTTCGCTTGCCTTTTGTACATTTGCTCCGCAGTCGGGGCATTTTCCGTCAACCACCTGAGTTTCCGTAAAGAAGGATTCGCAGGGTGTGCAGTACCAGCCCTCGTATGTGCTCTTGTATATATCGCCCTGCTCGTAAAATCTCTTGAATATCTTCTGCACTGCAGCTTCATGATAGTCGTCTGTCGTACGGATGAAATAATCATACGATGCGTTCATCTTATCCCAAAGACCTCTGATCTCGCCTGCTACGTTGTCAACATAAGCCTTAGGAGTTATGCCTGCTTCGTTGGCATAATTTTCGATCTTCTGACCATGCTCGTCAGTGCCTGTGCAGAAAAATACATCATATCCCATAGCTCTCTTGTATCTTGCAACCGAGTCTACCATTATAGCCTCGTACGTGTTGCCGAAATGAGGCTTCTTGGAGCCGTAGGCTATAGCTGTGGTGATATAAAACTTTCCTTTGTTTTCCATTATTCCTTACCTATACACGCTGCGAATGGGCAACGTGCCTTTCTTTAAATAATATACCATTATTGATTATAGCAGATATCTTCTCATTTTACAAGAGATTTTTGAAATTTTTGAAAAAATAAGCACAAGTTCACGGTCTATATCAGAGATATACGGATATTTAATAATGCAAAGATCCTTATTTTTACGTATTCTATTGACACTAAAGGCAGGATATGATAGAATAATGCCAAAGGCATGACCTTTATTATTATTTGATTTGGAGATTTTAAAATGATGCTTGACGGATCTGAGTGGATATGGATAAATAATGACGCCAAAGCTGACGAATACGGCGAATTTTACGATACGCTTGAGTATAACGGCGGCAAGCTTATTCTGAATATATCCTGCGACAGCAATTACGCAGTATATCTTAACGGTCAGCTTGCAGCTTTCGGTCAGTATGCTTGCTTTCCGTATGACAAGGTGTATGACAGTGTGGATATCACAAAATATGCAAGATATGGCACCAACAGCCTGGCGATCGTCGTGTGGTATTACGGAGTTACCTGGACATCGGTATATTATCGTGGAAACGCAGGCTTGATATATGAGGCTGTGTGTGACGGTGCTTGTGTGGCTCAAAGCTCAGAAAAGACTCTCTCCCGTATGAGCCCGTCATATGTAGATCACAGAGAAAAGTCCATAACAGTTCAGATGGGACTTACATATGCGTATGATATGACCAAAGAGGACGACTGGATGCTGGGTCAGCTTTCGGGATTTAGCAAAAGCACACTTTCGGATAACAGCAAGTATATGAGGATACGCCCCTGCAAAAAGCTTGAGCTGTTGCCTCTCAGAGAGGGCAAGCTCATAGATACATTCGGGGAAAATGACAAGCTGTTTGATATGGGTATAAATGAGGTGGGTTTTCTCTCGTTTGTAATAGAGTCCGACAAGGAACAGAAGGTGAATATATCCTATGGTGAGCATATCGCGGACGGCAGAGTTCGCAGGATCATAGGAGATCGCGATTTTTCGGCGGACTTTGTACTAAAGGCAGGTAGAAATGTCTTTACAAATCCCTTTAGACGCTTTGGCGGCAGATATCTTGAGGTGGTGTCGGAATATCCCGTAAATGTTGAAAGCATAGGACTTTTGCCCACTATGTATCCCTTAAATGAGGAAGAGCGCCCGACACTTTCGGAGAATGAAGATAAGATATATGATGCATGTGTGCGCACTCTCCGCCTTTGCATGCATGAGCATTATGAGGATTGCCCTTGGAGAGAGCAGGCGCTTTACAGCATGGACAGCCGAAATCAGATGCTTGCAGGCTATTATGCATTTGGCGAATATGAATTTCCGCGTGCAAATCTTGAGCTTATGTCAAAGGATGACCGTGACGACGGGCTGCTCTCTATATGCACTCCGATAAATGCAAATATGGTAATACCGTCATTTTCATTGCATTATTATACATCATGCAGAGAATATCTTGAAAGATCGGGCGATGTCGATTTCATAAAGAGCATATATCCGAAGCTGGAGAGCGTCATCCGTGTATTCATAGACAGAATGAAGGACGGCGTCGTATTGCCGTTTGGTGAGAACGGATTTGCACACGGTATTGGTATGACGTATTGGAATTTCTATGAATGGGAGAGCGGTCTTGAGGGATATGCAACGGATGTGTCGCGCGCAGATCTGATACTCAATGCACTGTTTTCCATAGCACTCAAAAACCTCGGCAGGATGTGCGATATCATCGGATATGAGGACAAGTATTCCCATATCGCAGATGAAGCTAAGAAAGCCCTGCGAGAGAGATTTTACGATAAGGATAATGGAGTCTTCTTAAACAGAGAGGGTGAGGGCGCAAGTGTGCTCGGAAACTCTCTTGCCGTGCTTTGCGGTGCTTGCACTGACAGCGAGGCAAAATTCATATGTGAGAAGATGACTGATAAGGATAATGGCATGACGCCGATCTCACTCAGTATGAAGTGCTTCTTCTATGATGCTTTGCTGTGTACTGACAGAGAAAGGTATGCAGATCACATCCTTAAGGATATCGAAAAAACATACATGCCCATGATAGAATACGGTACGGGCACTGTGTGGGAGACCGAGATGGGCGAGAGCGACTTTGGCATGGCAGGAAGCCTTTGCCACGGTTGGAGCGCGATGCCTATATATTATTACCACGTTTTAAAGAAGTGATATTTTTTGCAATGGGTGCGGAAAATTCCGCACCCATTGATTTTTTATTGCAGATCGTGTGCTTTTCTGTTTGACATGAAATTCTTAAATAAAATTAAGAAATTGCTTGACACTTTGGTCATTGTGTGGTATCATAATAATGCTATGAAATGCGATCTTTGCGCAATATGCGCATTATATATAAAAAGGAGGGATAGCTTTTGATCAGAGCTGTGAGAATAATATCGGCATTGCTTTTATCTGTGATGCTCTTTGCATCCTGCTCACCTGATAATGTTGATATCATTACAGGCAGTGAAACGACAGATCCTCCAAAAGCAAATGTCCCCGGATGGGCTGAGAGCGACAGTTTGCCTGACGATAAAGACAGTGAGGAGAGCACGGATATAACGTATGAAGGTCATGGCGATATTATCGAAAACCCATTCGTTGATCCAAGCAAAAATCCGACATCGAGCGTGACTGCCACATCAGACACGTCATCATATAAATATTTCTGCAATCTTGTCAACAGCGGATATACCCTGAGCGAGCTTAAAAAGTGCAGCTATGACTTCAAGCCGGAGGAATTTATGAATTATCTCTCTCTTGCGTCAAGCAATTATGGAGATAGCGGAATATCTGCCGATATTAAGTTTACAAAATGCTTGTGGAATAAAGAAAATTACTTTTTGAAGATAACATTCGGCATGAATGAGGCGGATAACAGCAAGAAGGGAGATAACAATTTCGTATTCTATATAGATGTATCCGATTCCATGTACGGCAAGAACATGCTCCCAATGCTCCAAAGTTCATTTTTCTATTTTGCAAAGGCTATAGGTGAGGGTGATACCGTTTCGGTCATCACGAGCGATCCTGAATCTCCCGTTATACTTGATTCGGTATCCGGAGAAAACACCAAGGAGATAATAAGTGCATTTGAAAATCTGACATCAAAGGGTGCGGCTAATAATCACGACGGCTTGAGAAATGCATTTGAATTAGCCATCAAAAATCTTGATGCAGATGCAAACAATAAGGTGATAATAATATCTGACGGCGATATGTCTGAAAAATACAGCGCTGTGGCATATGAATATTACAATAAGGGAATAGAGCTCACGGTGGTGGGCTTGGGCTCGGGCAACCACAGAAATCGCATACTTGAGGGACTTGCAAGGAGCGGCGGCGGAGAGTATTTCTATATTGATTCACCGTTTGCGGCGAAGAGCTTTTTTAATACGGATATATTCAACAGGTCGCGCGTGTTGGCTGACAGTCTTGATATCAAGGTGGCATTTAACAGCAAGACCGTGTCGAAATACAGACTTATAGGCTATGAGGGAAAAAGCACGGGCGGCAGTGGAGATGATCTTTCCGACAACTATATATATGTCGGAGATAAGATAACTCTTTGCTATGAGATATCCCTTGATGAAGAAAAATATCTGTCATATAATTCCGAGCTTGCCAATATATCTCTGGTGTATAAGGACGCTGTCAGCGGCGAGGACAAGGCGTTTTCTGCATGCGCGTATTTCGGAGATTTTACGGACGAGGATGATGAGATGAGACTTATCATGTGTGCCGCAGAAGCTCTTATGGTGCTCAAGGGAAGCGCGTATGTAAAAAATGTCAAGCTTTCCGACGTATATCTCACCGTAAAGGACGTAGATACGGACATGATCCCGCAGGCGTCGGAATTTATAGGGATACTTGAAAAAATAATATCCAAGGATAAAAAATAAGGTCGTGCGATGACCTTAAGGTCACCTCGGAGCATTTCGCTCCGAGGTGACTTTTATGCTGAATGTATTTTATAGTATCATATCATCATATGTAAAAAAATGTTTGAAAAAAGTAAGAAAAATGCACATATCCGATTGACACGGGTATGCGTTAGTGATATAATAAAAGCAATTTTATGAAGATAAGGAGATGTACATGAGGTATCGTTACGATATTCCCGACAATGCGAAGAAAATGAAGTTTTCGCATATTATCAAAAACAATCTGTACATGCTGAAGATCATATATGATACGGATAAGTGGATAATCCCCGTAAATCTTGCGGTGGCTATACTTACGTCGGTTGCAGGATTTTTGTCCTCGTCGTATCTTTTGAAGTATGCACTCAACGCTGTTGGTGAAGGTAAGAGCTTTTCTGAGGTGTTCCGACTTGTAATTGCATTCATAGTCGTTGCGCTTATCACCAATATACTCTCTAATCTGTACGCATATTTTTATAAGACTAAAAGATATTATGCGGTCAGAAAGAAGATAAATGAGGCGGTGTTTAAAAAGGCGCGCGAGGTAGAGCTTGCCTGCTATGAGGATCCCGTGTTCTATGACGATTTCGTAAAGGGCGCGGCTGAGACCGATGAAAGAGCCTTTTCAGTTTTGCAGAGCCTTGCGGATGTCGTGTCCACCATTATATCGTTGGTGCTCGGCATAAGCCTTATAGTATCCGTGCATTGGGTATTTTTGCTGTTCTCACTGATACCGCTTGCTGCCGCACCTATAAAAGCCAAGGTGCAAAAAAAGATGTTCCATCGCGACAACAAGATACATGAGCTGGACAGAAAAAAAGGATATCCTCAAAGAGTGTTTTACGTTGCGGATTATGCAAAGGAGCTCCGTCTTACAAATATCGGAAGCTATCTTTTGAAATATTTGCGCGAGACCTCCGCTTTGTGCCGTGAGATACATAAAAAAGACGGAAGGATCATTTCTCTGTTTGCCATTTTGTCTATGTTTCTCGTTGATATACTCTCCATTGCGCTTGCTACGGTATATGCGGCGTACAGAACACTGGTGTCAAGGCTTATGGGCTATGGCGATTGCCTTTCGGTATTGAACGTGTCATCTCAGATATCAGATATACTTGTGAATTCCGCGGAGTATTTCGGAAGCGTGTATTCAAATGCGCTCTTTATAGATAACTTGCGTAAATTCCTTGAATACGAGCCTAAGATGGTGGACGGCGATAAGGAATTGCCGAGCGTTGGAGATATAGAATTCAAGAATGTGTCCTTCAGATACCCCGGTGCTGACAAGAATGTGCTGAACGATGTTTCCATGAGCTTCGGCAGAAATGAGAAGGTCGCTATCGTCGGTACTAACGGAGCAGGTAAATCCACTATAGTCAAGCTTCTGCTTCGCCTTTATGACTGTGAGGGAAGCATTACTTACGGCGACGTTGATATAAAGGATCTGAAGATGGACGATTACAGAGGCGTATTTTCAAGCGTTATGCAGGATTATCATATGTTTGCACTTACTGCGTCTGAAAACGTTATGCTCCGCCGCGTGACTGATGAAGATAACGACGCCGTTGTAAACGCCTTGAAAAAAGCAGGCGTTTATGAAAAGATAGAGAAGGGCGGCGGCATAGACTCTATCATGACAAAAGAATTTGACGAGGACGGCATCATGCTCTCGGGCGGTCAGATGCAGAAGCTTTCTATATCTCATGTCTATTCAAAGAAGAATAAATTTGTTATTCTTGATGAGCCTTCAAGCGCGCTTGACCCCATTGCGGAATACAAGATGTACGAAACAATGCTTGATGCCTGCCGTGATTGCGGTATGATATTTATATCCCACAGACTTTCCAGCGCGACCCTTGCCGATAAGGTATATCTCATTGAAAACGGCAGAGTCATAGAGCACGGATCACACCATGAGCTTATGGCTCTTGGAGGAAAGTATGCCGATATGTTCAACCGACAGGCAGAAAGCTACAAAAGGACGGAAGGCGAGGTGACTGAGCATGAGTAAGACTGTTGAAAAAGAAAACAAGAAGCGTGAAAAGTCCGCTTATGAAGGCGAGCAGTCACAGAAAAAGCCTAAAAAAGAAAAGAAGGTAAAAGAGGACAAGGGCTTCCTTGCGGCAGATATCTGGTTTTTCGGAAAGGTATTTAAATACTGCCCCATGTATATCATCTCCAGCGTGCTTTACGGTGTGATGATGGGTATCTGGCCTGCGCTCGGTCTTATATATACCGAAAGGCTTTATGATGCTATCGGACGCGATGTGATGTTTGAAAAGGTGCTTTTGCTTATAATAGCATATTACGGTATCATGTTCATTATCCGCGCGGTCCATATCAGATATCAAAACCTTGGAAAGCCAAAATACCGCGAGATACTTTACACATGTGTATACAGCGAGATATTTGAGCATTCAAAAAATAATGACCTGGCAGATTACGATAACCCCGAATTTTTCAATGATTTTGTGACATCCACACAGGCATCATTCACACACGGATATTCACTCATTGAGAGCGGCGACTGGTTCATACGTGATATCATCGCATTCTTTGCGGGAGCAGGTGTCATCTTCACGATAGATCCCATCGTATCTGCGATAATATTCTTGTCGGGCATTATAAGAATGTTCTTCTGCTTCAGATACAATAATGTCTGGTATAAGATGTATAAAGAAACATTACCTTATGACAGACGTGCGAATTACACAAAGCGTGTATTCAATATCCCCGACTATGCAAAGGACCTCAGGATAAGTAATGTCAGCGATTGCCTTGTAGACAGCTATGACAGGACTCTTGACGAGGTGCGTGACATACACCTTAAGCACAACAAAAAATTCTTCCTTTATGACATACTGATATCGCTCGTTCTTGATGTTGCACAGTACGGAGTCATGATATTTATTCTGTATAAACTCATGGTAGTGAACGACGGATCTATGACGCTCGGCGGATTTGCCGTGTGCGTCAATGCCGTGTGGGGACTCTCCTGGCGACTCACGGCTATCGGTCTCAGGCTGAAGGACTTCCATCAGCATGGAATATTCCTGCTCAAGCTGAGAAGATTTTTTGACACCAAGCCCACTATATTGGACGGTGAATATGAGGCAGAGCCGCTTCGTGAGATCGAGCTTAAGGATATGAGCTTTTCCTACAGAAAGAACGAGGATGAAAGGTTCTCCCTTAAGAATGTCAATATGAAGATACATAAGGGAGAGAAGATCGCGATAGTAGGATATAACGGCGCAGGCAAGACCACATTGACAAAGCTCCTTATGCGATTGTACGATCCGACCGACGGCGAGATACTTTATAACGGCAAAAAGCTTTCGGAATACACTGTATCAAGCCTGAGAGGCAGGGTGGCAGCGGTATTCCAGGATTACAAGATATTTGCGGCGACTATTGCTGAAAATGTCGTTGGCGGCGAGATGCCTGATGAGAATATCGAAGCTGTGCGCCATAATGTCGAGGACGCCTTGAGGCGCAGTACATTTGAAGGCAAGCTTAAAAAGCTGCCGCACGGCATAGATACCATGCTGACGCGCGAGTTCAGCGACGAGGGAACCAATCTTTCGGGCGGTGAGTCGCAGAAGGTAGCTATCGCAAGAGCCTTTTATAAGGACGCTGACCTCATAATCCTTGACGAGCCGTCAAGCGCACTTGACCCGAATGCCGAGTATGATCTCAACTGTGCTATTTCCGAATATGCCGCGGACAAGACCGTCATATTCATTTCACACAGACTTTCCACCACGCGCCATGTGGACAGGATATTTATGTTTGAAAACGGCGAGATAGTAGAGCAGGGAAGCCACGATGAGCTTATAGCTCTCGGCGGCAAGTATGCATATATGTTCAATCTTCAGGCTGAAAAGTACAGAGAAGAAGAGAATGAACAGCATGATGTGAGTATAAATTAAAATAAGCCGCACACGGAAATTTTCCGTGTGCGGCTTGTGTGTTTAGATCATTCCAGCTCTCGCACTCCTGTGTAGAGCTCGTAATATCTGCCTTTCATTTCAAGGAGTTGCTCGTGTGTGCCGCGTTCGATTATCTCGCCTGCCTCCAGCACCATTATTGCATTTGAATTGCGTACGGTGGAGAGTCTGTGAGCTATAACGAATGTGGTACGGTCAGTCATCAGTCTGTCCATGCCCTTTTCAATGTGGCGCTCTGTACGGGTGTCGACAGAGCTTGTTGCTTCGTCAAGCACGAGTATTGGTGCCTTTGAAAGAGCGGCACGCGCTATGTTGAGCAGCTGACGCTGTCCCTGCGAGAGGTTCGCACCGTCGCCCTCAAGCATCGTGTTGTATCCGTCAGACAGACGCATGATGAAGTGATGCGCACTTGCGACCTTTGCAGCCGCAATGACATCTTCGTCTGTCGCGTCAAGCCTGCCGTAGCGTATGTTCTCCATGACAGTTCCCGTAAACAGGTGCGTGTCCTGCAGTACCATTGCTATGCTTGAGCGCAGAGCATCACGCTTGATATCCTTTATATTGACACCGTCTATGGTTATTTCTCCTGAGTCAATATCGTAAAATCTTGAAAGCAGGTTCGTGACAGTTGTCTTGCCTGCGCCTGTAGATCCGACAAATGCTATCTTCTGACCCGGATGAGCATACAGGGTAAGATCCTTAAGTATGATCTTGTCGGGATTGTAGCCGAAGGTCACATTTTTAAACACGACATCTCCGCGCATGCCTTCCATGCTGTCGGCATTCACTGAGTCAGGCATCTCGGGCGGAGTGTCCATTATCTCAAACACTCTTTCCGCACCTGCCAAGGCGGAGAATATATTGGACGCCTGCTGTGACAGGTTGTTTATAGGCATTGAAAATTGCTTTGAGTAGCCTGCAAATACCGACATAGCACCGGGGTCAAGCATGCCGTTGCACATAAGCACGCCGCCGACACCGATGGTTACTGCGTAGCTTATCTGACCGGTGTTGCCCATTATGGGACCCATGATACCGCCAAAGAACTGTGAGCGGAACTGCTTGTCGCGCAGATCCTCGGACAGAGATGTAAATTCCTCAACGCAGTCGCTTTCGTGATTGAATACCTTAACTACCTTTTGTCCAGTAACTATCTCCTCAATGTAGCCGTTTGCCGCTCCGAGAGCTGCCTGCTGTGCGGAATAGTGCTTTCTCGATCTCTTTGCGATAGCCGCGCCGCCGAATGTGAATATCGGTATGAACAGTATCGTGATAAGAGTGAGCAGGAGGTTTGTGGTTATCATGAATACGAACGTTCCTATGAGAGATATAACGCCCGAAACTATTGAGGTGAGCGAGTTGTTCAGCATGTTGTCAAGGCTGTCAACGTCGTTTGTAAATCGTGACATTATCTCACCCGTCGGGTGGTTGTCGAAATATCTTACGGGAAGCTTCTGAAGCTTAAAGAAAAGGTCATTTCGGATCTTTTCTATGGCGTTCTGAGATATCGACAGCATTATCCTTGATTGCAGATACGTAGTGATTATACTGATAGCGTATACAAATGCAAGTATGATGAGAGCCGCCGCGATGTATGAGAGCACCGCGCTTACCGTTTCGTTGTAGGAATCTCCGACTATGTGAGATATGACCGATGAGAATCTGTTTTCAAATGCGCCTATCATTGTATCTATTGTGTTATAGATAGCTCCCTCTGTAGCAGACGGATCTACTGTGCCGCCGGCATACACCGTAAGGCGATTTATGATAGGTCTTGTCATGTATCCGCCTACAAGGGATGTGCAGGTGTTTATAAGCATGAACAGGAAAACAAATATCATAAGGAACTTGTATTTTCCTATATATGACAGAATCCTGCCGACAGTGCCCTTAAGATCCTTGGGCTTGCCGCCCTTACCGCGCATAGCGCCCGGACCTCTGCGAGGACCTCCCATAGGTCCGCCCATGCCGCGCTGTATCTTGTGGCTGTTTGATGAATTATATTGCTTCTGGAGCTTTTCAAGACTTCTTGCCATATCACATGCCCTCCTTTCCCGTTACCTGAGAGCTGTATATCTCACGGTATTCGGTGTTTTCATTCATAAGGGTTTCGTGATCGCCTATGCCCGTGATCTTGCCTTCGTTCATAACGATGATCATGTCAGCGTCCCTGACAGAGGATATCCTTTGGGCTATTATGATCTTTGTCGTGTCTGCAAGCTCATTCTTGAATGCACGTCTTATGTGCGCTTCGGTAGCGGTATCTACCGCGCTTGTAGAGTCGTCAAGTATGAGTATCTTGGGCTTTTTCAGAAGCGCGCGCGCAATACACAGCCTTTGCCTTTGACCGCCCGATACATTGACGCCGCCTTGCTCAAGCATGCGATCGTATCCGTCGGAAAACGAGTCTATAAACTTGCTTGCCTGTGCGCTTTCAGCCGCCGCACGTATCTCCTCGTCGGTGGCATTTTCATTGCCCCAGCGCAGGTTTTCTTCTATCGTTCCCGAGAAAAGCAGGTTCTTCTGGAGCACCATGCCAACGCTCTCGCGCAAATGGTGCAGGGAATATTCCTTGACATTTCTGCCGCATATTCTGACTTCACCCATATCTACGTCGTAAAGACGCGGTATCATGGATACAAGAGTGGTCTTTCCGCATCCCGTAGAGCCGATTATTCCTACCGTCTGTCCTGAGCTTATAGAGAAGCTTATGTTGTCAAGCACGGGCTCTTCACTGTTCTTATAGTATCTGAACGTGACATTGCGAAATTCTATGTCGCCGCTCTCGATTTTTGCGTCACGGTCGATATCTTCTGCGTCGGTTATGTCTATCTTTTCATTCAGCACCTCAAGTACTCGTTTGCCCGATGCTATCGCACGGGATGAGAACATCAGCATCATGGTGACCATTGAAAGCGCATGGAGTATCTGACCGACATAGTTTACAAAAGCCGAGAGGTCGCCGACGTCAAATACGCCGACATTTCCAACGTTCGCGATCACAAGCTTTGAGCCGAACCATATAACGAGTATTGTGGTTATATACATAAAGAAGGACTGAATGGGGGACATGAATATCATATTCTTCATAGCACCCATTCCCGAGCTCTTCAGATCGTTATTTGCGCGTGCAAATTTCTCTGTTTCATGATCCTCACGTACGAAGGATTTTACAACGCGTACATTTGTTATGTTTTCCTGGACTGTGGAATTCAGCTTGTCTATGTCCTTCTGCCTCTTTGAAAACAGCTTCATACCCTTTATTATGATAAAGATTATCGAAAGTATCATAAGAGGTATGGTAACTGCAAATACGACAGAAAGTGAGGGACTCATATATATTGCCATTATGAGTGCGCCTATGAGCATTCCCGGGGCGCGCAGCATCATGCGAAGTCCCATGTTTACAAGCATCTCTACTTGAGATACGTCGTTGGTAAGTCTGGTAACGAGAGAGCCGGTGGAAAACTTATCTATGTTGGCAAAGGAGAATTGCTGTATCTTTGCAAACATGTCGTTTCTGAGATCGGCGGCAAAGTTTACAGATGCGCGAGCACCGAAATATGAGCCGCCGAGTCCGCCGAGCATCATGAGTATCGCGGTTAGTATCATCATGCCCATAACACCAAAGCTGGTGAGCACGGTGAGATCGCCTGCAATGGCGGCATTTATGACCTTTGCGAGGTAAAGGGGCATAAGTATCTCTCCTATGACCTCAACTATCATGCACAACGGTCCTAAAATAAAGTATTTGGTATACGGTTTTATATATTTGAGCCAAGCCTTCAATTTCAGAATACCTCCGAATCATCTGCATCCACAAGCTCGGACAGATTGTCCTTAGCCTTGTCAAGCAGTCTTATGAGCTCTGATATTTCGGACTCATCAAAATTGTTGAACATCTTGCCGTCTATCATGTCAAAATACGCGGATGCGCGCTTGACCTCATATTCGCCCTTTTCTGTGATTACTATCCGGTTGTATCTTGTGTCAGGACAGCCCTCCTTGTCACGGAAGATGTAGTCTGCACTTTCAAGCTTGCGCATTGTAACAGCAATTGCCGCCGCACTTATCTCAAAATGGTCTGCTATCATCTTTTGTGTCAGAAAGCCCTTCTGGCTTGCAATATACATAAGTATCCTGTGCTGTGATCCATGCATACGGGCATAAAATGCACTGCGGTCAGAGATCTTCTTATGCATTCTGTTAGTGTCTATTATAAGCCCGACTGCCTTGTGAGCGAGAGCTTTTTTGTCATCCTCAGGTGTCATTTTGGTGTTGTTATCCATCATCATTCTCCTTTACATTAAGATTCTTGCGTTAGTTAACGCATTTAAAATTAACACGTTAACTATATTATAGCATTTAAAACGCGATATGTCAAGGGAAAAATGTCAATTGACTTAAAAAATAATCGCGCACGCCGCAGATGCGGATGCGCGATATATTTTTTACATTGCCTTTAAGCTGTCAACTGTTTTCGTTTTGGCTTTCGGATGCTTCAGATGCCTTTTTTGAGGCAAGCTTTGCGTCACCGTTGGATTGGCGCGATTTATGCTTGTTAAAGGTCCAGCCCTCACCGTTTATCTCGTGTGCCTTGGTAACTGTAAGGAAAGCGTCCCTGTCTATGGAATTGACTATTCTGATAAGATCGCTGTATTCGCGTATCGAGAAGAATACCATGACCATCTTGCGGCTCTCGCCTGTGTATCCGCCCTCAATGTCGATAAGGGTCGTGGTCCTGTCGAGCTGGCGGCGTATCTCAAGGTTGAGTGCGGCAGGATCCTCGCAGATTATTTGTGCCGTAAATGCGCGCGATCTGCCGACAAATACATAGTCTATGACAACAGCGCATACCATGGCAGATGCGATTCCGAGCAGGGATATGGGAAGATCGCCTATCGCAAACATGCCCGAAATAACTACTGTGGCGTCAACTATGAACATCATTACCGAGCTTTTGAGCTTGGGAATATATTTGCAGAATGTAAGTGCGATTATGTCTACACCGCCCGTGGATCCGCCTCCGAGAAATGTTATGGCACAGCCTGCACCTACAAGTGCACCTCCGCATATGGCGGCAAGTATCAGTGTGACATCTCCGTGCTCGGTATAGTTCTTAAGGTCGAAAAATCCGCCGAAAACATCAGGGGAGGCAAGCTTTGCCGTGAGTGTAAAGAAAATGGGGTAGAATATAGACGATATAAGAGTTTTGATGGCAAAATTCTTGCCAAGAACGAACAGACCGACAAAGAACATTGCCCATGTGAGCCCCGAAACATAAATATCCATCATTGTGAGATCAAATCCTGCGAGAAATTCGACAAATCCAACAGGTATCACGTCTGCAAGAAATCTGTTGAGCACTATGGCTATACCCGTAACTCCGCCTGACACGATGTTGAAGGGAACAAGGAAGAGTCCTGTTCCGACGCCGAGCACGACAGAGCCAAGTATAACGAGTATTACATTTTTAGCCTCGGCTATAAGATCCTTTTTCTGAAGCTTTTTTTCGTTTGACATATACTTTACCTCTTTGTGTAGTATTGGTTGGAAAGAATAAATATTTAAGAGCGCGAGAAGTCGTCCTCTTCAAGGAAACTTGGCGTAAATCTTGCGCTTGATGATCCTCTGGACTGAAAATATCCGTCAAATCCGAGGGATATTGCGGTATCAAGCACGTAATTGTATTCAAATGACGTAACTCTGCGCGTAAGATCCTTGTAGCCGCCGCAGCTTATGTCGTAAAAATCGGGAGTGTATTGGCTCATGAGGCTGAGTATCACATCTTTTGGATCTATCTCATCTGCAAGATGTGTAAGCAGGTCTGCTGAGTCCTTTCTGCACCCGGGGAGCACGAGATGGCGCATCAGCGTTCCGCGCAGGAGCATTCCGTTTGAGTCATAGACGGGCTTGCCTGTCTGATGTATCATTTCCTTAAGCGCTGAAACGGCAATGCCGTAGTAGCCTTTGGCATGAGAATATTTAAGCGCAAGCTCGTCGCTGAAATATTTGATATCGGGCATGTAGATGTCGATAAGACCGTCTAAAAGCTTCAGTGATCCAACGCTCTCGTATCCGCCGCAATTCCATACAAACGGCTTCGATATCCGCGCTTTGGCTTTTTCAAGTATTGGAATAAGCTCTCTTGTATAATGGGTCGGCGTGACGAATTCTATGCATTCCGCACCCATATCCGAAAGAGATGTAAGTATGTCTAAGAGTCTGCCTTCGTCTGTTCTTTCGCCTTGGCACAGTCGGCTTATCTCTTTGTTCTGACAAAAAATACATTTGAGATTGCATCCCGAAAAGAATACAGTGCCTGCTCCTGATACGCCCGAGATACAGGGCTCTTCGTATGGATGAAGCATGTATTTTGAAACATATATATCGGAAGGCATATTGCAGTATCCCACATTTCCATGGGATCTGTCGCAATCGCAGCCTCTCGGACAGTCACAGCACAGCATGTAAATCTCCTTTGATCTTTGATACGCTCTCTTATTATTATATAACACTTTTTTATAAAATGCAAGATTTTTTTCCCATACTGGATCAAAATGTGCATATGATGCGATATATAGCACGCTTGGTGTGTTTTTTTGGTGATTTTGTATTTACATGTGATGCAAAAAATGCTATAATATATGTGTTGGCAGATAACATTGCTTGTTTGCAAAATATATTGAGGTGAAATATTATGAAGGATCACATAGATGTCTGTATAGAAAAGCAGTCGGTGGATATATGTAAGATAGAAGACACCGCACAAAGGCTTGTAAATGTCTTGATGGCTAAAGGAAAGGTAATTGCGACGGCAGAATCCTGCACGGGCGGATTGATAGGCAGTATCATAACTGATATATCAGGCGCGTCGAGCGTGTATGCAGGCGGAATGATCACATACACCAATGAAGTAAAGATAAATTTGCTGGGGGTAGATGCAGAGCTTATTGAAAGATACACTGCCGTAAGCTCATATGTAGCCAAGGATATGGCAGTTAAGGTCAAAGAAAGGCTGTCTGCAAATATAGGAGTCAGCGCAACAGGCTATGCAGGTCCTACGGGGGGAAGCGAGGCTGATCCTGTCGGTACGGTATACATGGCTGTTTCATTTGAAAAATCGACAGAGGTGTACAGGCTGTCATTTTTTGAGGGCGCTCAAAGGCATGAGATAAGATATCTTTGCGCGGAATTTATTCTTAAAAAGCTTGAAGATATGATCCTTTAAGCATAAAAATAAGCATTGTGGTGGAATTTAACGAATTATATCTTTGAATTTCGTTAAAAATCACATATGATAATTTTTAACAAACCTATTGATTTATTTGCAAAAATATATTAAAATAGTAAACAGCAGTATAATATGATTGAGAGCCGCAAGGCGGCTGTCGGAGGTATAAAATGGCACATTTCAGAAAAATAGGAATACTTTCATCGGGCGGTGACGCTCCGGGAATGAATGCGGCTATCAGAGCCGCGGCGAGAAAGGCTATGTCCGAGGGAATTGAGGTAGTCGGAATTCGTGAGGGCTACAGCGGACTTATAAGCGGAAATATAATAGATCTCGATTCACGCGCGGTATCCAATATAATCACGAGCGGTGGTACAATGCTGTATTCCTCGCGCTGCCCTGAATTCAAGACCGAAGAGGGAATACAAAAGGCAGTGCAGACATGCAAGGACAATCAGATAGATGCCATTATCGCACTTGGCGGTGACGGTACGTTCAGAGGTGCTACAGATCTTACAAATCACGGCATTCCTTCTATCGGAATCCCCTGTACGATAGACAATGATATTACGGCGACCGAATATACTATCGGCTTTGACACAGCCATGAATACGGTAATAGATCTTGTCAACAGCTTGCGAGAGACCTGTGAGTCGCATTCAAGATGTAATATAGTAGAGGTAATGGGACGCGACTGCGGACTTATTGCACTTTATGCAGGTATTTCGTCGGGAGCGGTAGTAATTGCCATACCCGAAGTGCAGTTTGATGAGGACTATGCGATAAGCATGCTTAAGAGAGCGAGAGAAAACGGCAAGAGAGGACTTATCGGAGTATTTGCCGAGGGACTTTCCAAAAACTATGACCACAGCTACAGCGAGTATTTTGTTGACAGGCTGAATAAGGAAGCAGGAATAGAAACTAAGTTTGCGCGACTCGGACATGTTGTAAGAGGTGGCTCTCCCACTTTGCGCGACAGACTCACTGCAACACAGATGGGTGCAAATGCTGTGTCCTGCTTGCTTGAAGGACAGAGCAATGTTGTAATGTGCGTTCAGAGCGGTAAGATCGTTGCTGTTGATATAAATTACGCGCTCGTTCTTGACAAGATGTATAAGGGCAAGCTTCAGGACGGAGATCTCGACCGCTTCAGCCCCGATGCTATTGCAGAGATGAAGTCTACATGCGCTTACAGACAGGCAAAACTTGAAAGACTTTATAAGATGTCTTATGATATTTGCGAATAATTGATCGTAAAATTGCAAGATCCGCCATGAAAATGGCGGATCTTGTTTGTATGGCGGAGAAGGTCACGCTTTTTTGAAAAAACTTAGTAAAAAACCTCCTTTCATTTTGTAGATGTTTTTATACTGTACCGTTACATGAGGTTATCATAAAACTATTGTGTATTGCGTTGACATAACGCAATCGATATATTACTGTTTTTACGGACCGTCGGCAACTTGCTTGCATTCGTCGGTCCCTACAATTTGTAATCATAACATCATTATTTATCCGTTGAAATACCAATTATTTCACGTCAACATAATGTACAATATTATTATGATAACCTGTAGGGACCGACGA
>CAZVUD010000016.1:0-35559 GCA_964629615.1 uncultured Clostridium sp. | reverse complement strand
GGTCTCCACGCCCTCTTGAGTAACCTTCATGCCAAGCTTCTTTACCATGTCTATTTCTCGGTGTCATATTTGAGATCAGGTCTGTGAGCTTTTCAAGGTCGCTGTCACACAAAAGGCGCGTTGACTCGCTTGAAAGATGGACTCTTTCTCCCTTCTCATCATAACGGCGCATATATACGACCTTGCGCCTTTCGGCATCATATTCAAACTGTATTCCGCCGCATCTCTCGGCAAAGAACTCCTTCTTCTCCATCTCATAGTCAAGGAGCTTTTCTATACGCTCATCCACACGTATCTCGTCATTGAGCTCGGACTTCATGTCAAGCGTGCTGACAGACTCAAAGCTGTCATCATCGTTTACTTCATTGAACTTGAGCATTATAAGAAGGTCATCGCTAATATCCATAAGACACTGCACGAGAAGCGGATTAAAGACGCCGCATCTGCCGTTTCGTATCATATCAAGCGCCTTTTCGTGGTCATATGCTTTTTTATAGCACCTGTCACTTGTAAGCGCATCGTACACATCGGCTATGGATACGACCTGTGCAGATATCGGTATCTCGTCGCCGCAAAGCCCGTCGGGGTATCCGTTTCCGTCGTATCTTTCATGGTGATATCTTACTATCTCATGTGCAAGTCCCATGAACTTTTCAGAATTCTTTACGTGTATCTTCTGCAAAAATTCGTCACCGCGCACGGTGTGGGATTTCATTATCTCCCATTCCTCATCTGTAAGCTTGCTCGGCTTATTGAGTATCTCAGAGGGGATAAAGGCTTTGCCTATATCGTGCAGTGCTGACACGGTGGATATCGTATCTATCATCTCACGGGTAAAGGTATATTTATCCGTTACATCACACAGGCGGTTGAGTATCATCTTGGTTATAGCCTGCACATGAAGTGTGTGCTCGCCTGATTCATTATTTCTGAGCTCTACGAGAGATCCGAATATGTTGATCAGCGCCTTGTTTACTCTGTCGCGCTCATACACCTGCTTTTCAACATATCTCACAAGCTGTCTTCTCTGGGAATACAACTCAAGGGTGTTATCTATACGGTGCTTTACAAAAAATGATTGGAAGGGTCGCACTATATAATCCGTAGCGCCAAGCTCAAATGCCTTCTGTATAATGGCATCGTCGTCCTCAGCTGAGATAATGACGACAGGTATCTCATCCGTCCAATGGCGGGAGCGCATTACCTTGAGCACCTGCATGCCGCTCGTCTTTGGCATATTGAGATCAAGCAATATCATATCTGCTCGCTCACCCAAGGTCAGCATATTCAAGAGCGTATCGCCGTCATGCACGAACTGATAGTCATATATACTGCCGAGTATATCTGCTACCATCTCGCAATTCAGTTCAGAATCGTCGGCTATTATTATTTTCTTTTTTGTTTCTGCCATACCGTTATTATCAGTCATTACAGTAGCTCCTTATTTTTTAACGTCAGTGATCATTGCACGAGCGTAAGCTCTACATCAATATACTTGACAAGAGTGAGCATAAGCTCATTTGCATTTATCGGCTTTGAAAGATGTCCATTCATGCCTGCCTGCAGTGAACGCTCCACATCCTCGGGATATGTATTTGCACTCATGGCAACTATCGGGATATTGATACCCATCTCTCTTATTCTGTGCGCCGCCGTATATCCGTCAGAGCGCGGCATCTGTATATCCATAAGCACGAGTCCGTAATAGCCTTTAGGCTTTGACTCAAGCATGCTTATACATTCCTCGCCGTCACGCGCTCTTTCGGTAAGTATCCCCTCTTCCTGAAGCATAACGGATACTATCTCGGCATTCAGATCGCCGTCCTCGGCGACAAGTACTCTCTTGACTCCAAAGCCGTGCTTGATGTGATATCTTTCCATATCCCCATCGACATCGTCGGCATCGGCTACAAGGCAAGGAATACTTACACAAAAGCTCGTTCCCATGCCAAGCGTGCTTTCCACATTTATAGTGCCATGCATAAGCTCGACAAGATTTTTAACTATTCCAAGTCCAAGTCCCGTGCCCTCAACTCCCTGCGCGGTGATCCTTTTATCTCGCTCAAACGCCTCAAATATATGCGGCATAAATTCCCTTGATATGCCAATTCCCGTATCGCTTATCGTGATCTTTACAGTACAACTTTTCGTGTCGTCGTGAGCTATTTGATCAAGCGTGCAGGTTACAGAGCCGTTTGACTCTGTAAATTTCACGGCATTGTTCAGAAGGTTGAGTACTATGCGCATAAGGTGCTGGTGGTCAAGATGCACATACGGATAAATTATATGCTTTTTTGTTATGATATCTATATTTTTCTTTTGTGCGCGCGGTCGTATCATCACAAGACACTGATCTGTAACCTTGTCGGCTTTGTCTGCATACTCGCACAGCACAGCCGTTCCGTTCTCCACTCTGGCAAATTCAAGCAGTTCATTTGTAATTGAGAGGAGTGCCTCGCCCGACGTCTGTATATTATCAAGATATCTGTCTGCTTTTTCCGGATCGCAAAGGCTCTTTTTTGCAAGATCGCTGTATCCTATTATCGCAGTCATGGGAGTGCGTATATCGTGAGATATGTTAAAGAGAAATGCGGATTTTGCCCGGTTTGCCGCCTGCGCAAGCTTGCTCTCATAAAGTATCTGCTCCTGATAATCCGCTTCGCGCTGCTTTTCGTAATTGACATCCTGAAGCATTATGAGAATATGCTCGGGATTGCCCTCACGATCAAAATCGACAGCAGTCACGGTAACTCTGCACCAGAATATCTGACCTGCGCGATCCACCTGATAGTCAAAATAAAAGCTTCTTCTGAGATCGCTTATCTTCTTTTTGTGCAATTGCTCGCAGATATGCTCATATCCGAGCATGTCCTTCATCTGATCCTTATACTTATCCATAACGGAATTATCTATAAGCCGCATCATGGAGTCAAGAAATCTTCCGCTCTCACTTACCACGTTCTTTATCCACGGAGCTGTAGCAAAGCTCTTGTAGGTATCATGTCTGAGATCGACATAAAATACAGTGAAATATATAGCCTCAAGTGATGTGAGAACGCTCAAAGATTCCGTAAGCCTTCTGTTAGTTTCCTCAAGCATATGCTGTCTTTTGCGTATCATGTGCGATCTGTATGCAAGTATGGCAAAATACAATGCTATATATATAAGCACAAAGTATATCGCGCTTACAAAAGCAGAGCGGAACAGCGACATTGCAGGAAAATACATATATATGGTGTAATCACCGTTTACGGCTCTCATACCATAATAGCTGTTGCCGGAAAATCTTATATATCTTATCTCGTCATAGCAAAATCTCTCATCCGCGGCGCGGATAAATGCATCACCGTCTACAACAGCTGCCTCGCCCGAGATTATCTTTCCACCATGCACTATAATGATATCGCCATCAAGTGTCATCGGCACTGTGCTTATGAGCTGATTGAGGTTTTCCTCGGTATCATACACAAGGTTCATGGAATGCTTATAATATGCAACTATGACACCTGCAGTGTCTTTTCTTGACACGGCGCAAACGTCGTAATACTGACCGTCTACTATCATTCTCTCAGAAAAGACCTGCTCGGGATTATTGACTATCTCCTCAAGGCATCCCTCGTAAAAGCGATCCTTCCAATTTTCCTCTATAAGATCTCTCGTATATCCGGATGCCTCCAGCCTCAGTTCTCCGTCAAGCACAGCTATTCCCGTTATCTTGGTCCTGTCAACAAATCTTTCAAGGTACCTGTCATTTACAAGAGATGGATCTATTGCAAGCGTATCACTCATAAATGAAAGGTTTTCATTTATGGAAAACAGCTCGCCTATCCTGTCACCCGACTGAATCTCGTCAAAGCTGTATGTCTGCTCAATTATCATTTTCAGATTATCACGTGCGGTGATTTCGGCTTTATTTATCGATCCCACACCTATGTATGCGATAACGGCGGCTGTAAGGCACAATCCCAAAGCAGTCGCTATTATGCTGAAATATATTCTTCCGCGAGGCTTAGCTGTACGCATTTTCAGACACCTCGCTTTCGTGCAAGCCGTATGACTCAAACACACTCTTTATATATCCGTCAAAGTCCATTTTTTTGAGTGTGATATGCAGATCGCGGCGCATATCGGCATTTTTCCCGCGATAAAATGCCACGCCGATCTGTGTTATGGCAAGCGGCTCTTCAAGTATCCTGTATTCCACCGATGAGCGGTCAAGCTCATTTATTACAGCAGCTTCGTGCCCTGCGCAGGCATCCACATATTCCCTTTTCATAGCAGAAACACATTCCATAATATCCTCAAGGCAATACACATGCTTGAGGGGCGGTATGCGCTCATCATCCTTGGAAAGAAGTATGGACGCGGGCAAGGATGTTATGGATACCGCAACGCTTGCATCGCGCAGATCCTCGAATGTATATATATCCGAGCTTGCCAGCACCGCCACTACCTGTCTGTCGCTTGCATACGGTCCTGCCCAATCGTAATCGTCGTATCTGTCATTCATAGAAAAGCAGGACCACGCGCAGTCGATAGCACCGTCGCGCAAAAGATCGTCCTTTTCGCTCCAATCCACAACTACAAATTCAGCTTTATATCCCATACGGCGGCATGCTTCACGCGCAAGCTCAACATCTATTCCCGCATGATCTCCGTTTTCGTCTATAAAAAAATACGGCTCATAGACAGCACACCCGATCTTCAGTATCGGCATGTCCTTCTCGTCCTCGTCATAGTTCTTGCGGCAAGCAGAGAGTGGCGCAACACAGAGAGCGAGGCATATGAGCCATATCAAATATTTATATATAAAACGGAGCTTAGTCATATCATTTCTCATTTCAGAATGCATCAATAATGCGTATTTTAAATGGGTAAGGCTAATAATATTACTTTATTATATCATATTTTTCCGAATTATTCAATACTTTTTTACATTTTTAACATTTTTATGCGATATTTATTGAAAAAACGTCATTTTTCAACAAAATCGGACTTTTTTAACTGTAATGCAAAATACTTTAATTTAAAGATATTGTGATATTTGCTTGAATTTTTAAATTCCGCGCGAAAGACTTATTGACAAGGCGGCTCAAATACTGTATAATTGAGATATCAAAATAAGAGGAGATATTATGAAAAAATCTAAATTATTTATGATCGCGATCCTGGCGGCTTGCACCGTCATAGCCTGCGCCTGCCAAAAGGAAAACGACGGCGCGGATACAGATACAAGCGATGTGGATGTATCAAGCACATATGTTTCTGACAGCGACAGCGAGAGCACGGGCGATGGATCTTCAAGCACTGATGAAGGTGACACATCTGACACTTCAAGTGACAGTGACACACAGGGTGGGGACGACACGACCGACAGCGATATCAAGGACGGAGATATTGAAATGGCTTCAAAATACGAAAAGGATTTCAGCACGAACATATCCGTAAACAGCGGAAAGTACACAACAGACAGCAATATCACATACACAGCTTCGGGTCACGGCGGTTTTTCAAACTCGCGCTTTTCTCTTGATAAAGGCACGATGATGGTGAAATTCAGCACGAAGCTTGCTTCAAATTTCAACAAGATAATTCTCTGCTATGAGGCTACATCACCTGTAAAGGCAAGTGCAAAATACATTTGCAACGGCGAAATAGTAGACGATGTCTTCTATCTTGAGGCAGGCAAGCACACATTCTCCTGCCTGAATTCAAGCTATCTTGAAGGAAAGCTTGCATCCGATCTTATCAGCATATCCTTTACATCCATTCTCGGCTCGGGCGAAATAGGTATATATGATATCGAGCTTAAGGAGCAGGAGGTATATGACGATGTCGTATACTATCTTGAAAATGATGCATATAAGCTCGGCATCAAGCTCTCATGGGGCGGCGGAATATGCTACCTTGAGGACAAGCTTGACACATCAAACGGTCTTAAAAACCTCATAAATCAGTATGACACGGGACGCCTTATCCAGCAATCCTACTACGGAACGCTTGGTGAATCCAAGTACACTCCCGGAAAGTACAACGGCACCACATGGAACTACAACCCCGTTCAGGGCGGCGACGTTAATCAGAATCGCAGCCGCATAATAGAGATCGAAGTCAAGGAAAGATCCATATACATCAAGGCTCAGCCGCAGGACTGGGCGCTCAACGGTCAGCTTACCCCCTCATACATGGAAAATATATACACGCTGTACAGCGACAGAGTGCAGGTGGACAACAGATTTATGGATTTCGGATACTTTGAGAACAATCCCTGCCGCGAGCAGGAGCTTCCCGCATTCTATACACTTAGCTATCTTGACACATTCGTATACTACGGCGGATCTGATTCCTGGTCAGGCGCTTCACTCTCTTACGGCAGAGACCTCCCGTTCTGGGGCAGTGCCACATCCGAGCGCAACAAATGCCTCTTCCCCTTGCGTGAAAGCAACAGAGAAACATGGTGCGCATGGATAAATGAAAAGAGTGATTACGGCATCGGTCTTTATGTTCCGAATGTAGATTTCTTCCTTGCAGGACGCCATGCATTTGACGGCTCAAAGGACCCCATGTCCACCGCCACAAACTACGTAGCTCCCTTAAACAAAATAAAGATAGTTTCGGGAGAGGCTATTGAATACAGCTACATCATCACAACGGGATCGACAAGCGAGATCAGAGATACATTCAAGACGCATAAGGATTTTGCAAAGAACGAATCTCTCCACAAAAACTACATTTCCTCGCGCATTCCCGATGCGACATCAAACACCTTGAGCTTTGATTTCTCTTCATCTTCAAGTGTAAGCAATATCCTTGCCGCAAACGCGACAAATTACTCATACGATGCAACAAACAAGGCGCTTAAGCTTACAGCTACAGACGCGGATGTGCAGATATATCTGCAGATACCTCAAGGTCTTAATGCCGAAAACTACAAGACATTGACCATTGAATACATGATACCCGAAGCCACCACAAACGGAAAAACAGGATTTGAAGTATTTTTGTGTGCAGGCGACACATTGGGTCCTGACGGATCAAAGTCTGTCAGAGGCTCATACACATGTGACGGCGCTTACCACAAGGTAGAGATATCCCTTGAGGATCTTTCCTACTGGAAAGGCAACATCAATCACGTCAGATTTGACTATCTGAACGGATCAGCCTTTGGAGATACGGTATATATAAAATCCATCTCATTTACCTGAAACCAAATATAACGAGAGATACCCCTTCCGAAAATGTTCGGAAGGGGTATCTTCTAAATAATAATATCGGTGTATTCAAACAGAAGTTAAAAGCGAAAAACCCGTTGTTTATACATTGATGATTAAAATTTATTAATTCTCTATATGAGAATTATCTTGCAGCTCTTCTCGCTTCAAAGCAGCTGCTGCAATAAACAGGTCTGTCGTTAGAAGGCTGGAACGTAAGCTTTGCCTCGCCGCCGCACTGACTGCATGTAGTGATGAAATATTCTCTTTCAGCCTTGCCTGCATTCTTTTTCTTGTCGCGGCATGCCTTGCAGCACTTAGGCTTGTTCAAAAAGCCCTTTTCAGCATAAAACTCCTGCTCACCTGCTGTGAACACGAATTCTTCTCCGCAATCTCTGCATACCAAGGTCATATCTTCATATACGCCTTCAGTCTTAACTTCTTCATTCATTGGTTTGTGTACCTCGCTTTAAGTATTGATGATTGTTTCCGATCCCGCTTTTACGATCGGTTATGCATAACCCGAATGCATCGGGATAAAGCCTTGATTATTTGTCTGAGAGCACGCGTCTCAGCTTTCGCCGTATTCTGTATATGGCATTGGTCACGGATCTCACATCGATATCGCCAAGCTGCATGGCTACCTCTGCCGCACTCATTCCTGACACATACATCCACCAAACACGGCTCTCAAACGGTGACAGACTTGATTGGATCTTAAGCTTCAGCGCCCGCAGATCCTCCTCCTCAATAAGTGCCTGCATGGGATCCCTGCCCTTATCGTGCGAAAGCGGATCCTTGCTTGCTTCGTCAATGGAAACTACCCTGCAATCCTTATGCCTGTTATAATATCTTAAATATGAGACCAGCGCGTTTCCTATGCATATCTTTGCATACAGACCAAATTCCACATTTTCCTCGGTGTAGTCATAATTGCACACGGCATTGCAAAAGCATATCATTGCCTCCTGCCGCATGTCTGCAACATCCTGCTCTGTCATATTTTCATATGTGTGCTTGCGCACCTCGGACTCCATAAGCGGTCTGTATCTCTCGCAAAGCTCACTAAGTGCCGCGGCACTGCCGTTGGATGCGCTCTTTATAAGCGATATAAGTTCTTCTCTTTCGTTCTGCATAAGCTCACCCATGCAAGATAAAAATACACGGCATATATTTTTACATCCTTTCCGACAGCTGAAAAATACTCTGACCCACTTAAGGATAAAATTTTCACGGAAATTATTATTATAATTATAACACAAATCGCATGAAAGGTCAAGAGTTATTTTGTGCAACTTTTCTAAAAATTTTTGCTTTATTCGACAATATGGTATCTTTTCACAAAAAACAATATGAATTTTTGTATAATTAATGCATGAAAAGCTTCTCATCCTGTGCAAGATATACATAACGGGACGGAAAACTTTGGCAATTTTAACATATAAAAATTTAGCTGAATATAAAATTCATATTTCCCGAAAGCAATGCAAGCATGCCTTTATATATCACTTCAGGGTTATCGCGGAAGTTCTCCTCCATTCTCTCGGCTCTGTTGAGAGAATCGACTATCATGGAGGTGCGCATGATCTCGGTCTGCTTTTCCTTGAGTATACAGATTATCTCATACTTTTCTTCATCAAGCTTTTCTACATTGCAGGACAAGCTGACGCCTCTCTTTTTGAAATTAAGATATCTGAGCGCGCAGGCAAGACTCTTGTCAAGTATTGCGGGAAGTATCTCACTGTGCAATTCCGTTGCAACTATCATTCCCTTATCGGTGACCATATACATCGGCTCGCCGTCATCTGTCTTGCAGACCTCCTCTACAAGGTTTGCATCCAGCATCTCATAAAACGACTCTGCAAAATCAAGATACATTACATAATCATTTTGCATAACTATATCATTAAGTGTGACAAAATCCAAAGGATAGTTGATATTCTGCATAAGATACAGCACGAATATCTTCACATTTCTCTTATCTCCAACAAGCGATGGCATAATATTTCCTCTTTATATTTTACTTAGATACATATTTAAATATATTTTATCACATATTTCGAAAAAATTCAATAGTAAAAGGTTGCAATTTCAAAAAAAATATGTTATTATATTAGTGTATACACTTTTAACTGAAAGGACGTCCAAAATGGCTAATATTGCAATACTCGGTTTCGGAGTCGTTGGCTCGGGAGCCGCACTTGTGCTTACACAAAATAAAAAGCTTATAGAAGAAAAAACGGGGGATAACGTCAATATCAAATACATCCTTGACCTTCGCGACTTTCCCGACAGTCCCTTCGCACACCTTATAATTCACGATTTCAATATTATTCTGAACGACCCCGAGATAGATATCGTTGCTGAAATGATGGGCGGCTCTCACCCTGCATATGATTTTACTAAGGCATGTCTTGAGGCCGGCAAGAGCGTAGTTACTTCCAACAAGGAGGTAGTATCTAATTTTGGCACAGAGCTGCTTGAGACCGCCAAGAAGCACAACGTATCATATCTGTTTGAGGCAAGCGTGGGCGGCGGCATTCCCGTTATACGCCCCATGTGCAACGACCTCAGCGCAAATTCCATCAAATATGTAAGCGGCATCCTCAACGGAACGACGAACTATATACTTACAAAAATGGACGCTGAAGGCTTGGATTTCAAGACTGTTCTGCGCGATGCACAAAGCAAGGGATACGCTGAGGCAGATCCCGCGGCGGATGTTGAGGGCACGGACGCAGCTCGAAAGATAGCCATTCTTTCGGCTCTCTCATTTGGCAAGCTGATATCTCCCAAGCTCATAAACACAGAAGGCATAACCTCTATAACTCGCGATGATGTTGCGATCGCAAGAGCACTCGGATATTCTCTCAAGCTCATAGGACATTCCGAGCTGATAGACGGCAAAATACTTGCTACAGTCTCCCCGAGGCTCATCCCCCACTCAAATCCCCTTTCCTGCATAAACGACGTATTTAACGGCATACTTGTAGGCGGTGATATGGTCGGAGAGGTAATGTTCTACGGTCCCGGAGCAGGCAAGCTCCCCACAGCAAGCGCAGTATGCGCAGATATCGTGGATATCATGTCACACAAGGACACAGGTGTAACTCTCCCCGAATGGACAGATGCATCCCCCTGTGACATTGCCGACATAAGCTCTTATGTATGCAAGAGGCTCTTTATATTTGAGTGTGCCTGCGGCAAATGTGCCGAGAAGTGCGCAAACGAATTTGGCGAGCACCTTATACGCTATGAATTCATAAACGGCAGAGCCGCCGTGATAACAGACGGAATAAGCGAAGGCGATATCTCTCGCTTTGCCGAAGGCTCATCCTACAAATTCGTAAGATCTATAAGAATACTTTGACATTTCTGCGGGGCTGTTTTCAGCCCCATAATGTCGATTATCTCTCTTTTGGAAAGGATATAAATGAAAAACAGGACTTTAAGCGTGATACTTGGAACGCTAACCGTTATAGCCGCCGCCTTTGCCGCCACTTTTCTTAGCGGTGTCATCGCATATGCGGTATTACATGCTCTGATCAAGGGATCAGGATCCTTCATCATACTGTCTGTACCGTCAGCCGCGGTATTTTCTGTCTACTTCGTACTGTTTGAAGTGCTGTTCTTTAAATGGCAATTCAAGCTGTCTTTCAAAGAAGAAAGCCAAGATAAGCTTGCTCTTAGTGACGATGACAAAAAGAAAAACGCACTGATAGGCAGGATAAGCCGCATAGTGACGCTGTGCGTGATATGCATATCCATTGCATTCCCATTTGCGTATTCAAGCATACATGTAAGATTTGACGGCGAAAAGATAGTAAAGCAGACCATTTTCGTATCAAAGGAATACACCACGGAAAACGTCAACGGATATTCACTTTTATGCGACTCAAGCGGAATGCGCTTCACGATCTCCATGAAAGACGGAGAGAGCTTTGAATTGTTCAATTCCGACTCTGTCGTGTCAGACGAATTTGAAGAAAGATACGAGAGCATATTCGGTTATGCCGCTCATCTCTCGGACGTCTATGACTCGCAAGAAAGAATAATACGAAAGCGCGTGTCGGGCAGAGAAAAAATGGAGAGCACCTACTCCTCCCTTCCCGATGTATGGAAATATCTCAGTGAGATAATAGCAGAGTGATATACAAAAGATCATCTGCGGTGATTACACCGCAGATGATCTTTTTATTCGCTGTCCTTCTCTTCCTTTTCAGAGTCGCTATCTTCTCCGTCAAAGGAAGGAATATAATTTACTATAGTCTCCTCGATCCTTCTTGTTTTAACGAGGGTAACATGGATATTCAATTCGCCTGCATCAAGCGTGAAGTCCGAGCCGTCATCCGGCACTTCTCCAAGTATTCCGCATATGTAGCCGCCAAATGTATCGTAATCCTCGCTGACTTCTTCATCAAATGTATATCCGAGAGCCTCCGACACCTCATCAAGAGTTGCCTCGCCTCTGATCTTCCACATATATTCTCCGATAGGCTCTATGACCTCGGTCTTTGTCTTTTCATCCTCTTCAACAAGCTCTCCGACTATTATCTGAAGGAGGTCGCGCATGGTAACTATACCGCTCATTCCACCGTATTCATCAACGGTAATAGCAAAGTACATACCTGATTCGCGCATCTTTCTGAACAGTATATCAGCCTTTACGCTTTCAGGAACAAAGCTCGGCTTCTTGACAGCAGTCTTCAGGATGTTTTCCCTTGTTCTGTCCTCGACCTTCATTCTGAGATATTCCTTGGAATCAAGTATACCGATAATATCATCGCTGTCCTCTCCGCACAGAGGATAATAATTAAACCTCGTGGAATAGATCACCTTATCCCAATCTTCAAGTGAATCGTCGATATAGAGCACCTCTACCTCGGTACGGTGAGTGAATATCTCATCTACCGACGTATCATTAAAGTCAAACACATTGCGTATCATCTCGCTCTCATCTGACTCTATGGTTCCCTTTTCAGTACCTGCGCTGACCATCATCTTGATCTCGTCCTCGGTGACCTCCTCTTCCTTATTCGGATCTATACCGCAAAGGCGGAGAATGCCGTTTGTGGAAGCCGTGAGCAACCATACGAGGGGAGCAAACAGATATGACACGAAGTTGAGCAATCCCGCAAGTCCGAGAGCTGCCTTTTCGGCGTTGTTCATAGCTATCTTCTTAGGGATAAGCTCGCCGACAACTATACTGAAATAAGAGATGACTACAGTAATGAGAACTACCACGATCTTTTCAAGCACTTCCTCGGATACCGCGGTAACGCCTACACTGTACAGCCATTTTGTCAGAGGATCTGAAAAGCTGTCAGCCGCAAATGCCGATCCGAGAAATCCTGCAAGAGTGATGGCTACCTGTATCGTAGCCAAAAACTTGGACTGATTTTTTGAGAGCTTTTTAAGCTTCTTTGCTTTCTTGTTGCCTTCCTCAGCAAGCTTATCTATCTTGGTTTCGCCCATAGTCACAACGGCTATCTCAGCACTTGCAAAGATCGCGTTTAAAGCTATGAGCACTATCTGTAATATTATGGGGCCTAAATATTTCATTATAAAATTCTCCTTTTGATACACACATTATAGGTTTTTTAAAAAATAACAAGATCCGTCTTCCGCACAGAAGATACAAAAAGGGGAGGCTGTAGCCTTTTCAGCACAGTCTTTCCCCATTAAAAACATATGGATCCTTTAAAAGTATGTTGTGTGTATTAAAGCAACACCCGTCTGCGTCCATTTTGATCCTTTCTTAAACGATTTCGAAACTGTAAAAAAGTATTTGCCAAATTGCATTTCGATTCGAAGATGCTCTGCCCTATATATCAAGGTCACTGTTACAGTAAAGCATCTTGCTATATATTATACAACATTACAGGCAAAATGTCAATAGATTTTATAAAACTTTATGACATATCGAAATACGGGAGAATTATCACTTCTCTTCTTCCTTGTCTATCTTATCCGAGAGCGATCTTTTTTCTCTTTTATCGCCCTTAGGCATATCCTTTACGAGCATTCTGTTGGCTCCTCTGCCCGTAACGCCGAGATAATAGGATACATACACCGTTACAAGCGACGGAAGGGTTATGATATAATACATAACGTACACGGAATTGAGCGGAACATCCGCCGCCACGCGAATACTGAGAAGTCCTATATATTCGCCCTCAGTTACAAAGGCAAGCACTGTTCCGATGCCGCCGAGAGTGCTGAAAAATCCCATATCGGCAAACAGATTTCCAAGTGTGATGAACACAGCTACAAGTATATTCAGCGAATTTGCAAGCAGCCACATTTTTACGGGTACGCTCATGTCGCGCTCAGCCTTTTTGCAATCTATGGATATCTTATCCTTAGCGCCAATCTCCCACGCCACCGTATACTGCAAAAACAAATAGAACAGCACCGCACCGATACTTGATACTATCTTGAGCGTGTTGCTTCCTGCCATTCCCGATGCAAGTGCAAGCGTCAGACCGAACAGGGATATTGCAAACTGATTCAGGTACAGCCTTACACTCTCATAGGAATATTTTTTTAAAAACTTTTTCATTGATCTACCTCTTCAATATATGATGATCATTTCTTCATGATCTTTTGCGAGCGCACATCTGTGCCGACGAACGGAAGTATCACATATTCTCCGAAAACTCGGCTCGTGATCCTGTCCCAATATCTGCGTCTGAACTCGTCTTGAGTAAGATTAGTACTTATAAGTGTAGGTATGTGTTTATTCAGACGCGTATTTATAACATTATAAAGACACGACGTCGTAAACTGATTTACCATTTCCGTACCGAGGTCATCTATTATCAAAAGGTCACATTCTGTATAGCGTTCGATGTTGCCGTCAACTCCGACCGTGCTGGAGTTTCCGAATCTGTTGTATTCAAAGTCAGAGATCAGCCCTTGCGCTCCGATATAATACACATCATATCCGTTTTCTATGACACGTCCCGCGATGGCACTTGAAAGATGCGTCTTTCCAAGTCCCGTACCGCCGAAAAGGGCGATGTTTTGCGATGTATTCGGAGAAAAGCTGTCTGCATATCTGACGAGCATATCGAATATCGCGCTCATGCGCTTATATTCTTCCGCGGAATTTTTGTAATAGTCAAGCGAGAAATTATCAAATCTCTGCTTTTTTATGAGGCTTGCCATTCCCGAGCTTTCAAATCCTGCTTCCACAAGCTTTTTTCTCATGCAGGAGCACATTTTGTTATCCACAGCTCCCGTATCGCCACACTTGTCGCACTCATACTTGATCTCGGTATAATCAGACGGATATCCGGCGCCCATGAGCAATCTGCCGCGCTCATCCATGAGCCTTGCATTGTTTTTGCGTATAAGCTCCACAGAGTCCATGTCGCCCTTCATTGCCGCCTCCATTATGCTGACACATGTAAGGGAGAGCTCCTTGTCTATCTCCGACACGCCTGCGACATTTGATTCAACCTCGCGTCGGCGCTCTCTTGCCGCTTCCTGCGCGCGCAGGTACTTGCCGTTATATTCTTCTTTTATTCGGATATAATTATTTCTGTTGAATCCCATATAGCAAGACCTCCTTTATGTATCTCAATGCTCACCGAGGCTTCGCTTTACAGCCGCCTCAAAGAACTCGTCGGTATCAAAGCTGGATGCCTTATCTGTATCCGACGCCGCCTTTGCATTTTTCGATTCCTTATAGGAATCATTTATCTTTTCAAGTGTATCAAGCCCCTCGCTGTTCCACCTCTCAAGCACGGTATTTGCATAGTGGAGCGTGGGCTTGCTCGTGGCGTCAACGGTTATCTCATATGCCCTCTCGATTATATCCATCGAAAATTTCATATCGTTGACCCATGCACTTATCTCTTTTTTCTCCCTTGTAGTCAGCGCTCTTGAGCCTATTCCGAATATGCTTCTTATCCTGCCCTCTGCCGATGCTGCCGCCTCTCTTCTTGAAAGCTCCGCCGTCAAGGCAGGTGACGTCATTATACCGCTGTCATAAAGCGCAAACGCCGTTTTTTCAATATAATGCAGCGTTCTCTTGCCGTTTTCCGTGCAATGCTTTACAAGAAGCAATATATATTCGTCATCAAGCTCAAGATAATCGATAAGCCCCACGAGCACGTTTATCTCGTGGAGGTTGAGCATCTTTCCGAGTATCCTCTGACATTCATCTATTAAAAGAGCCACATCCTTACGCTTGTCAAGTATCTCAGAAAGCTCATCCGATGTGTATTGCGGAAGTGACGCCGCGCGTTCTATCTTCTTTTTTGCCTCGGGCTTTTCCTTAGCACAGTCAATAGACTCGTCCGCCTTCTCCTGTGCAGTCTTAAAGGCAGGTGTAACAGATACATCACCCTGCTCTGTTACAATACCCGTGCCGCGCCAAAACGCAAGGGATGAGATAACATCCTCGCGCGAAAAACCGACAGCAGCGGAAATGCTGTCGATATCAGCATTTCCGCCAACAGAACAAAGATATACGAAAACGCGCATATCACAAAGACCGGCTCTTTTCAAAAATTCGGTCACCCTCGACGGCATGACCGCCGCGCTGGTTTCAAAATTAAATCTATAGCTCATCCGATCATCTGCCGATCATCAGTTTTCATCGTCCTGCTCGTCTGCACTCTGATTCTTGTGGATCATAGTAGCAAGCTTATAGTCAAGTATCATAAGAGAATCTCCGAGGTGGAGGTTTTCAACTACAACATTTTCGCTGTCATATTCAAGCTCTACGCCCATGTAGTTCCAAAGTCCCTTTACGCCGCACTTAACAAGTCTGTCAGCGGCATCCTTGAGCTGATCCTTGGGGAGAGTGAGCACCGCAATGTCCACCTTGTGGTTCTTGCAGAATTCTTCCATCTTGTCAAAGGAGTAAACGTCAACACCTGCAATGGTGGAGCCTTCCATGCCTTCACCTGTGTCAAACATAGCAACTATATCAACGCCTCTCTTTTCAAACATGGAAAGATGAACAAGAGCACGTCCGAGATCTCCCGCACCGATGATAACAGCCTTAAAGCCCTCGCCAACGCCAAGTATCTCGCTTATGCGTGTGAAAAGATAGTTTACATTATAGCCGTATCCCTGCTGACCGAAGCCGCCGAAGCAGTTGAGGTCCTGTCTGATCTGTGAAGCGGTAACGTTCATAAGATCTGCAAGCTCACCTGAGCTTATTCTCATTTTTCCCTGTGTAACAAGCTCGCGAAGGTATCTGTAATATCTGGGAAGTCTTCTGATGACAGCCTGAGATATATAGGGCTTAGGCTCATCGTTGGTTTCGTGTGTGTGCTTTTCATTAACTGACATTTTCTTTTCTCCTTTTTATGATGTAAAATAGTTTTTTAATTGTCTTTTTGCCGATGCATGCTTTTCCACAGCATCATAAGTGCAGAGTTTTCAACACTTTAAACATATTTATCAACAAAGTATTATGTAAAATAAAGTGTTTACACGCTCATTATGTCATTTTTTAGTTAAAATATAATATCGCGTTAAAACGGCGAACAGTCTTTTCCACAACCTGTTGAAAACTCATGTGGAAAAATATTTAAATATTTTAGTCTGCACAAAGCAAAAATACTTAAATACCGTCATCCGAAGCCGACGCATTGAGTGACGTGTCAGCACGCATTCCTGCCTGATATTCGAAATATCCTGCCGCAGCTATCATGGCGGCATTGTCGCCGCACAGTCCGACAGAGGGGTATATAAATTCCGCGCCTATGCCGCTGCACATATCCGCAAGTCTTTTTCTCAAATGAGAATTAGCCGCAACACCGCCTGCCATTACAAGGGTCTTATATCCCGTATGCTTAAGCGCCGCGCGCACTTGCTTTTCGATGCCGTCGCAGATAGCCTCGGTATAAGATGCGGCAAGGTCTGCTCGGTCTATCTCCTCATGTCGCTGATTTGCGCCGTTGATATAATTGAGCGCGCATGTCTTGATGCCGCTGAATGAAAAATCAAAGGAATCGCGCAAAGCGGGACTCGGGAATTTAAACGCATCCTTATTTCCCTCATACGCGAGCTTGTCCATAGCCGCACCGCCCGGGTACGGCATACCGATGACTCTGCCTATCTTATCGAAAGCTTCACCGACCGCATCATCCCTTGTAGCACCGACAACGCGAAAGCTCCTGTGATCCTCCACAGCGAAAATATTGGTATGTCCGCCCGACACCACAAGTGCCAGATACGGAGGCTTCAGATCCTGATGCTCAAGATATGCAGCTGCCACATGTCCGTTTATGTGATTTACCGAGACAAGAGGTATGTTGTTTGCAAAAGCCAGAGATTTTGCAAAATTCACTCCTACCAGTAAGGCTCCTATAAGCCCGGGATGTGTGGTGACTGCTATGCAATCCACATCAGAAAGCGTTATTTTTGCCTCATCCAGTGCTTCGTATGTTATTTTTGATATTGCTTCTATATGTGCTCTGCTCGCGATCTCGGGTACGACACCGCCATAGAGCCTGTGTGTTTCTATCTGAGATGCAATTATGTCAGATCTTATAAAAAATCTGTCATCCTTTACCTCTAAGACCGCCGCGCTCGTTTCGTCGCACGAGCTCTCCATGCCCAAGATATACATGTCATCTCACCTCACAAGCCATGATAAGCGCGTCCTCACGGGGATCTGTATAGAAATCCTTGCGCTTGCCCGTCACCTTGAATCCATGTGATGTATACAAGGATATTGCCGCCTTATTCGACTCTCTGACCTCAAGCGTGATAGAACGTATACCGTTATTTTTGGCATATTTTTTAAGTGCCTCCACAACAGCCGCTCCGTATCCCATACGTCTGTACTCGGGAAGAGTTGCGATATTGGTTATCTGACCCTCATCTATTATGCACAGCATTCCGCCGTAAGCACATATCTTGCCGTCAGAGCGGCAAACCATTCCCATTCCAATTCCCTCTTCGCAAAGAAGCTTAAGGCTGTTTTCACTCCAAGGTGAGCGAAAGCACTCCTTTTCTATCTGCGCCACTCCGCCAAGATGCTCACATGTCATTTTTTCGGGATATATTCTTTTTCTTTTTATCTCTTCCTTATCTGCCATCTCTAAAACCTTTTCTGCATTAATATCCGAAAACGCCGCTGAGCGAATCGTCATTCTCTACCCACTCCGACACGTTTATAACTCTGAAATCCTCTTTGGTATCACGTATGACCACAGTCTCTATGCCGGCATTGATTATGAGTCGCTTACACATCATACAGCTTGATGTACCGCTGTAAAGTCCCTTGCTTGACGGATCTACACATACCATATAAAGGGTAGAACCAAGCATCCTGTCGCGCTGTGCGGCAATTATGGCGTTAGCCTCCGCATGCACGGATCGGCACAGCTCATACCTTTCTCCGCGCGGTATCTTAAGATGATCTCTTATGCAGTAATTGATATCCGTACAATTCTGTCTGCCTCTCGGAGCTCCGTTGTAGCCCGTAGATATGATAACATCGTCCTTAACGATTATAGCCCCGAACTGTCGGCGCATGCATGTACCTCTCTCAGCAACAGTCTGTGCTATATCAAGGTAGTAATTTTCCTTGGATACCCTCATATTATCTCCGTTCCCGTAATTTTTTCGGCTATACCGTGCAAAGCATGATCTTGCGTCTGCGCACACTGATACACATTAATTATACATGATATCGAAAAAAAAATCAATAGCCCGTGATATTTTTTTATTTATTTATGAGCGAATTTTGTAAATTTTTTTGTCATTTTTCCGAATTTAAGAATATATTGTAGGTAAAGGGAGAAAATTTTCCTTTTCGATCGGAGGGTGGAGCAAAAAATGGCAAACAAACTTTCAGGAACCGGGGTATGCGCCGCCTCAATCGGCTCTGTCACACATGCAATGAAGGCGCAAAAGCTGCTTACGGATCAGGCTATACAGTGCTCGGTATCAAAGGTAACGGGCAAGAGCGGCTGTGTATACGGAATTAAATTTCCCTGTGTGCACAAGAACAATGTGCGATCTATCCTTTCCAATGGCGGCATAAGAGTCAAGGAATATCTATGACGGACATTATATATCTTGACTCTGCCGCCACGACATTTCAAAAGCCGCAAGGCGTATACGACGCATCCGACCGCTGTCTTAGGGAATATTGCGGAAACGCAGGCAGAGGCTCACACAAGATAGCAATGATGTCTGCCGAAAAGATATATGAATGCCGTTCCCTTTTATCTGACATGTTCAACACATCGCCCGAAAACGTGATATTCACGCAAAACACGACTTATGCTCTGAACATGGCAATACAGGGATCTGTAAATATCGGTGATCATATCCTTATCAGCGATCTTGAGCACAACAGCGTCCTGCGTCCGGTTCATGATCTCAGCATACATGGGCAGGCGAGCTATTCTGTATTCAATACCCTGTATAACGGCAGATATGATGAGGACAGCATCATGTCTGACATAAGACGGAAAACGCGCAATAATACCCGTGTGATCATCTGCACTCACACATCAAATATATGCTCTGTCACTCTGCCCATTTCACGCATCGGTCAATACTGCCGAGAAAAAGGCATCTTATTTATAGTCGATGCCGCACAGGGCGCAGGGCACTTTGACATCGACATGGAGAAGATGAATATAGACATACTTTGCATTCCTGCGCATAAGGGGCTGTACGGTACGCAGGGCTTGGGCGCAATGCTGCTGAAAGCGGGCGGGCATATGCCGAAAGCAAGAGTATTCGGCGGCAGCGGAGTCAACTCCCTATCTCCGCTCATGCCGAATGATCCGCCCGAGGCATATGAGGCAGGCACACTGCCAACGCCGTCGATAGCGGCGCTTTGTGAGGGCATAAAATTCGTAAATGACATGGGGTGTGATAGCATACGCGAGCATGAAAGGATGCTTTACAGCTATGCGCTTGACCGCCTGGACCGCTCAAAGCGGATAAGGATATACCGAAAGTGGGATCGCGGAAGTGTGCTGCTCTTCAACATTCTCGGTCTCAGCTGTGACGCTGTCGGCGAGCACCTTTCAAATAAAGGCATATGCGTGCGCACGGGATATCACTGCACCGCACTTGCCCACAAAACTCTTATGACAGCCTCAGACGGATGCGACGGTGCTGTCAGAGTAAGCTTTTCAGTGTTTAACACAAAGTCCGAGATAGACGCGCTGTGCCGCGCATTGTCAGACCTGGAGTAGGATCAAAAAGCGCCCGTACCTGCAGAAATTGCAGATACGGGCGTATGCTTTATTGAATTATGAGCCTTTCCCAAAGCTCCGTCATGTAATTTAAGTACTCCTCATCAAGATTGCGATAAGCATACTTATTGAACTTTTCCTTGAAATTAAAGTTTTCGGGATATATTACCTCAATAACATCATCACCCATATTTTCTATATAGGTGGGATCATATCTTACAGCATTGTTCGGTGTGCCGTAATATATATATTCAGCTATATGTCTGCCTACCTCTTTATCAAGTATGAAGTTGATGTAAGCTTCAGCCGCTTCCTTGTTGCGACAGCTTTTCGGTATGCACATTGCATCCACGAATACATTGGTTTCGTCAGGTGTGTAGAATCTGAGATCAACTCCGTCCACCTGATTGTCAAGCATGGTGAAATAATCTCCTGCATAATATGCACCGAGAGCCGCCTCACCGACCTCCATAAAGTTATATATCTCGTCCATTACCCTACCGTATATGATAGGTCTTTGCTTTAAGAGCTCCTCATACGCTCTGTCCCACTCGGACTTATCTGTCGTATTTACGTCTATACCGAGCTTATACATCGCGCTTCCGAAGGCATCGCGGGAATTATTGAACTGCAATATATTGTCCTTATACTTTTCGTTCCACATAACATCCCAGCCGCCGTTTATGACATCCTCTTCGTCAACTACGTTTGCATTGTATATTATGCCTACAACATTAAAGGTGTAAGGAACCGTATATTTGTTTTCGGGGTCGTAATAAAGATCCTTGAACTCATCACCGATATTCTTATAATTCGGGATGTTGTCATAATTTATCTCACAGAGCAGATCGTTTTTGATAAAATAATCTATCATGTAGTCAGACGGGATTATGATATCATAGCTCACGGCATTTGCCTCAAGCTTTGCACGAAGCTCCTCGTTTGAAGAAAATGTATCGTAATTTACGCGGATCTTCTTTCCGTACTCTTTTTCATACCACGTCTCAAATTCGCGGTTGAGTGCGTATCCGTCCTCGCCTGCATCTATGGGCATATATTCGCCCCAATTGTAAACATTGAGAGTTATAACGTCCTTAGAGCTGTCAGTATCCGATGCATCACACGACGAAAGAGATATAAGAGATGTAAGAAGCATCACTGCCGCAATGAATAATGTAATTATCTTTTTCATACCGTTACACCTCCGCAGACTGCTTTCTTGTTCGCTTCGCCATTTTTCTCTCGTGCTTTGCGATCTTTGCACGCAATCTCTCATCCTTAGTGCCCATAAGGTTAGAGATTATGAGCAGGACAAGTATAACGACGAATATGATGGTTGCAAGCGCATATATCTTGGGCGTTACTCTCTTTTTAGTCATGCTGTAGATGAGCAATGGCAGAGTCTGGAAGGAGCTTCCCTTTGTAAAATAGCTTATTACAAAGTCATCGAGCGACATTGTAAATGCCATTATCGTACCTGAGAGTATTCCGGGGAATATCTCGGGTATCTCTACCTTAAAGAAGGTCTCAAGAGGTGTGCATCCGAGATCCATTGCCGCCTCGGGAAGAGATTTGTCCATCTGATTTATCTTGGGCAACACGGACATTATAACATACGGAAGCTCAAATGTCACATGTGCTATAAGCATAGTCCAGAACGAAAGCTTATCCGAAAGTCCTATCTTGGTTCCCACAAAAACGAACATCAGCATAAGCGATATACCCGTTATGATATCGGGATTCATCATGGGGATGTTTGTAACGGACATTACCGCATTCTTTATATACTTTTTTCTCATCCTGCCGAGTCCGTAAGCCGCGGCAGTACCCATGACCATTGATATCGCAGAGCTTGTAACGGCAAGTATAAGAGAATTTTTCAATGCGCTGAGAGTCTCCGCATCTCTTAAGAGAACTCCGTACCAATAAAGTGAGAATTCATCAAAAGCCGCAGTGCTGCTTCCGCTGTTGAAGGAAAATACTATCAAAACAAGCATGGGAGCAAAGAGGAAAACGAGAACGAGAGATATCACTATTGCGGATATCACCTTTGTTGTGTTCTTTTTCATGGCATGAGTCCCCCTCCCTCGCTCTTATCGGAAAATCTGTTCATAATAAACATTCCGACCAGCAATATTATCATGAGCACGAGCGACAGAGCCGCCGCGAGATGAAGGTTATTTGACAAAAACTGTGTTTCTATGGCGTCACCGATAAGATAGAACTTGCCGTTTCCAAGCTTTTGCGAAATATAGAATGTAGATATGCAAGGAACGAACACCATTGTGATGCCCGAGATTATACCGGGAAGGCTTAGCGGAAGTACTACCTTGCGCCATGTGGACACAGCGTTACATCCAAGGTCGCTTGCCGCTTCTATAAGCCTGTGATCAAGCTTTATCATAACGGTATATATCGGAATTATCATGTAAGGAAGGAAGTCATATACCATTCCGATGACAACGGCAGTTTCCGTACCGATTATCCTGATAGTCGAAAGTCCGATCTTTTGCAAGAAGCTATTTATGATACCCGTATTCTGCAATATGACCATCCACGCGTATGTGCGTATAAGGAAGTTCATCCACATGGGAAGCATTATGAGCATCATGAGTATCTTCTGCTTCTTCGGACTTACCTTTGACATAAAATACGCCATGGGATAACCTATAAGCAGGCAGATAGCAGTTGCTATAAGCGCCAGCTTGACCGACCTCCAGAATATAAGCAGATAGCGCTTTGTAAAGAAGGTGGCAATATTGTCGAGTGTGAAATTAAATCCCTTATCCGTGAACGCATAATATGCCACAAATATAAGGGGTACTATTATAAACAGGGCTGACCAGACGATATGCGGAGCTGCCGCAAACTTCTGGAGCATCGTACGGTTGTCCGAGCGCGGAACTATATCCTTCTTCTTGTGAGTAGTGTTCATCAAAGCTCCTCCTCATCAATGACGTCGGAAAGATGATCAAGCTCGTCAGAATACGAGGAATAGTCACCAAACATGCCCGAAAATTCGGATTTTTTCATAACGTGTATGGCATCGGGCTCTATGTAAAGACCTATAAGTGAATTCATTGCGACATAATCCGTCGTCTGTATCATCCACTTAAATCCGCCGATATCCACGATTATCTCATAGTGTACGCCCTTGAATGTAACAGACGTGACGACACCCCTGAGCATTCCGTTTTCTACGGGTACGACATCAACGTCCTCGGGTCTGACTACAATATCTACCTTTTCGCCCTCGCCAAATCCGCAGTCGAGGCAATCAAAGGTATGTCCCGAGAAGCGAGCCTTGTAATCCTTTATCATAACGCCGTCAAGTATATTGGATTCGCCTATAAAGTCTGCAACGAAGGCATTTACAGGTTCATTATATATATCTGTGGGCGTGCCTATCTGCTGTATGCGTCCCTCTGCCATAACAACGACCTTGTCAGACATGGAGAGAGCCTCCTCCTGGTCATGCGTTACATAGATAAACGTGATGCCCGTTTTTTGCTGTATGTTCTTAAGCTCTGTCTGCATGTCCTTACGAAGCTTAAGGTCGAGTGCGCCGAGCGGTTCATCAAGAAGCAGTACCTCGGGCTTATTGATAAGCGCACGCGCGATAGCAACTCTCTGCTGCTGACCGCCCGACAGTGTTGACACATGTCGCTTTTCAAATCCTCTGAGATTGACGAGCTTCAGCATCTCGGTCACCTCTTGCTCTATCACTGATTCCTTTGTCTTTTTCACGCGAAGTCCGAATGCGATATTGTCGTAAACATTCAGATGCGGAAACAGCGCGTATCTCTGAAATACCGTATTGACATTTCTTTTGTGAGGCGGAACATCCACCACGCTCTTGCCGTCAAAAAGCACATCTCCCGTATCAGGCGTTTCAAATCCGCCTATGATCCTCAGAGTAGTAGTCTTACCGCAACCCGAAGGACCAAGGAAGGTCACAAACTCCTTGTCGCAGATCTCAAGACTGATCCCATCAAGTACCTTTTCGCCGTCAAACGATTTTGTTAGATTCTTTAAATTGATGATGACATCCTTTTCCATTACACATAAAAACTCCTTTGATAAATGAAATATAAATCCGAAATTTTTAATGCATATTCAGATGAGATAATCTCCCGATGCCATTTTTAATATGGAATACGGGAGGAAAGCATATCATTTCTGTTTTTTGCAAACAACTGCAAGCGCGAGGAATCGGGCCTCTCTATGTATATTCGATCGCAGTAATTTGTAACCTATTGTATCAGCGGATATTACGACTTATCCGCCCATGCACGCAAGGTGACATCCTACATTGTAACACAAACTGACTTTTTTTGCAATAGATTTTAAAAAAATATATAAAAAATATAGACATTCGCGCCTAAAAGTGCTATAATTATGAGGTAAAGAACGAAATATTATCTCTATATCAAAAAGGAAATCACAATGTACGCAAATTATCACACCCACTCACCTCTGTGCAATCACGCAACAGGAAGTGCTAAAGAATATGTAGAGAGCGCCATAAGCGCAGGATTCAAGATACTCGGCTTTTCCGATCATGTTCCCCAGCCATTTAAGGGCGGATATTATTCCTCATTTCGAATGAAGCTTGAGGAAACCGAAAAATATGTCGATGAAGTCAACAGATGCAAGGAAGAATACAAAAACGACATTAAGATATTCACAGGCTTTGAGGCTGAATACTACCCTGCTCTTTTCGGGGATCTTATTGATTTTCTGAACAATTTTGACTACGATTACCTCATCCAAGGTCAGCATTTTCCGGGAAATGAGATAAACGAGCCTTATGCCGCAGCTCCATACTCCGATCCCGAGCTTTTGAAGAGATACTACGCACAGGTGCTGGAGGGATTTTCTACGGGAAAATTCACATACATTGCACACCCCGACCTTATAAAATTCACGGGGGATGAAGCAATATACAAAGAGGTCATATCCGACTTTTGCCGCAAGGCAAACGCCATGGGCGCAGTATTTGAATTGAATCAGCTCGGATATGCAGACCACAGGCACTACCCCAATATGAGATTCTGGGACATTGTAGCCGAGGTGGGCGGTGCCACTGCTATCATCGGATGCGATGCACACGAGCCCTCTGCTCTTTTTGACAAAGCATCGCAGGAGGCACTCAGAGAGGTTGCCCTGTCCCGCAATATAAAGCTTCTTGATGAGATAGAGATAGTATCTCCGAAGAAAAGCTGAAAAATAACGACCGCATCAGTTACCGAGAAAGGATCATAACATGGCTGAAAGAACACATGAGCGTTCGCACCCCATAGCACACTTCAGGACCATAACCAAGCACAGGCACAAGGTCATGGCGCTGTGCTTTCGCACAGGCATAGGCGCACAGGGACTTTTACACGATCTCTCCAAATACTCTCCATCCGAATTTTTCTCGGGAGCAAGATACTTTCGCGGAAACCGAAGTCCCAACGAATATGAGCGTGAGACTCTCGGCTATTCCGCGGCATGGATGCATCACAAGGGCAGAAACCGACATCACTACGAATATTGGACGGATGTCGATCCAAGAACCAAAAAATATGCTCCTGTGCCCATGCCTCTGCGCTATGTCACAGAGATGTTCTGCGACAGAGTGGCGGCATGCAAGATATATCAGAAAGATAAATACACAGACGCCTCTGCATATGAGTACTTCATCAAAGGAAACGCCAAGGACACCATGCACCCCGATACCGCAAAAAAGCTTTGCGAATGGCTCATGCTCCTGCGTGACAGCGGAGAGAAGCAAGCCTTTGCCGCAATAAGAGATGAAAACAAGAAAAACAGACGAAAAAAGCAATAAAACAAATGCGTGATGCTCTTATCGAAAAAACAGGATAAGGTTATAGGCATATCCCGATGCATTTGTATGACAATGCGAAACAGGCGATAAAACAAAAGAGAGAGTAATGCGGAACCAAAATTCCGTAAAGCTCTCTCTTTCCTGCTTTCTGTGAGTTGTATTCGGCTTAATAGCACGCCAAAGCCGTATATTTCGTAATACGTACAAGCCGCCCATGAATACAATATACAAAAATGTATTCTGATTTGAAAGGAAGCTTCTGTATGAAAACGAAATTTGCGGCTTTTTTTATATCTCTTATAATGATGTTCGATCTTTTCATCCTGCCATTCAGCGCATCAGGCGTGCAGGACAAAGAATGCACGGAGGCTCAAGCTCCCGTATACACAGCGGATCTGCAATGCAAGAGCGCGATACTCATGGATGCCTCCACAGGCACAGTGCTTTTTGCAAAAAACGAGCATGAAGCCTATCCGCCCGCTTCCGTGACCAAGATAATGACATTGCTCCTTGTCATGGAGGAGATAGATCGCGGCGGTCTTAAGCTTTCAGACAACATAGCGGCAAGCGCAAATGCATGCAGCATGGGCGGATCGCAGATATACCTCAAGGAGGGCGAGGTCATGAGCGCAGAGGATATGATCAAAAGCGTAGTCATCTCATCTGCAAACGATGCCGCAGTAGCCTTAGCCGAGCATATTGCAGGCAGTGAAGCAGAATTTGTACGCAGGATGAATGCAAGAGCAAAAGAGCTCGGAATGCAGAATACTAACTTTGAAAACACAAACGGACTTGACGATACCGCAAAGGATCACAAGACCAGCGCATATGACATAACCTTGATGTCGCGCGAGCTTATAAAGCACAAGGCTATTCTCAAATACAGCTCTACATGGATTGACAGCATACGCGGCGGAGCCTTCGGACTGACCAACACAAATAGGCTCGTTCGCTTCTACAAGGGCTGTACGGGACTAAAAACGGGATCTACATCAAAGGCAGGATTTTGCGTCAGCGTGACTGCACAGCAAAACGGGCTTGAGCTGATATGCGTTATTATGGGGGCTGAGAGCGGTGAGATACGAAACAAGGAGGCATCCTCTCTGTTAGACTACGGATTTGCAAATTATGCATGCTATAGACACGATGGCGGTGACTTTGAGAGCATAAAAGTCAAGGGCGGAATGAGCGACTATGTAAGCGCATATCACGAAAGCTTTTGTGCATGTGTTGCACGTGGGCGTGTATCGGATGTCAGAAGCGAGATATCCATAAACAACGATATCAAAGCTCCGATAAAGGACGGTGATGTCATAGGCAGGATAACCTTTTACCTTGGAGAAAACGAGATAGGATACAGAGATATAATATGCAAAAAAGGAACAAATGTCATAACGGCATTTGAGATATTCAAGCGGATACTGCTTTGCGCTGTCACATCAAAAATATAAAAAATGACCGCAACCCTTTTTATGGTTGCGGTCATTCTCCGAATACAGCATTTTTTACAGCATGTGCAGATTCTTCTCTTGTATTTACCATAGCAAGATACATCGGTACATCACGGCAGAATCTTGCGATCTCACAGGCAAAGCTGTCATAATACGATACATCATCGGGATATATGGTCTGCTTTAATACAAAGGTAGCGGCATCCTGCGGTGACATTCTGATCACCTTTGGCGTATCTCCGCGCTCAAGAAATACGACTGCTTTCAGCGAGGTGGCTTTCTTTTCACCAAAGCCTTCCTTTCCCTTCCACGGAGAGCTGTAAGCCACATATACATCGTCCTTTCTCCGTATTATAGGCTTGTCGCCGTTTACTATCTTGACCTTATCACCAAAAGCTTCCTTCCACAAAAGCGCATGCGTCGTCTTTCCGACTCCGCGCGGAGCAACAAAAGCAACTCCCATATTGCAGTAATCCACAACTGCGCTGTGCAAGAGAAATCTTCCGCCCACAGCCAGCCTTGCAGCTATCTTGCGGAATATAAGTATCCTCTCGGCTACATCGTCTTTGATGTTCGGAATGCCGCAGGTCGCAACGTAAAGGTCTATCTCCTTCTGGCTTACGCTTACCCTGAAGCAAGGAGAGGCGTCAGTCATAAAATCCTTACAATATTCCTTTACATGGCTGTTCTTATTGTCTATCTCGGGGATAGCTCCCGCCATCTTTATCTTGAACATAGCGCCCTCCTTTCCTTTAAGGTAGCTTGTATCTTTATCAGAATTTATTTATGTTGTCCTTGACATATTTAAGCATCTTCTTTCTGATATACACTGTATTATCTGAAAGAAATCTCTTTGTTTTTTCCGATTCTCCGCCGGAATTTTTATGCAGATAGCGCACTGCCTTTCCAAGCTCGGTATCTCCTGCAAGAGCCAAAGCATCAACTATAGACACTATAACATCGTCCTCGGCATCTGTATAAAGCTGCCAGAGCGCATCATTTCCGTGCATTGAAAGGTCATAGAGAGCCTTATATGCGGCAAGCGGTCTGAACTCGTCAGATTCGCCGAACATCTCATTGTCGCTTCCTATAACGTCGGATTCCCATATTTCCTTGACCGTGCCTGTAAGATGTGACATAAAATATGTCATCTTACGGTCTACGCTTTCAAACGTAAGGTCATCTGCGGATATATTAGCCTTTATCTTAGGATCGTAGAGGAAGAAATTAGGATCGTCCTCGCCCGAGATAAGGGTGGAAAAATATATGCATGTACATCCGAGAAGTCCCATAAGAGCCGTCAGTATTATATACAGCACCTTAACAGCCCCCGTCGTTGATCCTGCGCCGAATACAGCGACCAGGACCGCTCCTATGATGAGCAATCCTCCAAGGACAATAAATACAAGCGGCAGATTCTGTTTTATCTTTTTACTTAACTGTTCCATAACTTTCTCCTCTGCTGTGTCATATCTGCTAATATACCGCATTTGACACTGATATATTATATTATATCATACAAATACCGATTTTGCAAGCAGTTTTGCCATTTTTAAAGCAAATTTTGTTTTTGTGCAAAAAAAGCTCATTGACAAACGATAAAGATGAGAGTATAATATTTAAGGTAGATCATACAAAATCATTAAGGGGGGAAAATGCATGCCTTATTCAGTGGATATTGAAGAATTTCCGAGCATAGTCAAGGAATTCGCATCCTACAAATCAGCGATACAGGGCTGTTCGAAAAAAACTGTGGACGAATATCTGCTCGATCTGCGCACATTTTTCAGATACCTCTTATCAAAGGACATGGGGATATCCCCCGAAAGCGAAGAATTCACATCTATTGACATAAGATCGATAGATATAGACTATGTAAAAAACATCTCCACCGACAGAATATACGATTTTTTGCTCTACACGGGCAATATACGCGAGAATATGTCGGCATCCAAAGCAAGAAAGCTGTCTGCCATAAAGGCACTTTACAAGTTTTTAACGGTAAAGAGAAATTATTTTGAAGAAAATCCCGCGGTAAATATTGAATCCCCGAAGAAGAAAAAGACTCTGCCGAAGTTTCTCTCTCTCGAAGAATCCTTGATGCTCATAAACAGCGTGCGAAATGACATACACTCAAAGTCCAGACTGCGCGACCTCTGCATAATAACCTTGTTTTTGAATTGCGGAATGCGTCTGAACGAGCTTGTCGGGATAGATCTTTCCGACATAGACAGAAATCTCGACCACATACGCGTAGTCGGCAAGGGCAACAAGGAAAGACTTATATATCTGAACGATGCATGCAGACAGGTGCTTTATGAATATCTGAGGGATGTAAGAGGCACTGAAAAATATGCCAACATACAGACAAACGCCCTGTTTCTGAGTAATCGCGACAAGCGCATAAGCGACAAAACGGTACAAGCTATGGTATACAAATATCTGGATATGTCAGGACTCAATGCCAAGCACTACTCTGTCCATAAGCTTCGCCACACAGCCGCAACGCTTATGTATCAATCCGGAAATGTTGACATACGCGTGCTTAAGGATATACTCGGGCACGAGCAGCTGTCAACCACTCAGATATACACTCATGTAAACGACAAGAATATGATAAATGCCATGTCGCAAAACCCCTTGGCAGGCGTTACACAGACACAGGCAGATATACCTGATGATGAGGAATGACTATGCCGACACAAAAAGATCTTAAAGATATACCCGTCAGCTCGCTCAGCGGAGTGGGCAGAGTTAAAAGTCAGGCTTACATGCGGCTCGGCATAGAGAGCTTAGCCGATCTTATAGAATACTATCCGCGCGCCTACGAGGATCGCGGCAATATATCCTTGCTGTGCGAGGCAAGGAACGATATAAAGAGCGCCGTGATACTCACGGTAGCCACATCACCCAAGGTGAGCCTTATACGCAGAGGCATGTCCATACTGAAATTCCGCGCATTTGACGAGAGCGGAAGCTGTGAGATAGTTTATTTCAATCAGGATTATCTGCGCGACAAGTTTACGGTCGGATCGGTATTCAGATTTTGGGGCAAGGTCGAAAACGAGCGCGGCAAATATTCCATGTCATCTCCGATATCCGAGCCGTATACGGAATCAAAGCCGCTTCCCCCTTATATACCGATATACAGGCTGACAGACGGGCTTTCACAAAAGCAGATATCCGAAAATGTTGCCGGCGCGCTATGCATCGCACAGGATGCCATATCCGATCCACTACCGCAATATATAATATCAAAATACGACCTCTGCGATCTGCATGAGGCACTGCGCTCCATACACATGCCGCAGGACACAGCTTCCCTTGCAAGAGCCAAGCGAAGGCTGATATTTGACGAGTTCTTTACCTTTGCGCTCGGCATGTCTGTATCCGAGCAAAAAATATCCAACGCAGGCTCTGCCCCTGCATTCAGGGATACTGATATATCCGAATTTCTGTCAAAGCTTCCTTATAAATTGACAGGAGCGCAGAGGCGTGCAATAGACGACATCATAAATGACATGAAGGGCGCATCCCCCATGTCAAGGATACTTATAGGTGATGTAGGCTCGGGAAAGACCGTTTGTGCCGCCGCCGCGGCATATGTATGTGCCAAAAACGGTTATCAGGCTTCCATAATGGCGCCCACCGAGATACTTGCAACACAGCACTATAACGACCTGTCTCCCCTGCTTGGCTCACTGAATATCAAATGTGCCCTGCTTACAGGATCACTCTCGGAAGCAAAAAAAGCGCACATACACTCCCTTATAGCATCAGACGATCAAAGCAAGAGGATAGACGTCGTCATAGGCACGCAAGCACTGATATCAGAAAAGGTGGAATTTGCCCGTCCCGGACTGAATATAGCCGACGAGCAGCACAGATTTGGCGTAAATCAGCGCGCCACACTGCGAAAAAAAGCTCATCACACCCACACACTCGTTATGAGTGCAACTCCGATCCCGCGTTCCCTCTCGCTTGTCATGTACGGCTCTCTTTCCCTCTCAAGGATAGACGAGATGCCGCCGGGACGTCAGAGAGTGGACACATTTTTAGTCGACTCCTCCTACCGAAAGCGTCTTGACGCCTTTATAGAAAAGCAGGTCAAGGCAGGACACCAGGTATACATCGTCTGCCCTGCGGTTGAGGACAGCGAGCTTTGCGACGACGAGATAGATCTGAGCTGCATATCAGACGACGGTTACGCGATAAGCAAAAAGCCTCCTCTCAAGGCGGCAGTCAGCTATGCCGCGGAGCTGTCAGAGCGTCTTTCAGATATAAGAGTATCATTTGTACACGGAAAGATGAAGGCAAAGGACAAGGATGCCGTTATGCAGGATTTCACAAACGGATTAATAGACGTGCTGGTCTCCACAACCGTGATCGAGGTCGGCGTCAACGTACCGAATGCCACACTTATGATAGTTGAAAACGCCGAGAGGTTTGGTCTTTCTCAATTACATCAGCTTCGCGGACGAGTCGGACGCGGAGCGGAGCGCTCATATTGCGTTCTCGTGAGCGGAACTGACAGTCTTGAAGCCTTAAGTAAACAGTCAAAACAGCGTTTGTCCACGATGTGCAAATGCTACGACGGATTTGAGATAGCCGAGGAGGATCTGCGTCTGCGCGGTCCCGGCGACTTCCTTTGCATGAGCAACAATACATCCATTCGCCAGAGTGGAGATGTATATTTCAAGCTTGCAGACATGTGCGGCGACAAGGAGCTTATGGAATGCGCATTCAGTGAAGCAAAAGACCTCATAAAAAACGACGGTGATCTTTCGTTGCACGGCGACCTGTTATTAAAGGTGCAAAGAATGTTCACTATAAACCGCGATATAATAAGTTAAGCCGCAGACACGCGCTAAAAGCCGCGTGTCTGCTCTGCTTTTATGCCGATCTTATTTTCACTGCATATCTCACGTGACAGCATCATCAGCACAGAAAGATTTATCAGCGTCATAAGCCCAATACAGATATCCGCCGCCTCCCACACAGCCTGAGATGAGCTTACCGCGCCCACTACCGCAAGGAAGCAAAACAAGAGGATATATGAATTGTGCACGCACTTCTTTTGCGTAAAATATCTTAGGGATTCCTTTCCGTAATGCGCCCAGCATATCAGAGTTGCAAAGGCAAAAACGAATATTTCAGCGCAAATGAAATATTCTGCCCATCCTCCAAGCAAACCGCAGAATGCATCTATGCACATCCGCATGGGATCTGCAAGCTCGACATCTGCGCCGGATATGAGTATCACAAAAGCCGTCAGACTGCAAAGCACCACTGTATCCAAAAATACCTCAACGAGTCCGTACAGCCCTTGGCGGTGCGGACTGTCTGTATCAGATGAGGCGTGTGCGGTCGGTGCAGTTCCGCATCCTGCCTCATTTGAGATAAGTCCTCTCATTATACCGTATCGGAGACCTTTTGATGTCAAAATCCCGATGATCCCTCCGCCGATGCTTCTTATACTGAAGGCATCATTAAAGATGCGGTATATCACATAAGTCAGTCTGTCATACCCCCGGATCATTGCAAGTATGGCGGCAAGGATGTAGAGCATACTTGCGATCGGAACAGCTATCTCGCTTATCTTCCCTACTCTTTCGCCATCACCGCACACCGCCGCAAATATAAGCACGGCAACAAGAATACCTACAAGCAACGGTGAGATCGGGAAAACGTCGCTTACCGCATCCGATATGGCATTTACCTGCATCACGCATCCCATTGTAAGTGAATTTACTATACAGAGCAGACCGAAAACGGATGATATTACACACCCAAATGTCTTTAAATGCAATTTTAAAAAAGCTTCCTTTATATAATATACAGCTCCGCCAAATGTCCTCTTACCGTCGCTTTTCCTGTATCTTACCGCAAGCAGTATTTCGCAGTATTTCAGCGTCATTGCTAATGGAGCCGATATCCACATCCAAAACACAGCACCCACTCCGCCAAAGGATATCGCAGATGCAACACCTACGATATTTCCAACTCCGAGAGTTCCTGCAAGCGCAAGGCACATGGCGCGAAAGGGCGATGTGCCGTTGCTCTTTTTCTTATATCTCATGCTCTTTACCGTTTTTATGGGATGGATTAGAAAAAATCCCCGAAGCTTAAGCATAAAGTATATCCCTGTCAGCAAAAGCAACACGGGAGCGGCTACACCGATGATCTTCTGATCTATAAATCCGAGCATCATTCCTCCACACATATGTATTTTTTATCATTTTATGTCCAACCGAGAGATTTTAGCACCCTGCAGTGTTAAATCAACATTTCATTTGTAAACAGATTGTGAATTATTAAAAAAACCTCTTGATTTTTGCAAAAAATGGTGTAGAATATATCATGTGATTAGCAATCGGCACCCAAGAGTGCTAAAAATTATGCAAGATAAAAATTTTACTCAATTTACAGAGGAGGTAAATAATATGACACTCAAGCCTTTATCAAACAGAGTCGTGATCAAATTTATCGAAGCCGAGGAAAAGAGCCACGGCGGTATAATCCTTACAGCTGCAGCACAGGAAAAGCCTCAGATAGCCGAGGTAGTAGCAATAGGCCCCGGCAAGATTGAGGACGGAGTTCTTGTTCCTGTTACCGTAAAGCTCGGTGAAAAGGTCATTGCAAGCAAGTATGCAGGCACGACCGTTAAGCTTGACGGAACGGAATACACCATCCTTCCCGAGGACGACATATACGCTATCGTTGAATAATATTTCATAACGGAGGTAATTTTATTATGGCAAAGAACATTCTCTACGGAATAGAAGCAAGAAATGCACTTATGGCAGGCGTTGATAAGCTTGCTGATACAGTTAAGATCACTATGGGACCCAAGGGCAGAAACGTTGTCCTTGACAAGAAATACGGTTCTCCCCTCATCACAAACGACGGTGTTACCATTGCAAAGGACATCGAGCTTGAGGATGCGGCTGAAAATATGGGCGCACAGCTCGTAAAGGAAGTTGCTACAAAGACCAACGACGCAGCAGGCGACGGTACTACAACAGCAACATTGCTCGCACAGGCATTTGTAAGAGAGGGTATGAAGAACGTTACCGCAGGCGCAAATCCCATGGTATTGCGCAAGGGTATGAAGAAGGCAGTTGATGCTGCTGTCGATGCTCTCGGTGACAACGCAAAGAAGGTAAACGGACGTGAGGACATCGCAAGAGTAGGTACTGTTTCCTCGGGCGATGAGGTAATAGGCGAGCTTATTGCAGATGCAATGGAAAAGGTTACAGCCGACGGTGTTATCACTATTGAGGAATCCAAGAGTGCTGAAACATATTCCGAGGTGGTTGAGGGCATGCAGTTCGACCGCGGCTATCTCTCCCCTTATATGGTTACAGATTCCGACAAGATGGAGGCTGTTATAGATGACGCTCTCCTTCTTATCACAGACAAGAAGATATCCACTATAAATGATATACTCCCTCTCCTTGAGCAGCTTCTCCAGAGCGGCAGAAAGCTTCTTATAATCGCTGAGGACGTTGAGGGTGAGGCTCTTACGACTCTCGTGCTCAACAAGCTCCGCGGAACATTTACATGCGTAGCTGTAAAGGCTCCCGGATTTGGCGACAGAAGAAAAGAAATGCTTCAGGATATCGCTATCCTTACAGGCGGTACTGTTGTTTCCTCCGAGGTCGGTCTTGAGCTTAAGGACGCAGGCATTGAGGTACTCGGTCATGCACGTCAGGTCAAGATCACTAAGGAGCACACCATCATAGTTGGCGGCGCAGGTGATCCCGATAGCATCAAGGCAAGAGTAAATCAGATCAGAGCAGGCATTGAAAACACCACAAGTGATTTCGACCGTGAAAAGCTCCAGGAAAGACTTGCAAAGCTTGCAGGCGGTGTTG
>CAZVUD010000015.1:0-35615 GCA_964629615.1 uncultured Clostridium sp. | reverse complement strand
AGATAAACTTAGTCGCAAAACTAAAGTTCAGAATCTTGTCACCTCGACCAAAAAACTAACCGATGTGCAAAGCACATCGGTTAGTTTTTTGCTTAAAGTATCTTCACGATTCAAACTTCGCCAATGCTTACATTGGCTGTTTTGCGAAAGATAGGCGTTGCTTCAGATAAACTTAGTCGCAAAACTAAAGTTCAGAATCTTGTCACCTCGACCAAAAAAGCAGTAGCGATGCAAAGCATCGCTACTGCTTTTTTGCTCAAGTTAAACCAATGAAAAACTTCGCCAATTATGTTTTTGTCAGATATTGTAAATAAATATGCTCCCCACATCGCAAAGTCTGTCATTATTTAATGTGACTATATTTTTATTGTGGCTTTGTATAAATTCTTTTATGGTGTTATAGTCTTGGTGCTTTGATATATCACCGTAAAAATAGATGTTATCTTCATCACATCCCGAGGTGCCTCCGATAAATCCGTATTCATACGGCGGAAGCTCTATCCCTCCGCATGATATGAGCAATGACTCTATATTATGCCCTGATGCCTCATTGTGTATCTTTAAGTCTGATGTTATGATTGCATTGCCCGATACTATCAAGGTAGAGCATTTTGTGTAGCCTTGATTTACATTTATAATTTCGCACCTGTGCTTTTCTGCATGCTCTAAAATATGCTTTGATACGGTTTTTTTGTTGCATATGAGCCTGTTTCCCAAAAGCACCGCATTAAATAAAACATCGTATGGATAGCTCTGTGCTGTATATTCATCCGAAATACAAAGCGACAGGTGAAGAAGGCTTGCTATCTCGTCAATAACATTTTTATTACTTTTATAATATTCTGTGTGCGTAAATAATGTATCAAATCCTATAAATAAGATCATGTCCGCATGATGGGAGAGCGGGGGCGGAATGTGGGATGCGCAGGGAAGAGAGATCATCTCAGCGTCATATAGCCCCATGCTTATGTTATTACATGCATTCTCGCCGAGGACAGCAATTTTTTTCATATATACCTCAAGTCATAAATAAACTTACAGGGTGTGCCGAAACGACACACCCTATATGTTTTTGATCTTGTATTCCGAAAATTAAGCTCGTGTAACCTTACCGGAACGAAGGCAACGAGAACATACAGCAACGGTCTTGGGTGTACCGTCAACTACTGCCTTAACCTTACGAATATTGGGCTTCCATGTTCTGTTTGTCTTACGGTTGGAGTGAGAAACATTCTGACCGAAAACAACACCCTTGCCACAAATACTGCACTTTGCCATTTTGACACCTCCTCGCATTCTCATGCTTATATGACTATTATTATTTTCTTTATTTTCTTATGATGAATGTTCAAACATAAGATTTTTCGCACATTGCATATATTATAGCATACTTTTTTGAAAAAAGCAATAGCTTTTCAAAAAAAATTTGCAGAAATTTAAAAACAAACTATTAATACGGAAGAATTTATATCTCTCCGTCACAGATCTCAGCGTCGCATATGTTGCCGTCGTTTGAAACTATGGTCACGACAGCCTCTTCTCCGCGCCTGTCATACTCGGAGCGTACCCTGATCTCCACAAATTCAGGTGTGTGACCGTAAGCAAAGCCGTCACGGTAGCTTTCAAACAACACCTTTGATCTTGAATTGCAGAGCCCATCAAGTATATCCTTTCGTATGCTTGCCTCAAGCGTGGATAATTCAGCCGCTCTTGCTTTTTTGATCTGTTCATCTATCTGACCGTCCATTTTTGCCGCAAGCGTGCCTGCTCGCTTTGAGTAGGGAAATACGTGTATCATCAAAAAACGCGCTTCCAAGGCGAAATTTTTGGTCATCTCAAAGTCGCAGTCGCTCTCGCACGGAAATCCCACTATGATATCGGTTGTAAGCTGTACGTCGGGGAATGTGTCCCTTAAGAGCCTTATTGCGTTCATGGCTTGATCTGCGTTGTACTTGCGCTTCATTTTGGCAAGCACATTGCTGCTGCCGCTTTGAAGCGATATGTGAAAATGATGCGCCAGTGAGCTGAGATCGCGTATCTTCTCCAGAAAATCAGGCTTAATTATGGCAGGATCGAGAGACCCGAGCCTGACTCTGCCGATATTGGGGATCTTGTCCACTGCGATAAGCAGGGAAGCAAGGTCGATGCCGCCTATATCACGACCGTAATCGCCTGTCTCTATTCCCGTTAAAACTATCTCTCTGCAACCCGAGCGCGTAAGATATGTCACCTCGTCAATGATATCGTCAAACGGCTTGGAGCGCACAGGTCCGCGTGCAGACGGAATAGCGCAGTAGGCACAGTGAGATTCACAACCGTCCTGTATTTTTATATATGCGCGTGTTCGGTCAAATTTTTTGATGCACATGTGTTCAAATCCCGCATCCGAAAGAGGGGGTACGCAAATCTCCGCCTTTGCATTTTTGTGTCCTTGAGCGTCGAGCATGGCTATCTTGTCAGCAATGCTCATTTTGTTAGAGGTTCCGCATATGTAATCCACACCGCTTATATCAGCTACGGAATTCGGGGAATTCTGGGCATAGCATCCGCAGACGAGCACATATGCAGAGGGTGATCTGTTGATAGCTCTCCTTATAAGCTGTCTTGCCTTGCGGTCGGATTCTGCTGTTACGGTGCAGGAATTGATGACGTAGGCAAAATTATCTCCGTCAAAATCCGATACAGTATAGCCGAGACCTTCTATTTTTTCTGCCAGCGCTTCGGATTCGTATTGATTTACCTTGCATCCGAGCGTGTATATTCCAACTGTTTTCTTTATGTTTTCAGACATGTTATCTCCGTATATGTTTTATATCTTATACATAATTTTAGCACGAAGCGGGCATTTTGTAAAGATATAATGATAAAATAATTTCTTTTTGTACTAAAAAGTTTAAAAAGCTCTTGAAAAAATCCGTAAATAGTAGTATAATGAGGAGAAAGATAAATTATGACAAAAATGAAAGGAAATTGAGATATGAGTACACTTCATATTGTAGACCATCCTCTTATAGCGCACAAGCTTTCCATTATGAGAAACAAAAAAACAGGCTCTAAGGATTTCAGAGAGCTGCTCAATGAGATAGCTATGCTTATGGGATATGAGCTTACACGCGATCTTCCGCTTGAGGATGTTATTATTGAAACACCCGTTGTTAAAACAAAGGCAGCTATGGTATCCGGTAAAAAGTTAGCCATAGTTCCTATCCTTCGTGCAGGTATAGGCATGGTTGACGGTATTTTGAGCCTTGTTCCCGTTGCCAAGGTAGGACACATCGGTCTTTACCGCGACCCTGAAACACATGAGCCTGTTGAGTATTATTGCAAGCTCCCGACAGATATACAGGACAGAATAGTTATTCTTGTAGACCCCATGCTTGCAACAGGCGGATCTGCATGTGATGCGCTTAACACCTTAAAGAAGAAGGGCTGTAAGAATATCAGATTTATGTGCTTGGTAGCCGCTCCCGAGGGCGTTAAGAAGGTCCAGGAGATGCACCCCGATGTTGATATATTCACAGCATCACTTGACGAATGCCTCAATGACAAGGCATACATAGTTCCCGGACTCGGCGACGCAGGCGACAGAATATTCGGAACCATCTGACAGTACAGCGTGAGAATAATCACAGTAAAAAAGAACGACGCAGGACAGCGACTTGACAAATTCCTTACCAAAGCGGTTTGCGGTCTTCCTGCGTCGCTTATGTATAAGTATATAAGGACCAAAAAGATAAAGGTCAATCGCGCGCGGACCGAACAAAAGTATATACTTTGTGAGGGGGATGAGATACAGCTCTTTATCAGAGATGAATTCTTTGATTCTCCCGAAAAGGATGTCGGCGCGCTTTCGCGTATCAAGCCGAAGCTTGATATCGTGTATGAGGACGATAACATAATACTTTGCAATAAAAGACCCGGAGTGCTCGTGCATGAGGATGACGAGGCAAAGGATAATACGCTCATAATGCATATAAAGGCTTATTTGTATTCCAAGGGAGAGTATGATCCGAATGAAGAGCAGTCATTTGCGCCTGCGCTGTGCAACAGAATAGACCGCAACACTGGAGGCATAGTTATAGCTGCCAAAAACGCAGAAGCCCTCCGAGAGATGAATGAAAAGATCAAATATGACGAGATACGCAAGTTCTATATATGTGCAGTCCATGGAAGGATGCCTAAGAGCAGCGATACTCTGACGGGATTTTTGCGCAAGGACGAGAAGAACAACACAGTAAGGATATCCGACAGGGAAATACCCGGGTATAAAAATATCATTACAAAATACCGAACGGTATGCTCACAGAGAGGCGAGTCCTTGCTTGAGGTAGAGCTTGTGACGGGAAGGACGCATCAGATAAGAGCACATATGGCTCATATAGGTCATCCGCTCCTCGGTGACGGAAAATACGGCGTAAACCGTGATGATAAGGAAAGCGGATATAAATATCAGGCACTGTACTCATACAGACTGATATTTGATTTCAAGGACCGCGAGGGAATACTCGGATATCTGAAGGGCAAACAGGTCTGCCTTGATGCATCTGACATATGGTTTGTCAGAAATTTTGCGGGAGCGGCAGAAAAGATCAATGCCATATCAAAGGTCGATCGGTGATATCATGACGGGATCTATATTTGTTGATAAAAATAAGATATTCAAATACAGATATCTATTGCTTATACTCAGCGGATGTGCATCGTCTTTGCCGACGGTATTCCCAAAGCTTGGATTTTTGCAGTGGGTATCGATGATACCTTGTCTTATACTTCTGTATATCTGCGCATGTGATGTCGCAGTTAAAAAAAGACAGCTTTACTTTTACGGTATAGTTTATTTCTGGTCGTATTACGCCATAGCGTTTCATTGGTTTTTGTACATGTATCCAATGGAGTTTGCAGGATTATCAAAGGGTGCGGCGGCATTCGTCGTGTTGCTTGCGATGTTTGGACTGTCGCTGCTTCAGGCGCTTATGAGCGCTTTGAGCTTTGTTTTGCTCGGAGTGCTTGCAAGAGGCGCGACCTTAAAGAGACACACGGCGCTCATGCCGCTTGTATTTGCATTCCTATATGTCATAATTGAGTGGTGGCAGACTGTAGGCTGGTGGGGAGTTCCGTGGGCAAGGCTCTGCCTTGGTCAATCATCATACATCTACACCATACAGTCGGCATCGCTTTTCGGCTCATATTTTGTGACATTCCTGATAGTGCTTGTGAATGCGTATATCGGGTATGCGGTGCTTAATACAGAGCTAGCACGCCTGATATCAGCTGTATGCGTTGGAATTGTTGTTGCAAATACGGCATTCGGCGCAATATATGCGAATATTCCCATAAGATCGGATAAGGATGGTGTTAAGGTCGCGGCAATTCAGGGCAACATAGATGCAGATGCAAAGTGGGAAAGCGGTGTTGACCAGTATCTTGCCACTGTTGAGGTTTATGAAAAGTATACACGCATGGCGGCAAATGAGGGCGCACAGATCGTGCTCTGGCCCGAAACTGCATTGCCGTACAGCTTTTTTAATAACAGCTACGGCATGGTCACGAGAATATCAAGCCTTGCACGTGAGTGCAACATAACTCTTCTTATATCGACGTTTACGGAAGGGGAAGCGGGCGGTGTGTATAATTCCTGCTTTGCCGTGTATCCTGACGGAACATACGGCGAGGATATATATGCAAAACAGCATATTGTCCCTTTCGGAGAGTTTGTCCCTATGGAAGACATTATCATGACTCTGATACCTCCGCTCTCTGAGATACAGATGCTTGACCGAGATATACTTTTTGGCAATTCAAGCTCGCCGCTTTATACGGAATACGGATATGTAAGCGTTGGAATATGCTTTGATTCCATATATGAAAATGTCATCCTTGAGTCGGTAAGAGAGGGCGGAGAGCTTATCTGTATTGCAACTAATGATTCATGGTTCAGAGATTCGCGCGCCTTGTATATGCATAACGCACAGTCTGTTTTCCGAGCTGTTGAAAATGGGCGCTATCTTCTCAGAGCGGCAAATACGGGAATATCCACCGTCATATCTCCGAGGGGCGAGATCATGGATATATGCGCAGAGCTGACCGAAGGGTATGCGATGGGGGATGTCTGTATGCTGAGCGGACGCACGCTTTATTCATATATAGGCAATGCACTTGTGTATCTGTCGGCAGGCTTCGTCATCTCCATACCTGTTATTGACGCCGTATTATCAAAGATCAGAAGAAAAGCTTTAAATTCTTAAATAAAATTAAGAATTTTTTATACAATTTTTGATATTTTGCAACAAAAAAGCAGTTGACAACTTTATGAAAACATAGTATAATATGTGTGTAATTCATGAAAGGAGTTTGATGAAATCATGAAAAAGACATTTTTAAGAATTTTAACCCTCGCGCTCGTAGCAGTTATGGCATGCGGTATGCTTGTTTCCTGCGGCGGACCTGCTTCCGATCCTGACAAGGCTGTTAAGGCTCTTGAAAAGAACGAGTATGTTGCAGAGAAATTCGATAGCACTCTTGCTAAAATAACTTTCTCTTGGGCAGGCGATGTTGAAGCAATCGTAACAGGTGCAAAGAAGGGTGAAGCTATCACGATTCTTTATTACACAGATGCTGACGCTGCTAAGGATGCTTGGGAAAAGGTTGAAAAGCATTTTGACGATGAAGAAGATGATGATTCCGATTTTGTTATTAAGAGATCAGGCAAGATGATCTACTGCGGCACAAAGAATGCTGTTAAAGACGCTAAATAATTTTAAAATTTTTCGGGGCGATGCAAAAGCATCGCTCCTTTTCTGTTTAAAATATCAGTTTCTTTTTACTAAAAAAACGCTTTTATTGTAAAAACCTCTTCACAAAATCAGAAAAATGTGTTAGAATATATGTATATGAAAAATATTTATGATTTTGAATTGGAATATAAAAGTAATGGATGATAAGTATAAGCTTTTGGACTCTGTAAAGAGTCCGGATGATCTGAAGCGCATAGACAGAACAGACATACCAAAGCTTTGTGATGAAGTGCGAGCCTGCCTTATCGAAACTGTCGGAAAATGCGGCGGACATCTTGCATCAAATCTCGGTGTCGTTGAGCTTTCTGTGGCTATACACAGGGTGTTCGATGCGCCGAAGGATCATATAATTTTTGATGTCGGTCACCAGAGCTATGTACACAAGATACTCACAGGCAGATTTGACAGATTTGATACATTGCGACAGGGTGGGGGTATATCAGGCTTTACAAAGAGAAGCGAAAGTGTATACGATGCCTTTGGTGCAGGTCACAGCTCGACATCGGTGTCGGCGGCTCTCGGCTTTGCGATATCAGATAAGCTCAGCGGAAGCGATGCATATACTGTGGCTGTGCTTGGTGACGGTGCGTTCACCGGTGGAATGGTGCATGAGGCACTCAATAACTGTGACGACGACCTGAAACTCATTATCATACTAAATGAAAATGAGATGTCGATATCGAAGAACATAGGCAAATTTGCAAAGCTTATGGCTAAGACCCGAAGCAAAAAGGGATACTTCAGGGCAAAGCGAGTTACCGCAAGCATAATCAAAGGTGTTCCTCTTATAGGAAAGCCCGTGTTCCGCGCTTTTAAGGCTGTAAAGCGATCGGTAAAGAATCTGATGTACGGTAGCACATATTTTGAAAACATGGGTCTTTATTATCTTGGACCGGCTGACGGAAATAATTATGATGACGTTGAGGCGCTTCTTGAGGAGGCTAAAAAGGCAAACGGAAGCGTTATAATACATCTTAAGACTAAAAAGGGAAAGGGATTTGAATACGCCGAGAAATATCCGTCGGCATATCACGGTATATCCCCGAATAAGGATGTCGTGTCCCTTGACGGAGAGCTTGTGCCGAGTGATAACAGCTTTTCCTATACGATGGGAGATCATCTCACATTGTGCGCAAAGGATGATGATAAGATAGTAGCCATAACGGCAGCCATGAGTGTGGGAACGGGGCTGGAAGGCTTTAAGCAGGCATATCCCGACAGATTCTTCGATGTCGGTATTGCAGAGGAGCATGCCGTAACATTTGCAGCAGGTCTTGCCGCAAACGGATTTAAGCCTGTATTCGCTGTTTACTCTACATTTTTACAGCGTGGATACGACCAGATAATACATGATGTAGCATTGCAGGGTCTTCCTGTCCTGTTCTGTATAGACCGCGCAGGTCTGAATGCATCTGACGGACCTACCCATCACGGCATATTCGATGTTGCATTTCTTTCACACATACCGAATATAAAGATATATACCCCGATATCCTATAAGGGGCTCTGCGCATCCATAGACCGTGCGCTCGCAGATAACTGTCCGTCAGCTGTGAGGTATCCTAACGGCAAGGAGAATGCGGATATTGTAGAAAGGTTCTGCAGGGTCGGTCGTGATGATGACATCATAGGTGTAAGATCGGATATGGAGCTTGGCATATCATGTGATGTTCTCATTATTACTTACGGAAATTATGTACAGCATGCTATATACGCCGAGGAGATGCTTAAGGATGCGGGAATACCTGCGGGTATTGCACTGTGCGAGATCATAAAGCCGTATGATACCATTCTCCCCATGATAGATGATATCATAAAGAAGCATTCACCTTCCGTATGCATATTTGCCGAAGAAGAGATAAAAAACGGCGGATTTGGAATGTCGCTCTCTGAAAAGCTCCGAGAGGCAGGTGTGCTTGACGGTATAAAGTACAGCATAGTTGCATCCGAGGATCTTGTCAGTGCACAAAAGGATAAGAGCATATATGACAGTGCAGGCGTTTCGGGAGAATGCATATATAGAAAAGCACTGAAGCTTTTAAATGAATAAAATACTTTACATGTCAAATAAAACAGATAACATAAGGAGGTGCTGAAGGATTGCCGTTTGAATACAGAAGTCTGATATCACTTGAGTTTGATAAGATAAAAGAAATGCTCGCTTTGTACGCACAGACCGAGGGCGCAAAAAATACCGCTATGACTCTGCTTCCGTCAGAGGATACGGATATAGTTATAATGCGCCAGAAAAAAACGACTGATGCAAGGCGCCTTTGTGAAAGCAAGGGCATGCCCTCGTTTGGAGGCATAAGAGATATAGGTGAGGCTTGCGAAAGAGCGGATAAGGGTGCTACCTTAAATCCCCGTGAGCTTCTTGATGTGGCACTCGTTTTGCGTACGGCAAGGGGGCTTTTGGACTATTGCTACGGAAATCATTTGTTTGATACATCTCTTGATGAGGTGTTCGACAGGCTCATACCCGATCGCACGCTTGAGGATAAGATATACAGATCCATAATATCCGAGGAGCTTATAGCCGACGAGGCATCAAGCGAGCTTGCAAATATCCGCAGACAGATAAAAAACACCAATAACAGAATTAAGGATTCATTGCAAAGATATGTGCAGGGCGGTCCTCACAGTAAATTTTTGCAGGAGAATATAGTTACTCAAAGGAATGGAAGATATGTCGTTCCCGTAAAGGCAGAGCATAAGAATGACGTAAAGGGACTTATACACGATACATCATCGTCGGGAGCTACCATATTCGTCGAGCCGATGCAGGTCGTAGAGGCAAACAACGAGCTGAGGGTGCTTAGATCAAAGGAGGAGCATGAGATAGAGCGCATTCTTTCAAAGCTCTCGTGTGAGGTATCTGAGCGCTTAAGCGCGATACTTCTTGATTATATGAACATAAATGAGCTTGCTTTTGCGTTTGCATGTGCCGCGCTTTCCATGTCAATGGATGCAGTGTCGCCAACGATATTGTCAGACCGCGAGATAGATCTTAAAAGGGCAAGACATCCTCTTATAGAAAAAGACAAGGTAGTGCCTATAAGTGTGTCGCTTGGCGACGGATATGACACTATGATAATAACAGGACCGAATACGGGAGGAAAAACTGTAACGTTAAAGACACTCGGTCTGTTTGCACTTATGGCGCAGTCGGGCTTGCATATTCCTGCAGATGAAGGCTCGGGTATTTGCATATTTGACAGTATATATGTGGATATCGGAGATGAACAGAGCATAGAGCAGTCACTTTCCACATTCTCGGCACATATGGTAAATATAGTATCCTTTATGGATAAGATAGGCAAAGGCTCACTTGTGCTTTTTGATGAGCTTGGCGTTGGAACCGATCCTATTGAAGGAGCGGCTCTTGCGGTATCTATAATTGAGAGCGTGCGTGAGAGGGGCGCTATGTGCGCGGCAACGACGCATTATGTGGAGCTCAAAGCATATGCTCTTGATACACAAGGTGTTTGTAACGCCTCATGCGAATTTGATGTTCAGACTCTTAAGCCCACATATAAGCTTTGCATCGGTACTCCCGGTAAATCTAATGCATTTGCCATATCTGCAAGGCTCGGACTTTCAGAGGAGATCATCGCGCGCGCAAATGAGCACATAAGCTCTGATGACAGAAAATTTGAGGATATCATCGGTCAGCTTGAGAAGAACCGCGTGGAGATGGAAAAGCAAAAGGCTCTTGCGGAGCAGATGAGGATAGATTATGAGCGCTTTAAAACTCAGTCTGAGGCAGAGATAAAAAAGCGCGTTGAAGAATCGCGCCGCGAGCTTGAAAAAGCCAAGGAAAAGGCATACGCCATGGTGCGTTCCGCCAAGCTTTCAAGTGACTTTATACTTGAGCAGATGGATAAGGTGAAGAAGGCGCGTGACAGCGAGCATCTCGGAGATGAGATCGCGCGTGCAAGACGTGCTGTCAGAGATCGTGTGCGTCAGGATGAAGACAGCTATGATCCCGTAGAAGAAAAAAAGGACGAAGGATATGTGCTCCCAAGACCGCTTAAAAAGGGCGATGAGGTGACTATAATGAGCATCGGAAGCGATGCTATATTGCTTGAAGATCCCGATAAGTCAGGAAATGTAAGGGTTCAGGCAGGTATATTGCAGACAAGAGTCAAGGTCAAGGATCTGAGGCTCAAGGACACATCACCTACGGTCATATGCGGCGACAAGAAGATAAAGGCATCAAACTATACGGTAAAAAGATCGACTTCATTTAAGGATGAGATAGATCTCCGCGGAATGAACGGCGATGAGGCGTGGTTTGCAGTTGATAAATATATCGATGAAGCAATGCTTGCAGGCTTTTCGCGCATTAGGCTCATTCACGGTAAAGGCACAGGTGCACTTAAAAATGCCCTTTGGAAGTTCCTTAAGGGTGACAGAAGGATAGCATCCTTCCGCATCGGGCAATTCGGTGAGGGCGACGGCGGTGTGACTATCGTCGATCTCAAATAATATCAGCATTTTGAAAGGAAGCATATCATATTATGGATGCAGTTATAAAGGAAGCGATGATCTGCGAGCTTTTTGACCTTGCGCACACAAGAGCAGACGAATATTTAAAAGGATTTGTCTATCCGTGGGAGGCATTGTCGGGAATAAGCGATATGATAATAAAGCTCGGACGAACACTTGACCCTGATGAATTTGATGAAGTCAGTGAAAATGTGTGGATCGCAAAGGATGCATCTGTTCAGGGCAGTGCATATATCGGAGCGCCCTGCATAATCGGGCATAAGAGCGAGGTGCGCCATTGCGCATATATCAGATCCTGTGCACTTATAGGCGACGGCTGTGTTATCGGTAATTCCGCAGAGATCAAAAACTCCATACTGTTTGACGGAGTGCAGGTGCCTCATTATAACTATGTCGGAGACAGTATCCTCGGATATAAGGCGCACATGGGGGCAGGCTCTATAACGAGCAATGTAAGATCGGATAAGGGTCATGTCTGTGTCAAAAGCAGAGAAACGGGGATAGTGATAGATACGCAGAGAAAGAAGGTCGGAGCGGCACTTGGAGATCATGCGGAGATAGGCTGCAATGCGGTTTTGAATCCCGGAACTGTCATAGGAAAAAATTCAAGCGTTTATCCGACGAGCTGTGTAAGAGGTGTCGTGCCTGAAAACAGCATATTTAAAAATAATGGCGATATCGTTGCCAAAAAATAATACATTTCATACGGGGGAAATAATGGAAAGGTATTTCGGAACAGACGGGTTCAGAGGCGAAGCCAATGTAGTACTTACGGTCGAGCATGCATATAAGGTCGGCAGATTTATCGGTTGGTATTATAATCAACAGCATACAGACCCGTGCGATAGGGCAAAAATACTTATAGGAAAGGATACAAGGCTTTCATCCTATATGTTTGAGTATGCTCTTTCTGCAGGAATAACAGCATCAGGTGCGGATGCGTGTCTTATGCATGTTACTACAACGCCGTCTGTTGCATATATTGCAAAGATCGACGGATTTGATTGCGGTATCATGATATCCGCAAGTCACAATCCTTATTACGATAACGGCATAAAGCTCATCAATTCTCAGGGAGAAAAGATGGATGACTATGTTATTGATCTTATAGAGGATTATCTTGACGGAAAGAGCGGTGAATTGCCGCTTGCGATCAAGGATGAAATAGGCAAGACTGTGGATTATGTTGCAGGCAGAAACAGATATATAGGCTATCTCATATCGCTTGGACTATACTCATTTAAGGGTATGAAGGTCGCGCTTGACTGCGCTAACGGAAGTGCTTGGAATATTGCCAAAAGCGTTTTTGATGCACTTGGAGCTAAAACATATGTCATAAATGCAGATCCTGACGGAACAAATATAAATGAAAATGCAGGAAGCACTCATATTGAAGGACTTGCAAAATATGTTGTTGAAAACGGTATGGATGTCGGATTTGCGTATGACGGAGATGCCGACAGATGTCTGTGTGTGGATGAGAAGGGTCAGGTATGTGACGGCGACAAGATAATGTATATATATGCAAAGTATCTCAAGGAGCATGGAGAGCTTGTCAATAATACCGTAGTTGCAACTGTCATGTCTAACTGCGGATTGTTCAAGGCACTTGATGAGCTTGGTATCGACTATGCACAGACCGCTGTAGGAGATAAGAATGTGCATGATTATATGTCAGCGCATAATAACTGCATAGGCGGAGAGCAGTCGGGTCACATCATATTCAGCCAATACGCCTCAACGGGTGACGGAATACTTACCAGCCTTAAGATAATGGAGGTCATAAAGGCTACAAAAACGACTCTTTCAAGGCTTGCCGAGCCCTGCGTGCTTTATCCGCAAAGGCTCTTGAATGTTAAGGTAAAGGATAAGAGAGCGGTTATGGAGGACAGTAATGTCAGAGCGGCACTCTCAGAATCAGAAAAGCTGCTCTGCGGAAACGGAAGGATGCTTTTGCGTGCGTCGGGAACAGAGCCGGTGATACGTGTCATGACAGAGGCAGAAACTCTGGAGCTTTGCGATGAGTGCAACAAGCGCGTTGTGGATGCTATCATTGCCGGAGATTATGCGCTCTGATCGCCGCTTTAACAGATCCTTATTATAGGAGAGGATATGGATATATTTGATTATTTAAAATGGAGAGGCGATCTCAGCTTTGCCGCCTCGCCCATGTGTGAGATAGACGGTGCTGTATTTGCAATGTCGTCCTATTTAGATTATGATATAGCTCTTTGCGACGGGGAATTGGATCAGCCTGAAAATTTGAAATACGTATTTGAGAGCTATCTTGATCTGAATACAGATACGGGCACAAAAATGGGTGTCATATTTCCAATAGAAAAGATAATTCGCATGATAGGCGAGATGATAGATACAGATAGGTTTGCAAACATAATGATCTCGGATTTTGTAAATGATGTAAACCTTGAAGAGTGTTATCAGTTTTCGGCTATGACATTCCATCTTGACGACGGATGCAAGGTAGTGGCATTCAGAGGTACGGATGACACCGTAACAGGTTGGAGAGAGGACTTCAATCTTACATTTATGCAGGAGATCCCGTCGCAGAAGAAGGCTGTTGACTATCTTTTGAAAATAGCGGACAAATATCCGAATTCACCAATATATATTTGCGGTCACTCCAAGGGAGGAAATCTTGCGGTATATGCCGCGGTCCGTTCTGTGGAAATATCCGACAGGATAGCAAAGGTATATAATTTTGACGGTCCGGGGCACTCGGGTGAATTTGTACTTTCGCGCGAATACGAAGATATGTCGCAGAAAATGGAAAATATCATACCGCAGTCATCACTTGTGGGAACTATGTTCAACGGCGGCAAGTTCAAGGTTGTAAACAGCAGCTATAAGGGTCCGTATCAGCACGATCTTTATTCATGGGAGCTTGACGGTCCCCACTTTAAAAAGCATGTCGGGCTTACTCCGCGCATTGAGCGATATCACAGCAGCTTCAATGCGGTAATGTCGCGCATGACCAATGAGGAAAAGCAGAAATTCACGGATATATTCTTTGATTGTGTTGCAAGAGCTGGTATAGATACCATTTCGCAGGCATCGGGAAATAAGCTCAAGACCTTGCGCTTGTTCATCAGAAATCTGAACGGAATAAGCAGGGAAGAAAAGGAGCTTATGTTCGGAATAGCATTCAAGATGATAGAAATATACAAAGAAAGCGACGAAAAGGACGGCAGTGACTCGGATCCTGCCGCAAATATAGACACAAATGAAAAAAACGGCGATGAAAAATAGCCGCTTTACATATTTTAGTTGTAATAAAAGGATCAAAAAACGAAGCGTGATGCTTCGTTTTTTGATCCTTTTTGCTTATCAGAGTATTGAAGAGATAATGCCCGCAACAGGTCCAATGACCATAAATGCGATAAGCACGATGCACAATACCAAAATAAGAGTTTTTTTATTCTGCTTGCTCATAATCATATTCCTTTCAAAATATCATGATCAATTTTCGTTTTTCATAGCTTGAGATCTTAAGTCGGCATCTGAAAGCGCTACAGGGGTAGCGGGAAGCTTGATCTTTCTGTATCCCTTGGTGTTTTCAAAAACAGATTCAAAATCCGAGAGTGTACGCGTTACCTTGCTATCACCCTTGAGTGTCATTATCTGAGATCCTGTGGCGGTCCTTGTGGTCTTCTGGGTTATAAGAGAAGTCTTGATTATCATTGCTTTGTTTTCTGAATTTATAAGCATTATCTCAAACGGCTTCTTTTCCTCCTCTGAGAATACCTCTACTATGGGTGAAGCGGAGGAGCATGCACCTTTAAGCTTTCGCCTTACCGCTGTGGTTTCATATGCCTTTTCGGGTATGCGTACGCCCTTACCGTTTTCAAATATAAATACAAAATTGTATCCCTCGCGATAGCTGTTCTGTATATTCATAAATACGGGCTTTTCATCTGTATCCATGGAAAGCTTAACGGGAACGTATTCTCCCATCGCGGATGCCTTGACATTGTCAAAATCCGATACCTTTGCTCGGTAAAGCTGAGCCTTATCAGTAATGAAGATGATCTCATCCTTGTTTTCTGCGTCGAATATCTGACGCAGGGAGTCGCCATCCTTGAAGGTCTGGACATCGTTACCCTGAAGCGACTTGAAGGTTATCTTCTTGAAATATCCTTCACGTGAAAGAACAAGTCTGCACGGGTAGTTTTCAATGTGATTGTCTTCAACATAGGCTTCTATGTTGTCAGCACCGATTATCTGCGACTTACGCGGCTTGCCGTATTTTTTCTTGATTTCGGTCAGCTGCTTTGCTATAAGTGCCTTGAGCTTAAGGTCGTCTGCAATTATCGCTTCCAGCTCGGCTATTTGCTTTTGCAGATCCTCGATCTCGGATATCCTGTTGAGTATATACTCGCGGTTGAGATTACGGAGCTTTATGTCTGCAATGTAGTTTGCCTGTATCTCATCTATTTCAAAGCCGCTCATGAGGTTGGGGATAACATCCTCGTCCTTTTCGGTCTTACGTATTATGCGTATCGCCTTGTCTATGTCGAGGAGTATCTTTCCGAGTGCCATGAGAAGGTGAAGCTTGTCCTTTTTCTTTTTGAGATCAAATTCAAGCTCTCTGCGCAGGCATTTCATTCTGAATGCTATCCACTCGCTGAGTATCTCAACGACGCCCATCTGACGGGGAGTGGAATCAATGAGTATGTTGAAATTACACTTAAAGCTGTTTTCAAGCGGTGTGAGCTTGAAAAGCTTCTGCATCAACTTGTCGGGGTCAACTCCGCGTCTGAGATCCAATGTGAGCTTAAATCCGTTTACGTCGATCTCATCTCTGAAATCGGCTATCTCCTTAAGCTTTCCTTCCTTCACAAGAGCAGATATTTTGTTGAGTATCGGCTCTATAGTGGTAGAATAGGGGATCTGCAGGATGTCGATGCAATTTTCATGTGCGTCATATGTGTATCTCGACCTTATCTTAAACGATCCGTCGCCCGTTTCGTATATCTGGCGCATCTCATCGCGGTCGTATATTATCTGTCCGCCGCCCGGAAAATCGGGAGCCTTGATTATGTCCATTATCTTTTCTGTAGATATGTCTGGCTTTTTGAGTATTGCAATAGTACCGTCACATATCTCTGAAAGATTGAATGAGCATATGTCTGATGCCATACCTACGGCAATGCCGCTGTTGGCAGATACAAGGATATTCGGGAATGTGGTAGGGAGCAATACGGGCTCCAGCATGGATCCGTCATAGTTCTCCACCATATCCACGGCATTCTTGTCTATTCCCGCAAAGATCTCTGCGCTGAATGGATCAAGCTTTGCCTCGGTGTAACGGGGCGCGGCACATTTCATATTTGATGAATACTGCTTTCCGAATGTACCCTTGGATTCGATAAAGGGGTGGAGCAGTGTTTCATTGCCGCGTGTAAGTCGCACCATGGTTTCGTATATGGATTGGTCACCGTGGGGGTGCAGCTGCATAACTGCGCCTACGATATTGGTGCTTTTTGTAAGTCTGCCGTTAAGTAATCCCATTTTGTACATGGTATACAGGATCTTTCTGTGTGCAGGCTTAAATCCGTCGATCTCGGGGATCGCTCTTGAAACTATAACGCTCATGGTGTATGGCATATAGTTCTTTTCTATCGTTTCCGTGATAGGCTGTGGGATTATAGGAGCATAAACTATCTGTTCGATCTCGTTCTGTTTCTTTTTTCTCGCCATTTATTTTTGCCTTTCATAAGGATTTGTCATTTATTGAAGAGCGCTTGTCTTTGTCACACTGATATTACGGTGTGTGCCGCGGCGCGTATCATGCGGTTGTACAGCGCAAGCCCAAGACCGTCCTTGCTTGGCAGATGCGCGTATATTTTTTCAATGTCGGGGTAAGTATCACATGCGCGTAAGGAAGAGAACAGCTTTTTGGCATGGCTCTGCACATCGCTTTCCGAACCGACAGGAAGCAAAATGCTGTTATTAAATAACCCTACTTCCTCGTCGTAGCAAAGTATCGCTATTTTGTGCGACATCTCCTCACGCTTTAAGTATGCCTGCACATTTTCAGCTGTGCCGTCGAGCAGTATGAGGGGAGATCTCGGCGCATAATGCTTGTATTTCATTCCGGGTGAGAGAGGACGTTCATTTTCCTTGAGCGAATGCTCAATGGTTTCGGGTATTATCACGTGCTCGCAAACACAGCTTAGTGCGTCGCAAGTGATACCGCCGGGTCTGAGTAGTGTAAGCGACCCATCATCATTTATAGATACTATCGTGGATTCAAGCCCAATGTCACATTCGCCGCCATCTATTATCATATCGACCTTCCCGTAAAGATCGTTTATAACGTGCTCTGCGCATGTGGGTGAGGGTCTGCCCGAGATGTTTGCGGACGGTGCCGCTATCGGAACGCCGCTTTTTGCAATAAGCTCATGAGCTATCGCATTAGAGGGGCAACGAATAGCCACGGTCTCAAGTCCGCCTGTGACCGAGAAGGGAATAATGTCCTTTTTCTTTAAAACGACGGTGAGAGGACCGGGCATAAATGCCTTTGCAAGTGCGTAATATGTTTCATTTGTATATGCATACTTCTCAGCGTCACTCGGTTCTGCAATATGTATGATCAGCGGATTGTCGGATGGACGCCCCTTTGCCGCATATATTTTTTTGGCGGAGCTGTCAAGGCATGCGTTTCCGCCAAGACCGTATACGGTTTCCGTCGGCATAACGACAAGCCCACCCGATCTGATCATCTCAGCTCCTGCTTCAATATCATCGCAAGAGGCATGTATGTCATCTATCTTGATTATTTTTGTGTTCATAAGATCTTTTATGTCAGATATTCATTCTGTTTTCATCATTTGCGAGCCTTGCAGCTGTGTCAGCGGCAATGAGCGCATTTATCATAGCGTCGATATTGCCGTTCAAAAAGCTGTCGAGTGAATAGAGGGTAAGACCTATCCTGTGATCTGTTATGCGAGATTGCGGATAGTTATACGTGCGTATTTTTTCACTGCGATCACCGCTTCCGACCTGGCTCTTTCTGTCCGAAGCTATCTTTTCCGATCTTTCTCGTTCTTTTATGTCGTATAGCTTGGCTTTGAGCATTTTAAGAGCGGTGTCCTTGTTTTTAAATTGCGATCTTTCCTGCTGACACTCTATAACTATTCCTGTCGGCTTGTGAGTCAAGCGCACGGCAGATTCTGTCTTGTTGATATGCTGTCCGCCTGCTCCGCTTGATTTACAGGATTCATATATAAGGTCGCTGTCCTTGATGTCTATTTCAACATCATCCACCTCAGGAAGCACGGCAACTGTCGCAGTTGACGTCTGTATCCTTCCTTGCGATTCGGTTTCGGGAACTCTCTGAACTCTGTGAACGCCTGATTCAAACTTGAATCGGGAATAAGCGCCGTCACCCGTCAGGCTGAATGCTATCTCCTTGTAACCGCCAAGCTGTGTTTCATTTGCATTTATAATGGACATTTTAAAGCCGACGCTTTGCGCATACATGGAGTACATTCTGAATAGAACGGCGGCAAAAAGTGCGGCTTCCTCTCCGCCTGCTCCTGCGCGGATCTCAATTATGACGTTCTTGTCATCATTCGGATCGCGCGGTAAGAGCAGTACGGACAGCTCCTCATGTGTCCTTGCAAACAGCTCCTTGGCAGATTTAAGCTCGGATTGTGCAAATGAGCGCATTTCATCGTCAGTCGCTTCATCTATCATCATTTCTGCGCTCTGTATGTCATCAAAAGCGCATCTGTGCTCGCGAAGCTTTTCAATTATAGGGGTGAGCGAACGGTATTCCTTGATCGCAGCGGCATATGCCTTTGCATCACACAGCAGCTCTTGATTGTTTGCAAGCTCAAATTCAAGCCTGATATATTTTTGCTCGGTGTCTGCGAGCCGTGAGATGAGGTCTGTCATTATTTGCAGAATGCAAGCAATGCCTTGTGAGCACAGTAGATATCAGCCTTTGATATGACCTCATAGGGAGCGTGCATGGAAAGAACGGGAACTCCGAGATCGACTGTTTCTATATTGAGATTTGCAATTATCTTGGCAACAGTTCCGCCGCCGCCGAGATCGTTTCTGCCCATATCTCCGGCTTGCCATACCACGCCGTTTTCTTCAAACAGGCGTCTGATCCATGCGATGTATTCAGCGCATGCGTCATTTGTGCCGGACTTACCTCTGCTGCCTGTGTACTTTGACATAGCTACGCCGCAGTTGATCCTGTTGACGTTCTTGGCGTCGAAGGCTTCACTGTAGTTGGGGTCATAGCAGGATGATACATCAGCCGAAAGGCACTTGGAGTGGGCTCTGACAGCGTATATGTTGCCGCCAAGACTTTCGGTTATGATATTCATAAGGTCGGAGAATATCTCGGACTTCATGCCTGTGTTGCCCTCGCTTCCGATCTCCTCCTTGTCAGCAAGCACGACAAGCACTGTGTGTTCACTGTTATCGGAGTTGAAGAGCGCGGTGAGGGAAGGGTATGCGCATACCTTGTCGTCATGACCGTAGGCAAGTATGAGCGAGCGGTCAAATCCGACATCGCGTGCTCTGCCTGCAGGAACGGCAAATATATCGCTGGAAAGGAAATCTTCCTCTACGATGCCGTATTTTTCGTTGAGTATCGTGAGAATATTGTGCTTTATCTTGTCCTGTGCGTCCTTGTCGGATGAGGGTACAGATCCGAGAAGTATATTGAGCTTTTCAGCAGATACAGCCTCGCTCATGGGTTTTGAATTGTATTCCTGTGAGAGGTGGGGAAGGAGATCGGTGATGTAGAATACGGGATCGTTTTCGCTGTCACCAATATTAATATTTACGCTCTCGCCGTTTTTCTTAACTATAGTTCCGTGGAGAGCGAGAGGAGTTGCGAGCCACTGATACTTGCGGATACCGCCGTAATAGCGTGTCTTTGCAAAGCAAAGTCCGCCGTCCTCATATATGGGCATCTGCTTAAAATCTATTCTGGGGCTGTCTATGTGGGATGCGATTATCCTCATTCCGTTGTTTATATCCTCGCTTCCAATCCTGAAAAGATAGAGGCTTCTACCGTGATTGTTGTAGTAATATTTGCCGCCTACCTTTATCTCTGTGCCAAAGTCGTATTCGACATAACCGTTTTCGCGTGCAAGAGCTATGGATGCACCAACGCAATCGCGTTCTGTCTTGGATGCATCGAGATATTTCTTGTATCCCTCTGAATATACGTTTATCTCTTCAGCACCCTCTGTGCTAAGATCCTCGTAAACGTTGGTTTTCTTGTAGTAAAGATCGTTGTTCATTTTTTATCCTCCGTTATTTATGTAAAATATTTTTAATTCTTTATTTTTAGTGTTACGTGTCGCTATTATACAGCGATATGTATTTTTCGCGCGCCCGAGCTACACGTTCACAGTATTTTCTTGTTTCAGCGTAAGGTATCTTGCTGTTTATAAGAGATATCCCGTCACTGCTGTATTCTTTATCTTTAAGCCATTCTCTGACTCTGTTGTATCCTGCATTGTATGCCGCCGCGACTGTATTCCAATCATCAAAATATGTTTTCAGATAAGAAAGATAGTATACTCCGTATTTGATGTTTGTTTCGGGGTCGTACAGCATGCCCGTATCGAGATCCTCAGAGAGCTTGTTTGTCGTCAGGTCATTGAAGGTAGACGGCATCATCTGCATAAGACCTATCGCTCCGTCACCTGACACAGCGGCAGAGTCAAAGTTGCTCTCGCACTTGATTATTGAATACACAAGCTCAGGCGGAACTCTGTATTCGGCAGAGTATTTTTCAACATATTCCTCATACTTTTTCGGATATATCTTTTTTTCGGCTGCAGAGCATATTGCATCAAACAAAAAGCCGAATGCGACTGATACTATCAAAAGTATCAGAAATATCCTTCCGTAGTGTATCTTTCTTACAGAGCTTTTTCTTTTAGCCATGTGTTATCCCCCTTGATACGAGAAGCTCTTTGACCTTCAGTGACAGGGAATTAATATCAGACTCGTTGTCTATGGAGCAGTCTGTGTTGTCTGTATAGAATTCGTCGCTCTTTTGTGCATTGATCCTCTCCGTGGCTTGACTCTGCGATATTTTATCGCGCTCCATTATGCGTTTTATCCGCACATCGCGGTCGGCTCTTACATATACTGTCAGGTCGCACAGATCATTAAGACCTGATTCGATGAGCAACGGTGCGTCGATCACGCATACCGATGTTCCCATAGCACGCATGCCGCATACGATCTTGCGTATCCTCTCGGTTATGTGCTTGTGGGTTATTTGGTTCAGCCTTTCAAGCTTGTCACTGCTGTCTTTGTCAAATACAATGGATGAGAGAGCCTGACGGTTAAGAAATCCGCCTGCGGTAAGTATTCCGCGCCCAAATTCGTTTACGAGCTCATCAAGGCAATTTGATGGAGGAGATATCAGATCGTGATATACAGAGTCCGCATCGATAACGGAATATCCGAAAGAGAGCATTATTTTGGATATCGCGCTTTTGCCGCTTCCGCTCTGTCCTGTAATTCCGATTATAAACATGGTATTTCCTCCGTATATTTTTCTTTATTGACATACATAGTTGATTATACCTCATTTTTTTCATTTTTTCAAGTGATTTTGAGTAAATATCTTTCAATATTTTATTTAAAATGCAAATTTTTTTGAAATATGTGGCACTCATGCCGAAAATTCTAATTATAGTTGAAATTTGTTGACAATTTCGCTTAGCTATGATATAATTACAACAGACAACTGTAAGGAGGGCAAAATGGATCTCAAACGTAAAATAAAACGAAAGAATACTGCTTTGCTTATTGCTATGATACTATTACTTGCGACTTTCATAGCTTTGTTTTGCATGTTTGGTCTGAACAGACGAGGCATATATGAAGGTGGAAGTGCAGTCCTGCTTACACTGATATATGCATACGGGCTTTATAAGTCAAAGCTTATAGAAAAGCTTTGCGATAAGGATCATGATGCTGTGGTCGTCGATTTTGTTTCAAGGATGGAGATAATACCTGTCGGCAGGACCATCAGAAAGGTACCTGTGTATGATGTCAGCTTTGAGAGTGAAGATGGCAAAAAATATGTTCGTACATATAAGCAGACCGAGACAGACCCCCGATACTACAGAGTGGGATCGCGCGTGCATTACTTCAGGTGTACGAGATTTCCCATAAAATACGGTCACGGACAATTTGAAGTGATCTGTCCCATCTGCGGAAAGAATGCTGAAGACGGAGATCTGATACACTGTACATATTGTGATGTGACTTTCTCTGATATTTAATATATGCAATGGCAAATACGATCTGCACGCCGAGGCTTTCATCGGCGTGCTTTATTTTTTTGTAAAAAAGGTTGCATTTTTATCGGCGGTATAGTATAATTATCATATACAATATATTATAGCTATGAGGTAGACATGTCAAAATACAGATTTGTGCTTTTTGATGCAGATGCAACTCTGCTTGATTTTAAAAGATCGGAATATGAGGCTGTGATAGATGTTCTTAACAGATTTTCGCTTCCTGTAAGTGATGAGATCGTGTCAACATATTCCGCGATAAATGATGCGCATTGGAAAATGCTTGAGCGTGGAGAGATAGAAAAGAGCAAGCTCTTTTCTGCAAGATGGGCAAGATTTTGTGAGCATTACGGATTTTCTGCAGATCCTTTGGCTATGTCCGAATTTTATACGCAAACGCTCGCGACAAAGTCATATCTTATGGACGGCGCGCTTGATATATGCAAAAGACTTTACGGCAAGGTGGATATGTACATAGTTACGAACGGCAAAAAGAGCGTTCAGGACGGACGCTTTGACCCCTCACCATTAGCTCCCATGTTCAAGGGAGTCTTTGTGTCTGAGGAGATCGGATTTGAAAAGCCGAGAGTGGAGTTTTTTGATGCGGTGGCATCGCGCATAGAAGGGTTTGACAGGTCCGGTGCTATCATAATAGGCGATTCTCTCACATCAGATATCCAAGGCGGAATAAATGCAGGGATAGACACTTGCTGGTACAACAAATACCGCAAGGATGCACCGAGCGGTATGGATATAACCTATGTTATAAACGATCTTGCAGAAATAGAAGATATAGTTATTTGAGGTTGGTCATGACAGTCATACATAATGAACCCTTAAAAAAGCATTCGACCTTTAAGATAGGCGGAGAAGCCGATGTCGCATATTTTCCCGAGAATACCGAAGAATTCAAGCTTATACTTCGCACTCTCAGCAAACGAGGCGAAAGATATATGGTGGTTGGAAACGGAAGCAATATTTTGTTTGACAGCAGGGGCTTTGACGGTTCGGTCATATTTACAAAAAAGATGAACAGGACAGAATATGCCGAAACAGAAGATAAGACCTATGTAACGTGTGAATGCGGAAAGCTTTTGAGTGAGCTTTCATGTGAGGTCGGCAGAAAGCATTCTTTGGCTGGACTTGAATTTGCTTACGGTATTCCCGCAACGGTAGGCGGAGCTGTGTTTATGAATGCAGGCGCATATGGCGGCGAAATGTCGGATGTCGTATATTCAACGCGTGTGTACGATGTAAAAAATGACCGTGAGATAACGATATACGGTGATGAACACAGATTTTCTTATCGACACAGCATTTTTGAAGATGAGAAGGATCTTTGCGTTTTGTCAGTCACGCTTGAACTGATTGCAGGTGTATCGGGTGAGATCTGTGCTAAAATGGACGATAATATGAACAGCAGGCGCGAAAAACAGCCTATCGATTATCCGAGCGCAGGAAGCGCATTCAAGCGCCCGACAGGGTATTTTGCCGCAAAGCTTATTGATGATTGCGGACTTAAGGGATATTCGGTAGGCGATGCAGCTGTGTCGCTCAAGCATGCCGGATTTATAATAAATAACGGAAATGCCGACAGTGATGATGTGCTTGCACTCATCGATCACATAAAAAAATGTGTATACGAGAGATACGGCGTCATGCTGACACAAGAGGTAATATACGTTCCGAAAAACTGATGTCATATGGGCATGTACATAAAAATCAAAAATATCCGATATGAAAGAGAGGCAGCATATAATGTCATTTTGCGGCGAAGTTAAAAAAGAGCTTCTTGAGATAAAGCTTAAGGGCACATGCTGCCGAAAGGCTTTTATTCTCGGAGGATGCATGGCGTCAAGATATGCTGATGACGGCAGACTTTGTATAAAGCTCACGCATACAGAAACTGCCGATGCAATAGTTGATGGAATAAACAGAGTGTTTAAAAAAGATGTTTGGGAAAACAGAGTGGATCGCGGATTTTGCAGGATGAGCGAGATATTCTATTTTTCAAGCTCAATAGAACGGTTTATAAACAGCTGTGATGAGTACGACGTCGGCGCAGAAGAAAATCTTCTTGATCAATATATGAAGTGTGATGGGTGCTTTTCGGCATTCATGAGGGGAGTGTTCTGCGCATCGGGAAGTATCAGCGATCCGCACAGATCCTTCACACTTGAGATATCGATGCCAACACGGCAAAGGGCGGAGATCCTGCGCGCAAAGCTGGCAGACAGCGGTCTGAATGCAGGTATAGTAAGCCGAAAGAATGGATTTGGCGTATTTTTCAGAAATGGTGAGGCAGTTGAGAATTTTCTGACCGCCTGCGGCGCAAATGAGATCGTATTTGAGCTTTATAATTCACAGATAGAGCGCGATATAAGAAACAACGAGAATCGTGCTGCAAATTGCGATGCGGTCAATATTAAAAGATCTGTCGGAGCTACATCAAGGCACATCTTGGCGATAGAAGCCATCATAAGCTCGGGATATTTTGGAGATATGCCTGATGATCTTAAGGTGAGCGCGATGCTGCGTTTGGAGCATCCCGAAATGACGCTCTCAGAGCTTGCGGCGATGCACAAGCCGGCAATATCTAAATCAGGTCTTAATCACAGACTTTCCAAAATATATGAGTATGCAAAGAAAAACGGCGTAATATAACGCTTAAAGAGTCTTTGGAAGGAGAAATACATGGGAGAATTCGTACATCTGCATCTTCACAGCGAATACAGCTTGCTTGACGGCGCGTGCAGAATAGCCGATATACCCAAAAGAGTCAAGGAATGCTCTCAGGATGCCGTTGCCATTACCGATCACGGTAATATGTACGGAGTCATAGAGTTTTACAATGCTTGCAAAAAAGAGAATATCAAGCCTATAATCGGATGTGAGGTGTACGTTGCCGAGGGCTCGCGCTTTAATAAGAGCGGTCATGATAAGTCGCCGTATCACCTTGTGTTGCTGTGCGAGAACATGCAGGGATATAAAAATCTCATATATCTCGTGTCTTGCGGATTTACGGAAGGATTTTACGGCAAGCCGAGGATAGATGAGGAAATACTCTTTTCGCACAGTGAAGGTCTGATAGCCCTCTCTGCCTGCCTTTCGGGAAAAATACCGCGATTGCTTGCAGACGGTGATCATATTGGCGCAGTTGAGTGCGCCAAGCGATATAAGGAGGTCTTTGGTGAAGACCATTTCTATATCGAGCTTCAGGACCACGCCACAGAAGCCACGAGATCTCTTATATCACCGCTCGTCAGCTTGGCGGATGAGTGCGACATTCCGCTCGTTGCGACCAATGACTGCCATTATCTCTACCGCAAGGATGCAAGGATACAGGATGTATTGATGTGCATACAGACAAATACGACACTTGAGGATGAGAGCAGATTCACATTTGATACGGATGATTACTACATCAAAGATACAAATGAAATGAAGATGCTGTATTCAAAATACAAAGGGGCGATCGAAAATACCGTGAAGATCGCCGATATGTGTGATCTTGAGTTTGATTTTGACACTCTGTATCTGCCGAAATTCCCCTGCCCGGACGGTATGGATTCACGTGACTGCTTGAGGGAAAAGACATATCTCGGGTTTGACAGCAAGACATCTCAAAAATATATAGAATACAATGAAGAATACACCGAGCAGATGTATAGGGACAGGATAGAATATGAGCTGTCTGTTATAAATTCCATGGGATATGCGGATTATTTTCTCATTGTTGCCGACTATGTTGGATTTGCCAAGAGTAAGGGTATTCCCGTAGGTCCCGGACGAGGCTCGGGCGCAGGAAGTATAGTTGCATTTCTTCTCGGTATAACCGATGTGGATCCGATCAGGTTTGACCTTCTGTTTGAAAGATTTTTGAACCCCGAGAGAGTGAGCATGCCCGATATAGATATAGATTTTTGCTATTCGAGATGCTCAGAGGTGTTTGAATATGTTGCTCAGAAATACGGCAGAGAGCATGTTTCGCGCATCATAACATTCGGAACGCTTGCGGCAAAGGCTGCCATAAGGAATACAGGCAGAGCTATGGGCATGCCTTATGCTGAGGTGGATGCCGTTGCAAAAAGTATACCGCGAGAGCTTGGTATCACGATAGATATGGCTCTTAAATTTCCTGAGTTCAAGGCTCAATATGAGAGCTCTGAAAAGATAAGAGATCTTATCGACACGGCAAAAAAGCTTGAAGGAATGCCGAGAAATATTTCTGTACATGCGGCAGGCGTCGTTATTACGGATAAGCCTGTTTATGAATACGTTCCGCTTGCTGTAAGCAACGATACCGTCGTTACACAGTTTGATATGGATACCGTTGCAAAGCTCGGACTTTTGAAGTTCGACTTCCTTGCTTTGCGCTATCTGACCATAATTAATGATGCCACGGAGCAGATAAAATACCGAGATCCGCTTTTTGATATAGAAAAGATACCGCTTGATGACAAAAAGACCTATGAGCTGATATCCAAGGGACAGACGAGCGGAGTTTTCCAGCTTGAGAGCGGAGGAATGAGACAGACGCTCATGAGCTTAAAGCCGAGCGGCATTGAGGATATAATAGCTGCCATAGCCCTCTACAGACCCGGTCCAATGGATTCCATACCGCGATTTATAGAGTGTAGGCACGACCCCAAAAAGGTGACCTATGATCTGCCCGAGCTTGAGCCTATACTCAAGACGACATACGGTTGCACCGTGTATCAGGAGCAGGTAATGCGCATATTCAGGGAGATAGCGGGATATACCTACGGACATGCGGATATAGTAAGGCGCGCCATGTCCAAGAAAAAGGCAGATGTGCTTGAAGCGGAGAGGGAAGCATTTGTAAACGGTGCAGCTGCACGCGGTATTGACCAAAATAAAGCAGACAAGCTGTTTTCTGATATGTCAAGCTTTGCAAATTATGCCTTCAATAAATCCCATGCAGCGGCTTATGCCCTTATATCTTACAGATCTGCGTATCTGAAGGCGCATTATACGGGAGAATATATGGCAGCCCTGCTGACCAGTGTTATAAACGACCGAGCAAAGGCGGCAGAGTACATTGCGGAATGCTCAAAATTCGGCATTCTCGTACTTCCGCCTGATATAAATAACAGCCGTGTCAACTTTGCTGTCGATCTCGACGGAAATATAAGATACGGACTTCTTGCCATCAAGAATATCGGCAGACAGATAATTGAGGATATAATTGGATCAAGAAGCGAGGATGGAGAATTTGAATCCTTCTACAGCTTTGTCGAAAGGGCAACTGCGGTGACAGATGTCAATAAGCGTCAGATAGAATCGCTTATAAAGGTAGGCGCATTTGACAGCTTGGGAGTTGACCGTGCAAAGCTTCTTGTGGCGTACGAGGATATATTTGACAGTATTCAATACAGCAACCGCGACAGAAACGCAGGTCAGCTGGATATGTTCTCGTCAGGCGATCTGAAAGCTCCGGAGTTTGAATATCCCGATGTCAGAAATATATCCGCAAGGGAAAAGCTGATGCTCGAAAAGGAAGCCTCGGGAATGTATTTTTCGGGTCACATACTTGATAGCTATTCAGAGCATATAAGCGAGTTTTCTCATACGGATATATGCGAATTGAGAGGCGATGACAGCGAGGATATGGACTTTTCTGACAGAGAAAAGGTGTCCGCGGTCGGTATCATAAGCTCTGTCACCTATAAAAATACCAAAAAAGAAGAGAGAATGGCGTTCTTTACTCTTGAAGATAAAACGGGAGAGATAGAATGCGTGGTATTTCCCAAGGTATACAACAAGGTGTATAATGATATTCGCGTTGATTGCGGTGTATATGTTACGGGAAATGTATCCCTTCGCGAGGATGAGGCATCCAAAATACTTGTGACAGATATCGTACCCCTTGATGAAAACGGCAATGTGCATATCAGCCATAGCAAAGAGCAGACTAAAAATGCTCCCACATCATCGGACGCTTCAAAGGATGAACAGCCAAAGCAGGTATCAAAATACGATATGTATCTATCCATGTATTCGAGTGCCGTCAAGGCGGATGATAACAAAAAAAATACAGTGTCAGATCCTGTGCCGCAAAGAAGAACAACACCGAGTCAGTCAGAGCCAAAGGTCAAAAATGATGTTCATATCCCGACAAAGGTATATTTAAGAGTGCCTGATATGACATGCAGGGATTTTCTCTTGGCAAAAAACATGGTAGATATATTCAGTGAGGGTAATGTAAGCGTTATATTCTATGACGCATCAAGCAAGAAATACGCACAGTACAGTCGCAAGATATATTATTCAAGCAGAGTCATCTCGGAGCTTAAAGCCATTCTCGGAGATGATAATGTTATAGAGAGATGATATTTATGTCATCCGAGCTGATAATGACCGAATGATATAGCCGGACGGCGCCGCAGATCCGCGGCGCCGTTTTTGCATATTTAGTGAAATGTAAACACAGAGCTTTTGAGTATATTTTTTACATGTGGATCATTTATGCACAAATAATTTTTAAATTTCATAAAACGGTTTACAAATCAGTGAAAATATGTTATAATTCAGTTAAAGTACATGAAAGAGAGAAGTAGAATTGCGACTTGATAAATATCTTGTTGAATCCGGTGTGGCAACACGCAGTGAGGCAACAAAGGCGGCAAGGAGCGGTCTTGTCCTTGTCAACGGGAAGGCGGAGCGTAAGACTGCTACGCATATCGACGTTTTAAAGGATAAGGTCGTTTATAAGGGTCAGGAGATAGTTTACCGTGAGTTTACATATATTATGCTGAATAAGCCCGATGGCTATGTCAGTGCGACAGAGGATGATAAGAGCCCTACGGTGCTGACGCTGTTGCCTGATGAATTACAAAGAATAGGACTTTTTCCGTGCGGAAGACTTGATAAAAACACGCTCGGACTCATGATACTTACAAATAACGGACCATTGTCGCACAAATTGTTAGCGCCCAAAAGCTATGTAAGCAAAGTATATTTTTTTCGATCTGCGGCGTGCGTAACAGCCGAGGATGCTTCAAGGCTTGAGAGCGGAGTTGATATCGGTGGATATGTGACTGCGCCGTGCCGTGTTGAGATGATAAGCGAAACCGAAGGATACATCACCTTGACCGAGGGCAAATACCATCAGATAAAGCTCATGCTGAAGGCTGTTTGCAATAAGATAGAGTATCTTGAAAGAGTAAGATTCGGACCTGTTGAGCTTGATGCCGGGCTTGAGCGCGGACAGTGGAGGTTTCTTACCGATACAGAAGTTGAAGGATTAAGATCGTTTGCCGAGAACAGAGAAGGCAACGCTCTTTCACAATAATAAAACGCGGAGGACTTAAATTATGAACAGATCAATACCGTTCAAAAGATTTGGAACTATGCTTGACTGCTCACGAAATGCAGTAACGAATCTCACTTCATTAAAAAGATGGATCGACATTACGTCAGATCTCGGATACAATACACTTCTTCTGTATACCGAGGACACGTATGAGGTCGATGATAATCCGTATTTCGGATATATGAGGGGCAGGTTTACACAGGCTGAGCTTGCAGAAGCAGACGGATATGCGAGATCAAAGGGCATGGAGCTGATACCGTGTATACAGACACTTGCTCATCTCAATGCCATAACACGTTGGCCTGAGTATGCTTCCCATATAGATGCGTGTGATATATTGCTTGCAGGCGATGAAAGAGTATATGAGCTTATAGACAGTATGTTTGCAAGCTTGTCTAAGTGCTTTACCACAAAAACCGTAAATATCGGTATGGATGAGGCACATATGATCGGACGCGGAAGATATTTTGATCTTCACGGAGATACCGACCGATTCAAGATACTTACAGATCATCTGAAGCGTGTAGCTGAGATAGGAGCTAAGTACGGATTTACTCTTTGCATGTGGTCTGATATGTTCTTCAGACTTGCCACGGGCGGAAGCTATACCGACACACACGGCATATCAGAAGAGGTGGCATCGAATATCCCTGAAAATGTTAAGCTCATATATTGGGATTACTATTCCTCGGACAAGGATCACTACGACGCTATGTTCTCGGCACATAAGAGGATCAAGGAAGGCACTTGGTTTGCAGGAGGCCTGTGGAGATGGACAGGCTTCGCACCGCATAACGGCTACAGTATAAAAGCTTCTAAGGCGGCTTTGTCGAGCTGTATAGAAAACGGCGTTGACGAGGTGTTCCTCACCATGTGGGGAGATGACGGCGGAGAGTGCTCTTGCTTCTCGCTCTTACCATCGCTGTTCTATGCGTCCGAGATAGCTAAGGGAAATAGTGATACGGAGCTTATAAAGAAGAGCTTCCTTGAAAAATTCGGTATAGGATTTGACGATTTTATGCAGCTTGACCTTGTGGGAAGCCCGGACGGAGTTTGCAACCCCGATAAATATCTGCTTTACAATGATTGCTTCATGGGACTTTTTGACTGCTCCTTAAGCGGCGGTGAGGGTCAGCAGTATGCAGAATGTGCCGCAAGGCTTGCAGAGCACAGAGAGAATGAAAATTTCGGATATCTCTTTGCGAGTGCTGAGGCATTGTGCAGAGTACTTGAGATAAAGGCTGAGCTTGGTGTAAAGACACACGAGATCTACAGCTCTGGTGATAAGAACGCACTTTCGGATCTTATCGATGAATACAAGGAGCTTCTTGAAAGAATAGAGACATTCCATGCTCTGTACAGAAAAGCGTGGTTCATTGATAATAAGCCCCACGGATTTGATGTTCAGGATATACGCATAGGCGGACTGTATCAAAGGGTAAAGAGCTGTATGGAAAGGCTGTGTGACTATAGAAACGGTACTATAGACAAGATAGAAGAGCTGGATGAAAAGCAGCTTGATATTTGCGGATGCAATGAGAATTATTGCCATCATCCTTTGGTATATAACAGCTGGAAGCTGTCGGCAAGTGCAAATGTAATTTGACAGTAAAGATCGGAGATAAAACTATGAAATACAATGAAAAATTTCTTATAACATATTGGAACGGAATACCGCATGTTTATCTTAAGACACCCGACGGTAAGATAGATGTAAGACGTATTGAGGAAATGAAGGAAGCGGGATTCAATCATATAGGTGCGTCCTACGATCCCGAGGAAAATCTGATGGTGCTCGATGTTGCAAAGGATCTCGGTCTTATGGTAACTGTTGAGGATGACCGTATTTATGAAGCTATTCGTGATGAGAGCAGAAGACGTGAGCTTCTTGAGAGCGTTGTAAACGACTATAAGGATCATCCTGCAATGTTCGGATATCATATTCTTGACGAGCCTCATCCTAATATGTTTGACACGCTTGCTGATATAAGAAGGATAATGACAGAGCTTGATCCCAAGCACGAGTCATATATAAATCTTTTCCCCAATTACGGTTTTCCAGTGCCTGTTGCAGACATTCCGTATGATGAATATGTAGATAAGTTTATGAAGATCGTAGAGCCTGAGATACTCAGCTATGACAATTACCATTATATTGACGGTGAAAAGCTTGAGCATCCGAGCATCGATAATGAGGCGGAGGCAAATGTCGCAATTGCCACTGCATACCAGAAGAAGGTCGACAGGGAAGGATTTATAGACAATCTCGAGGTCATCAGAGCCAAGGGACTTGAGTACGACACGCCGTATATGAGCATCATACTTGTCGTAGAGCACGGTCCTTACAGATATGTGACCGAGAGTGAGATAAGATTTGACGCGTTCCAAAGCCTTGCATACGGTTGCTCGCGACTTTGCTACTTTACATATTGGACTCCCGGTATAAATGGCGGAGCGGATGATGCCTTCTGGAAATGGAAAGAGGGAATGATCACAAAGGACGGAAAGAAGACAGAGCATTACTATATGGTACAGCGCATTAATTCCGAGCTTATCAAGATGGGTAATGAGCTTGTCGGAAAGAAGAGCACGGGCGTGTTCTTTACCAATACTGCTCCTGAAAAGCTCACTCACCTTTTTGAAGGATACGGATGTGTTAAGAGCATTGAGGGCGATGACGTTACCATTGGATTCTTTGAGGGTAATTATGCGGTAATTGCAAACAGAAATACAGAGAGCGAGAGTGAGATAACTCTTGATACTGACAGCATGCTTGAATATTTCGATACAGATAGCTCGGAGTGGGTAACTATTGAGAACAGCGACGGTAAATATACGATAGGTCTTGATGCAGGTGATGCAATACTTGTGAGATTTATCGGAAAATTAAAATATTAAGTAACAGATTCAAAGGATATAAAATGGATATAATTAAGGCACTTGCAGAAGAATTCAAGCTTCGTGAGGAACAGGTACAAAAAACAGTGGAGCTTATAGATAACGGAGATACCATTCCGTTTATCGCGCGTTACAGAAAAGAGGTAACGGGCAGTCTTGACGATGCTGTTTTGCGAGATCTCAACGACAGACTTGAGTATTTGCGTAACATAGAAAAGAGAAAAGAAGAGGTAAGAGCGCTTATTGATGCGCAGGGCAAGCTTAGTGACGATATAATCAAGGCTATAGCTGATGCCAAGACTATAACCGAGGTGGATGATATCTACCGACCCTACCGTCCGAAAAGAAAGACCAGAGCTTCGGTTGCTCGTGAAAGAGGACTTGAGGGTTTATCGGAGATCATTTTGAGGCAGGAGAAATCATATACGCCGACACTTGATGAGCAGGCTATGGGATTTGTAGATCCTGAAAAGGATGTAAATACGCTTGAGGATGCATATGCAGGCGCAAGGGATATCATAGCTGAAATGATATCGGACAACGCAGAATACAGAAAATCTCTCAGAGCTATTACCTTTGACCACGGAGTTCTTAAGGTAGAAAAAGCCAAGGAGGAGGATTCGGTGTATGCTCAGTATTATGATTACAGCGAGCCCTTAAAGAAGATACCTCCGCACAGAATATTGGCTGTAAATCGCGGAGAAAAAGAGGAGTATCTTAAGGCAAGCGTCGTTATATCGTCTGACATAGTATTGAACTATCTCTTTGCATGTGTTATAAGCGAGCCTGCAAGCCCTGCATACGACCATATAGCGGCGGCAATAACCGACGGATATGAGCGACTGATAGCGCCCTCTATTGAAAGAGAGATACGAAATGATATGTTTGATTCTGCATCCGAGGGAGCTATAAAGGTATTTGCCGATAATTTGAGCCATCTGCTCATGCAAGCACCGATAAAGGGAAAGACCGTGCTTGGTTTTGACCCCGGATATGTCAATGGCTGTAAGCTTGCGGTCGTAGACAAAACCGGAAAGGTCCTTGATACTGCAGTTATATATCCCACAAAGCCGCGACAGAAAACAGAAGAATCTGCGCGCGTTATCCGCAATCTTGTCAAAAAACACAATGTTGATATAATTGCCATCGGCAACGGAACGGCGTCAAGAGAAAGTGAGATTTTTGTTTCCGAAACTCTCAAAACCATTCCCGAGTGCGATTGTAAATATATCATAGTAAGTGAGGCGGGCGCATCGGTATATTCCGCTTCAAAGCTTGCAACAGAGGAATTCCCTGAGTTTGATGTTATGCAGCGTTCTGCGGTGTCTATCGCGAGAAGGCTACAGGATCCGTTGGCTGAGCTTGTAAAGATAGATCCGAAGTCCATAGGTGTTGGTCAGTATCAGCATGATATGAAGCAGAACAGGCTTGATACGGCTCTCGGCGGAGTCGTTGAGGATTGCGTTAACTCTGTCGGTGTTGATATAAATACAGCCTCCTATTCGCTTTTGTCGTACATATCGGGAATAAATATCACAAGCGCAAAGAATATAGTTAAATATCGCGAGGAGAATGGCGAGTTTACATCCAGAGCTCAAATAAAGAAGGTACCGAGGATAGGCGACAAAGCGTTTACCCAATGTGCAGGATTTTTGAGAGTCCCCGGTGGTAAAGAGATCCTTGATAATACAGGTGTACATCCTGAATCATACGGAGCAGCAAAGGAACTGCTTTCAATGTTCGGATATACCCTTGATGACGTACGACTTTCAAATCTTGCCGATCTGCGACGTAAGGTTGAAAAAGAAGGCATCGGAAAGGTGGCGGAGAAGCTGAATATCGGTAAGCCTACGCTTATAGATATTATAGGAGAGCTTGAAAAGCCCGGGCGAGATGTCCGCGACACGCTCCCGCCCCCTGTTTTGAGGGACGATGTTTTGGAGCTTGAGGATCTGAAGCCTGATATGGTGCTTCAGGGAACAGTGCGCAATGTTATAGATTTTGGCGCTTTCGTTGATATCGGAGTTCATCAGGATGGACTTGTTCACATCTCGCAGATAAGCAATAAGTACATAAAGCATCCAAGTGAGGTGCTGTCTGTCGGTGATATCGTCAAGGTCAAGGTGCTAAGCGTTGATGTCAAGAAGAAGCGCATCGCTCTTAGTATGAAGCTTTAATAAATTAAAAGCCACTTTTTTACTGTTCCTGTCAGAAATATTTCAATCGACCGACGTTTGTCAAAAATGCACAATTTTTAGATCTAAATTTTGGGCAAAATGGCACTTTAATTTTGGCTGTTTTTCTGATAAAATAGTAATAGTGAAAAATATGGGTCGGCAGAGGTCGCCCACAGATTCAAATTAATGTTATATATGTTTATAATTTATGGAGGAAATTCAAAATGGCAAGTTTGTCTTTAAGACACATTTACAAAAAATATCCCGGCGGTGTTACGGCGGTATCCGACTTTAACCTTGAGATAAAGGATAAGGAATTTATAGTATTCGTTGGTCCTTCAGGTTGCGGTAAGTCTACTACTCTTCGTATGATCGCAGGACTTGAGGAGATATCCGAGGGTGAGCTTTTCATCGGCGACCAGCTCGTTAATGATGTAGCTCCTAAGGACAGAAAGATCGCGATGGTGTTCCAGAACTACGCTCTTTATCCTCATATGACCGTTGCCGAGAACATGGCATTTGGTCTTAAGCTCAGCAAGACACCTAAGGAAATAATTAAGAGACGTGTTGATGAAGCTGCCAGAAT
>CAZVUD010000014.1:0-37872 GCA_964629615.1 uncultured Clostridium sp. | reverse complement strand
AGGGCAAAGTTACCCTATAGGTGTTCTATTCAAATTATTAGATTTGTTAATTAATCGACAAAGATGCTGATAGCCGCGTCTGTCTGTCTGTCTGTCTGTCTGTCTGTCTGGGCATTATACACGACTACATTCCTCCTGTCAAGCAATTTTTTGTAAATTTTGCATTTTTCGCTATTTACTGTCTTATTCTACCACATTATATTAATTTTGTCAACCCCTATAGCCGATTTTTTTAATACGCCGTTTTTACGGGGGGTATTTTGACTATTTTTAATATTATGCGATATCAGAACTGGCTGTTCCACAGCGTACTGTAAAATCCGCCCTTTTCAAGCAATGCTTCATGATCGCCCTTCTCTATTATCTTTCCATCCTTCATAACAAGGATGACATCGGCTTCCTTTATGGTAGACAGTCTGTGAGCCACTATAAAGGATGTTCTGCCCTTCATCATAAGGGCAAATGCATTCTGTATCTTAAGCTCTGTACGCGTATCTATGGAGGATGTAGCCTCGTCAAGTATCAACATGGGCGGCAGGCAAAGTATAACTCTCGCGATGCACAAGAGCTGTTTCTGACCCTGCGACAGCTGACCTCCGTCCTCGCCTATCACCGTGTCATATCCGTCAGGCAAACGGCATATAAAGCTGTGCGCATGCGCCTGCTTTGCCGCCGCGATTATCCTCTCGTCATCCGCGCTCGGATCACCCATGGCAATATTCTCTCTGACAGTTCCTGCCTTGAGCCACGTGTCCTGAAGCACCATTCCGTAGCTCTTGCGGAGAGATGCCCTTGTGACATCTCTTATATCATTGCCGCTGACGCATATACTTCCGCCGTCAACATCATAAAAGCGCATGAGCAGATTTATAAATGTGGTCTTTCCACATCCCGTAGGTCCAACTATCGCCACTCTCTGACCCTGCTTTATATCAAGGTCAAAGTCGCGTATGAGCTCCTTGTCCTTACTGTATGAAAAGCTCACATTTTTTATGCTGACATCACCGTTGATATCATCTTTTGTAAGCTCCAATGCGTCTGCAGAGTCGGGGATCTCGGAGCTTGCGTCTATAAGCTCAAAGAGTCTTGCAACGCATGCAAGCGCGTTCTGAAGCTCGGTTATAACTCCTGATATCTCATTAAAGGGCTTTGTGTACTGATTTGCATATGAGAGCAATGTGGAAAACATACCTACGGTGAGCGCGCCGTCTGCGCCTGCATTTCCGTTTATGCATATCAAAGCTCCCGTAAACGCCACAGCCGCATACACAAGGTTGTTTACAAATCTCGTGCTGGGATTAGTCAGTGAGGAATAGAACAATGCCTTGAGCGATATCTTGCCCAGTCTCTCGTTCACCTCATTGAATCGCTCATTTACGTTATCCTCCTGTGAGAATGCCGCAACGGTCTTATGCTCGCCTATCATCTCGTCTATAAGCGCGGTCTGCTCTGCACGGGTCTGCGACTGCTTTGAAAAGAGCGAATGCGTGCTCTTTGCGATAAACGCCGCCACAAACAAGGACAGAGGTGTCATAACGACAACTATCACGGTTATGGTCTTATTTATGGATATCATAAACGCAAGCGTTGCGATTATGGTAAGCGCGCCTGTGAACAATTGGGAAAATCCCATGAGCAATCCGTCTGAAAATTGGTCTACGTCGGATATAACACGGCTTACCGTATCTCCCACTGCGTGGCTGTCAAGGTATGACAGCGGCAGGGTCTGTATCTTTACGAATGCATCGCGTCTGAGCCTTCTTACTATACCGAATGTTATCTTATTGTTGCACACGTTCATTATCCACTGTAGAGCCGCAGTGACAGAGGAAAGTATGCATATCTCCAGAAGCACGCGTAAGATGCCCTCAAAATTTACATTATCCTTGCCGACAGCCATATCTATGGCGTCGCCCACAAGTATCGGCACATATATCGTAAGTCCGACGACTGCCGCCGCCAAGACGAGCGAGAGGAAAAAGAGCCATTTATAAGTATTAAGATACTTAAGCACTCTCTTTATCGTACCCATATTGCTTGCATTTTCGGGCATGCTGATCTTTTTTGAATTCTTTATGTTTTTGACTTTTTTCTTCATTATCAGAGCCCCCTTTACGCCTTGCCTGCAGTAAACTGCGACTCATATATCTCTCTGTAGACATCGCATGTGCTTAAAAGTTCGTCATGCGTGCCTATTCCCTTAAGGCTTCCGTCATCAAGCACAAGTATCTTATCTGCGTGTGCTATCGACGATGTTCTCTGGGATATTATGAACACGGTGGGGGAGTAGTCAAGCTCTCCTATGGCGCGTCTCAGTGCCGCATCGGTGGCAAAGTCAAGCGCAGACGAGCTGTCGTCAAGTATAAGTATCGGGGCGTGTCTGACTATGGCGCGCGCGATACACAATCTCTGTCTCTGCCCGCCTGAAAAGTTCTTTCCCTTTTGCTCTACCTTGGCATCAAGTCCGCCGTCCTTGCTCCTTACAAAGTCCTCTGCCTGTGCAACTTTGAGCGCCGCCCACAATTCTTCATCCGTGGCATTTTCATTTCCCCACAAAAGGTTGGAGCGCACAGTTCCCTTAAAGAGGACAGACTTCTGCGGAACTATACCGACGAGCGATCTTATCTCATCATAATCATACGAGCGCACATCGCGTCCCATGACCTTAACGCATCCCTCTGTCGCGGTATAATACGAGGGGATCATGTTTACAAGTGATGTCTTGCCCGAGCCCGTGCCGCCTATTATACCTATGACCTCGCCGCATTTAGCGCCAAAGCTTATATCCGAAACCGAGGGGGCTCCGCCGCCTGCGTATGTCAGGCTGACGTTTTCAAAGCTTACCGCAAGATCTGTGTCATCCTTATCACTGCAAGGCAGTGTGTCGCGGTCATTTGGCATGAGCAGTACGTCCTCAACACGCTTTGCGCAGGCAACGGCTTTCGTAACGGTAAATATGGTCGTTGCAAGCTTTACAAGCTCTACAAGTATCTGCGTCATGTAATTGTACATGGCGAAAAGGTCGCCCTGTGTCATTCTGTCGCTGTTTATCTCGATGGACGAAAAATAAAGCAATGCAACTATGCCAAGGTTCACGGCAACGTATGTGAGCGGATTCATAAGCGCACTTACCTTGCCTGCAAACTTCTGTATAGCCGTGTGCTCGCGGTTTGCCTTGGCAAACTCCTCGCTCTCCCTGGCTTCAAGGTTAAAGGCTCTGATGACTCTCACGCCCGAAAGGTTTTCTCTTGTAAGCGATGTAACTCTGTCAAGCTTAGACTGTACCTTTTTATATATCGGTATGCCTGCAAGTATTACCGCAAACACGATAACGGCAAGCACGGGGATGAGCACGCAAAATATGACTGCCACGCTCTTGTTTACCGTAAACGCCATGATCATTGCTCCGAATACGATTATCGGAGAGCGCAAAAACAGCCTGAGCGTCATGTTTACGCCTGTCTGCACCTGATTTATGTCAGAGGTCATGCGCGTTATCATCGTGGATGTGCCTATCTTATCTGTCTGTGTGTAGGACAGATCGCTCATTTTTTCAAACAGTGAGCTTCTTAGCTGTGTCGACAATCCGACAGCCGCCTTTGCCGCAAAAAACTGCGCGCTTAATGCACACACAAGTCCAATAACTCCCAATGCTACGAGCAATGCGACCCTCGTATAGATATATTTCTTATCTCCGCTCGTGATACCGATATCTATCATGTTTTTTACAACGAGCGGAACGAGCAGGTCGAAGCAAGCCTCAAGCAGCTTGAAGAACGGAGCAAAAAAGCACTCGGCTTTATAGCTCTTTAAATACTTGATTACCGATCTCATTTTAATCTCTCTTCCGATTACAAATTTTCCTACCTATTATATCACTATATAAGCTTTTTTTCAATACCTTTGGCGATTTTTTCAGATCAGATCGCGCAAGGTCGGCGCCTCTGTACGCTCAGAGCGGCGCAAAATAAAGTTGGTCACCCAATATTTTGTGTAATCATAAAGATCGTCAAGGGTCTTTGCGGAATATCCCCTGCAATACTTCACATATTCGCACATAACTCCGTCAAGGAAGATCTGCAGATCAAGCTCAAGATGTGCGCGGTCCTTGATCCTTACATCCCCAAGGCATAGATCTATCAGCTTTTTCGACGCTATTGAGGTCAGCTTTTTTGCGGTAAAGAGCACATCATTAGATCGGCACAGCAAGCGGTATTCCTCGTCGTTCTTGCGGATAAATTCGAATATAGAGTCTATAAAGCTCATTATATTCTTGCTCTCAATAAGACGGCTGGTATCGAAAAATGCATCTATCATCTCGTTTTCGTAGTCCTCTGCAACGCCGTATATATCGTCGTAATGAGAATAGAAGGATCCCCTGCTGATATCTGCCCTCTTGCACAGCTCGCTGACGGAGATCTTTCCGAGCTCCTTTTTCTCACTTAACATTTCGGCAAAGACCTTTCGTATAAGCTTTCTGGTTTTTCTTGAAGAATTATTTAAATTCTGAGCCTTCATGCTTTTCCTCCAAAATTGTACACCAAATGGTGAAATGTATATATTTCAACTATGTAAAAATATCTGTTCTTTTCACACGTCGCTGATTATATTATACTATAACACAGTCAAAATGTCAACAGTGTTTAAAAAAGAAAGGAGAAAAAACATATGGCAAACAAAAGCGTCGCCCAAAGCAGTGCCGACCGCATCATAGAGACCTCGCATCTTACGAAGGATTACGGATACGGACGCGGTATATTTGATGTGAGCATTCACGTCAAAAAGGGTGAGGTATTCGGCTTTTTAGGACCAAACGGCGCAGGAAAGTCCACAACTATCAGGCATCTGATGGGATTTTCAAAGCCCGACAGCGGCAATTCGAGGATACTCGGACAGGATACATTCAAGAATTACGACAAGATACTTGATCACGTGGGGTACATCCCGGGTGAGATAGCCCTTCCCGCGGGACTTACGGGACTTGAGTTTATCCGCATGATGCAGAACATGCAAGGAATACACAACTCATCAAGGCTGTCCGACATGCTTGATCTGTTTGAGCTTGACAATAACACGCTCATGGGTGAAACAAAGCGCATGAGTCTTGGCGTTAAGCGCAAGCTTGCGGTGGTAACGGCATTTATGTCAGACCCCGAGGTGCTCATCCTTGACGAACCTACAAGCGGACTTGACCCTGTGATGCAGGAAAATTTTATACAGTTCATTCACAAGGAAAAGGAAAGAGGAAAGACTATACTACTCTCCAGCCACATATTTTCCGAGATAGACTCCACATGCGACCGCATAGCTATCATAAAGGACGGGCACATAGTTTCGGAATTTATTGCAAACGACTTAAAGCACGCCTCTCTCAAATACTACACCGTCGCCTTCAACAGCATATCGGCAAAGAATGAATTCAAGGACAAGTGTTCACGCATAGCGTCCTATACTTTAAATGAAGAAAATAAAGATTCCGTATATATCTCAATTGAGGACAGGGATCTGAACGAGCTCATAGCGCTCTTATCCGCGCTTGATGTACGGTCATTCAGTAACCGTCGCGAGAGCCTTGAGGACTACTTTATGAAATTCTACAAGGAGGATAAAGACTTCGGAGGTGCATTAAAATGAATGTAATAGAAATAAACCGCTTGACCAAAGACTACGGTGGCGGACGCGGTGTATTTGATCTTGACCTTGCCATAGCCGAGGGCGAGATGGTGGGTTATGTAGGAACTAACGGAAGCGGAAAGACCACCACCATAAGACACATTATGGGCTTTTTAAAGCCCACATCGGGAAATGTTACCGTAAACGGCGCGTCATCGTGGGAACACTCCAGCGAGATCGTAAAAAATATCGGCTATGTTCCCGGGGAGATCGCATTTCCCGACCTGAAAACAGGAACGGATTTTCTCAAATGTCAGGCTGAATTCTTGGGGCTTCACGACATGTCATACGCAAACGAGCTTATAGAGAGGCTCCAGCTCGATCCGAGAGCAAATCTTAAGCGTATGAGCAAAGGAATGAAGCAAAAGACAGCTCTTGTTGCCGCGCTGATGAATGATTCACCAATCATAATACTCGACGAGCCCACCACGGGACTCGACCCTCTTATGCGCGCAACATTTCTTGACATAATCAAGGAGGAGCACAAGAGAGGCAAGACAGTGTTTATGAGCAGCCACAGCTTTGACGAATTGGAAAAGACATGTGACAGAGTCGCGCTCATAAATAACGGTTCTATCGTTGATGTGTGTGATATGGAGAAGATACGCAACAGACCCATCAAGGATTTCAAGATAGAATTTTGCACAAGAGATGATTATATGAGGTTTTTAAAAGAGCCCTTTGAAAAGATACGCGTGCAGGAGCAATATGATCAGGTCTCCATACGCATTGACGCAAGCAAGACCGCCGCGCTCTTAAGGGTACTCAAAAACTACAACGTAAGATTTATCTCAGAGCTTCCCTACACAATAGAAATGCACTTCAAAAACATACTTTTTGAAGGTCAAAAGAAAGGATAAAAGGTTAAAATATGTTCAGTAAAGCTTTATTTAAGCAATCCTGCAAGGCCAACGGAACCATGTGGGGTATAATTACCGCCGCTGTCTGCTTTATGCTCGCATGCGTTATGATGATATCGGGCAACGGCAATATCGGCGGTGTGAAAAATTCCATTCAGGACACCATCATAACAAAAGAGATAGATGCGCAATTGCAAAAGCGCGCGCTTTCATACTACAGCGACGCAGATGAGGGTCTTTCAAGCTTTGACTCTCTGTTTTCCGCAAACGCAAAGGATGATCTCACCTATCTTATATATTTTGCAAGCATGCCCAAGGCATCGGATTTTTCTGACCAAGCCCTGTATGCCGCCGCTGTCAGTTCATGGAAGGACGCTCGTCCCGAGATGACCACTGCATCAGGCAAGGCATACAGCGAAAGTGTAGATAAGTGGTTATCCGAGATGCCTGCAGTAGAAAACTACGATTCGGCCGAAAAATACATGGAAGACATGAATAAGTGGAATGAAGCATCGGTTGCCACACAGGAAAAAGCCATCACGGCAGCATACAGCGATGCATGCACAGAATTGCAGGAAAATATAAAGAGTAAGGCAAGAGAAAAAGGATACAGCGCCGACTCAAACGAAGAAAACGAGATGCTCGGAAGTGTTATGTATGCCATCAATCCCAACGGCATGTTCAATGATTTTTATACCGATAACGGTGAAGCCATCCCCTCCGACTACGATATAATGTCACTTATATCCCATATAAGCACAGGGGATATAGACGAGTATCTGATATCATCCGAGCGCAAACAATACATCCACGAGCGCGCATCGGAATGTACATCTGTATTCCTTGCAGGAAATATGACAACCGATGCCGCAACAGACACGCTTATAGAGGCACTCTCAAGCTACGGTGTCACAAAGGAAAAGTACAATTCCTTCGGCTACACATATGACTCTGTAAAACATATGGCAAGGACATCCTCCGTAACATATATAGGCAGGCTGGATTACGAGCTTGACCTTATAGACGAGCGCAACGATGCAGGTGAATTTAAGGATACAGACGAATATATGTCTACCGTAAACGAAAAGAAAGCATCCCTTGCGCAGGACATATCGCAGAGCTTTCTGTCCACTCTCCCGCAAGAGGTATCAGATGCCCTTGAAGAGATAGGCAAGGCGGATCTTTACAGCCTTATCGTAGGCTCTATCTTCTACAAGCTCGCAGGTCTGCTCCTTCCCATAATATACATGATCATGTCATCAAACAACCTCATCTCAGGTCAGGTAGACAGCGGATCTATGGCATACGTGCTCTCAACATCCACAAAGAGAAGCACTGTCGTATTCACACAAGCTATATATCTTATAGGTTCCCTTTTTGCCATGTTCTCGCTTACTACAGTAACGGGATGCATATGTCTGTCCCTTATTTCCGAAGAGATAGAGCTTACATACGCAAATCTTATATTGCTCAACGTAGGTGCATTCCTTGTACTGTTTGCTCTGTCAGGACTGTGCTTCTTCACCTCATGCATATTCGACCGCAGTAAGCGCTCCATGGCTATCGGAGGCGGACTTTCGATATTTGCGCTGGTTGCCGCAATGCTCGGTCTGTTCGGAAGCCCTGTAATACCCTCGGTTGTGCGTCTTGATGCGCTCAACAACTTCAATTATGCGACCATAATCAGCCTGTTCGATGTTATATCCATAATCGACGGAACAAGTGCATTTATCATTAAATTCGTGATACTCGCAGTATGCGGCATTGTCGGCTATATTGCAGGATCGCTCAGATTTACAAAGAAGGATCTCCCACTCTGATATTCTCAACTTCTTAAAAATTCTTAAATATATAGAGTAAATATTGAAGTCTGTCATGATTTGTGTTAGAATGATAACGCGACATAAATAAAGGTGGCATTGCCACCTTCAAATCTTCAGCCGCGGAGGCACACATGAAAGAATTCGTTGCAATGCTGTTTAGCGAAAAGAACTCAGACAGACATATAGAGCTTTTCAGCATATGGCATTTTATGTATCTCATAATCATAATAGAAGGAAGCATAATCCTTGCCATGATACTCTCAAAGCGTTCTCAAAAAGCCAAAGAAAAGGCTATGCGCTTGTTTGCTTATCTCACCATAGGATTTTACATAGCAGACTTCTTTATAATGCCGCTTTCCGACAGCTACGGCGTTATCGGAATAGATAAGCTTCCCTTTCATATATGCACGCTCACGGGAGTTTTCGTTCCCTTTGCACAGTTCAATGAAAAATTCAAGCCCATAAAGCATGTGATAGTTTCGCTTGCAGTAACATCATCGCTTATGTGGATGTGCTATCCGGGATCTGCTCTCGGCGGTCAGCCTCCCTTCTCCTATATCATTTTCCAAACGTTTATGTACCACGGATTTTTGTTCTGCTGGGGATTCTTAAACCTTGCGCTTGGAGAAGTAAAGCTCAGCTTCAAGAAGATATGGATGGAAGCATGCGCGATCGTATTGATCATGCTGTGGGCTACCTTTGGTAACACGGTATATCCCAATGAGCCTAATTGGCTGTTCTTAAACAGGAGCATATTCCCGTTCCTTCCTGACGCATACATGCCATTTGCAGTATTTTTCAGTATATTCGGAACATGCTTCCTTGTGTACTGCTCATACTATCTTGTAAATGCCATAGTAAAAAAGCGCACTTCAAAGCACGCGGTAAAGTGCGCAGAAGCCGCAGACCAGTAATATAACATTGAAATAATAATCAGCCCCTGTCACTTGGACAGGGGCTGATCATTATATTATCCGATATTTATCAATTGAATATATCGTCGATGATATCGCCTACGATATCACTGAGGCTGCCTTTAACGCCATGTACCTTTGTATCAAAGCTGGTATTTACATTATCAAACTTAGCGATCTCATCACCCTTCTTGTTAATGATGATAGCCTCTGTTTCGCCATCCTCAACTCTGTATACAACAGCATATCCGTCATCAAAGAAATCTGTTGCCTCGTCGTAATCGGGCTGTATCACGAACTCACCGTTCTTATTGATATAGCCGTAATCCTTACCGTCTGAAACACAAGCCAGACCGCAATTTGCAAAAGCGCTTGCCTCTGCATAGTCAAAGTCTATAACGACATCGCCCTTCTTGTTTGCATATCCGTACTTTAAGCTGGTAGCATTCTTCTTTATCTCGATCACGGGAATAAGCCCGTTGTCAGCAAAGGTAAATGCCGCAGGTCCGCACTTGTCGAACTCACCTATCTCCTTACCGCTCTTGTTTATCATGTAATAGTCGTTTCCGTCCTTAACTATTGCAATGCCGTCCTTAAAGAGCGTAACGAACTCATCATACGTAGGCTCAAGGATTATCTTGCCGTTCGTATTCATAACGCCCCATTCATCATCCTCATTCTTAAAGAAGGCAAGTCCTTCATCCTCTGAAAATGCGGAAATAGCTTCGTACTTGGGCTTTACTATGTAATTGCCCTTGTTGTCAACAACTCCGTAAGCTCCGTCAATGGAAACGATACAACGGTTGTGACTGTCAAACTCAGTTGCGGTATCAAATTTAGGCTGTATTATCCATTCGCCCTTCTTATTGATGGTTCCCCATTCGTCATTTTCGTTCTTTGCAACTGCAAATCCGTTATCGCTGAAGTTCTTTACCTCTTCAAACTTAGCCTTTACGGTTATCTTGCCGTTGCTGTCGATAAAGCCCCAAAGCTTGCCGTTCTCGTCGCTCTCCTCGCAATAAGGTGCTGTGCCGAAATCATTAAATTCGCCTATGTACACATATTTATTCGGCTTGATTATCTCCTCGCCGTCGCTGTTGATGATACCGTACATATCTTCCTTAACGACTACTGCAATGCCGTACTCATTAAAGCTTGAAGCCGCGTCATATTTAAGGTTGATGACTGTCTTTCCCTTTGTGTCGATGAATCCGTATTTAACACCCTCATCGCTGTCCTCGGCTACAAGAGCAAGACCGCAATCCGCAAAATTATAGGCTTCCTCATATTTAGCCCTTATTATCATATCGCCCTTCTTATTTGCGTATCCCCACTGCTCTTTGTCAGCGTCATAAACGCAAACAAGGTTCTTATAGAAAAGGTTGGTAGGCTCTTCATCACTCTTTGACATGAACTTGTTAAGCAAAAGAGCAACTACTATAACCAAAGCGATAGCAACGATACCGAGGATTATAAACTTGATGCCGTTTCTTTTATTACCGGATGATCTGTGAGTATCCGGTACATATTCCTTGTTATCCATAGTAAACCTCCTATTTATAGATCTACACACATTATATCATTTTTGTCACCACTTGTCAACTGATTTTAAATTTTTTGTGCGGCAATATAACATATTACCGCACAAATCTGTTATTTAATTACCTTATATCCCGCATTTTCAACTATCTCTGCAAGCTCATCGTAGGTGCAGCCGTCCTTTGTCTGCACGCATGCAGTTCTGCTTTGATGGCTAACGGTAGCCGAGATGACCTTTTCATTCTTTTCAAGGCTCTCCTTTACCCTTGCCTCGCAGTGGGGGCACATCATTCCTTCAATTTTAAGAGTTATCTCCATCATTGTTTTCTCCTTTTCATTTTTTATATCCGAAAAAAGCATCTGCTTTTTCTTTTTCTTAAGCTTAACATGTCTTTCGGGCTTTGCGAGATTCAAACGCAATGCATTCATGACCACACAAAAGCTTGACAAGCTCATCGCCATAGCACCAAACATAGGACTTATCGACCAGCCGTTTATGTTTACAAAAACGCCTGCGGCAAGCGGCACTCCTATCATATTGTAGAAAAATGCCCAGAACAGATTTTCTCTTATATTTACAAGCGTGGCACGGCTGAGCTTTATTGCCGTCGGCACGCACGAGAGTCCGTCACGAATGAGCACGACATCTGCGGCGCTGACAGCTATATCACTGCCTGCGCCTATCGCCATGCCTATATCCGCAGCCGTCAGGGCAGGCGCGTCATTTATGCCGTCACCCACCATTATTACCTTGCCCGATCGCTTATATCTCTCAACCACCGCCTGCTTTTCGCTTGGCAGAACGTTTGCTATGACCTCATCAACTCCGCATGCATCTCCGACTGCCTTAGCTGTCCTTTCGTTATCGCCCGTGAGCATGACGGTATATATACCCATATCCGAAAGCTCTCTTACAGCCTCGATACTGTCGCTCTTAAGTGCATCGGCAAGGGCGATCATGCCTATGACAGAAGCTCCCCTTGAAATAAATACGCAGGTCTTGCCCTTACAAGAGAGCTCTTCTGCAATATTCCTTATCTCATCGCTTATCAAAGCATATTCCGATATAAACTCAAGCTTTCCGCATGCAATGCTCTCACCATCAAGCTTGCAGGTAACACCGCTTCCCGAGAGCGTCTTAAACTCCTCGGTATCACGGCAAATAATACCCTTCTCCCTTGCATATTCGGCAATGGCGCAAGCAAGTGGATGCTCACTCTTGCTCTCAATGGCATATGCGATCTCTATAAGCTCATCCTTATTGCCGCTTACGGCTATTATATCCGTGACCTCGGGCTTTCCGCGCGTTACGGTACCCGTCTTATCAAGAATTACCACATCGGCTCTGCCCGTAGCCTCAAGTGAAGCCGCGGTCTTATACAGTATTCCGCGCTTAGCGCCCACACCGCTTCCGACCATTATCGCCACAGGTGTTGCGAGTCCGAGCGAGCAAGGACAGCTTATCACAAGCACGGATATCGCATGCGTCAATGCAACTCCGATCCCTGCGCCCGACGCATACCATACTATACCGCACACAAGGGCAATTCCGAGTATCAGCGGCACGAAAAATCCTGCCACCTTGTCCGCGATCTTGGCTATCGGCGCTTTTGTTGCGGCGGCATCGCTGACCATCCTGATTATCTCATAAAGAGTCGTATCCTCATGTGCTTTTTCCACCTTAAATCTGACATATCCGCTCTTATTTATTGTTCCGCCGTATACGGCATCTCCCACACCCTTGTCCTGCGGCAGACTCTCACCTGTAAGCATAGCCTCATCAACAGAGCATTCGCCCATAATGACTCTTCCGTCTGCAACGACGCTCTCTCCCGCATAAAGAGCAATGATATCCCCGACCTCTATCTTATCCGAGTCTACCAAATGCTCGTTTCCGTCCGCATCTATCCTGCGTGCAGTCTTGGGTGCAAGATCCATAAGGCCCTTTATCGCACTTGTGGTCTTGCCCTTAGCTATCTCCTCTAAGAGCTTTCCCACCGTTATGAGCACAAGTATCATTGCCGCAGACTCAAAATAAAGACTGTGTAGGCAGGATTCAGCACCCGAAGCGTCACCCCGAACCACATGATCGGTCATTTTAAATACGACACACACGCTGTATATAAACGATGCACCCGAGCCGAGAGATACGAGCGTATCCATATTCGGGGCAAGCGATATGATGCCGCGAGCTCCGTTTATAAAAAACTTCTGATTTATGACCAGCACAACAGCCGACAGAAGCATCTGCAATATCGCGTTTGCAAGATAATTTTCCCGCAAAGCAGTCGGAAGCGGAAGCCCGAGCATATGTCCCATGGCGATATACATAAGCACAATGAGCACCACCGCAGAGGAGATAAGGCGCGCAATAACGCGTCCAACTCCCGTATTGTCATTAATATCGCTTTTAGCATTCCTGTCAGCGCCCGAAGCCTTCGCGCCGTACCCTGCCTTCTTCACAGCCTCTATAACAGTCTTGTCATCAACATCTCCCGTAACTGTCATGGAATTTGTAAGCAGATTGACCGCGCACTCCTCAACTCCGTCAAGAGCTGATACTGTTTTTTGTACCTTTGATGAGCATGCCGCACAGCTCATGCCCGTAATATCAAATTTTTTCAAATCCTACCCCCATATCATCCTATCATCCTTGAGATGGTCTTTAAAAGCTCGTCGATATATTCGTCCTCGCCTCTTCTGATCCCCTCACTGACGCATCCGCGTATGTGATCCTCAAGAAGCGCACGCTTGAATGCATCAAGTGCATTCGACACCGCCGACGCCTGATTTAAAATATCTATGCAATAAGCATCCGCCTCGATCATATTTTCAAGCCCTCTTACCTGACCCTCTATCCTTGAGAGCCGATTTATAAGCTTTTTTCTGTCATCGGCAGATCTTACCTTTTTCTTCTGGCACATGCATTCTTCCATGTCTATTATCCCCCGTTATCCTTGATCTGTATCATAATTATATACCCCTCAGGGGTATTTGTCAAGACTCATTTAAGAAAATATATCACTTTCTCGTGAAATGCGAAATTTCCTGTGCTATAATAATCACATAAATACGGTATTTTAAAGTGATAAGAATATCTGTATCAACATTATAAATGAGGATGAAAATGTATACGATAGCTATTATTGATGACGACCTTCACATCGGGAACATGCTGGAAGAGGCATTAAGAAAAGAAGGATACGATATATTACGTGCATATTCGGGAAGTGAGGCTCTACTGCTTTTTAATGTCAAGACCCCGGATCTTGTGCTTTTGGATCTCATGCTACCCGGCGTTTCGGGTGAAGATGTGCTTTTAAAGATAAAAGACATACCAGTGATCATAATAAGCGCCAAGATCGACACGAGCGACAAGGTCAATATGCTTCTTTGCGGTGCTGTTGACTACATAACAAAGCCTTTTGATATAAAGGAGCTGTCCGCAAGGATCAAGGTGCATTTAAGACAAAGAAGCGCTCCGAATTGCAGAATAATAAAAGAAGGCAACCTCACACTCAATCAGGACGAGCTGACATTTATTTATAACGGCAATAAAGTCAAGCTCACACGGACCGAGTGTGCAATACTCAAATTGCTTTTAGAAAATAAGAATAAGATAATATCTAAAAACACCATTCTTGACCGCATAAGCATAGACACCCCCGATTGCACCGAAAGGTCACTGAAGCAGCATATAAGCAATCTGCGTCACAAAATATACGGCGTTTCAGATATCGACATGATAGAGACCATATACGGCATAGGATTTAAACTAAATGTAATATCTTGACCTTATCTTGACATTTTCCTTGACCTGTTTCTTGACCATGCCATGATATAATAGAGCCAAAGCAAAGGAGGTTTTATGATATGGAATACATATTGCAAACAAATTCACTCTCTAAGACCTACAAGAACTACCAGGCTCTGAGCGGTCTTTCCCTAAGCATTCCGAAAAATTCCATCTATGGTCTTGTGGGAAAAAACGGTGCCGGCAAAACTACCCTTATCCGCATAATAACGGGGCTCCAGAGCGCAAGCTCGGGCAGCTTCAGCTTTTACGGCAAGGAAACAAAAAAGGAGATCCAAAAAGAGCGCCGAAGAATGGGTGCGATAATTGAAACTCCGTCTCTTTACGGAAATATGTCTGCATACGAAAATCTATACGAGCAGGCATTGATCCTCGGTCTGCCGTCATACGAACGCATTGACACATGCCTGAAGCTTACGGGGCTGGAAGACACGGGCAATAAAAAAGCCAAGAATTTTTCGCTTGGTATGAAGCAACGCCTCGGCATTGCCATCGCATTACTCGGAAGTCCGGATCTTTTAGTGCTTGACGAACCGATAAACGGACTTGATCCGCAGGGTATTGTTGAGATCCGCGAGCTTATTTTAAAGCTGAACCGTGAGGAAGGCATCACATTTCTGATATCAAGCCACATTCTTTCAGAGCTTGCATTGCTTGCAACACATTACGGTATCATCGACAGTGGCAAGACAGTTAAAGAGATAAGCGCAGAAGAGCTGAACTCAATATGCAGAAAATGCTTAAATATTAAGGTCGACAATATCAACGCACTCTCAAGAGTTTGCAGTGAAATGAATATAGACTTCAAGGTCGGACAGGGGCAGGATGCCGACATTTTCGGTGATATCAGCATCACGGATCTTGCAGTCGCACTTAAAGAAAACAACTGCAATATTTTAAGGATAAGAGAAAAGGACGAAAATCTCGAAGGATATTTTATTTCTCTTGTGGGAGGCGATCATCATGACTAAGCTTATAAGAGCAAACATCTACAAGCTGATAAAAAGCAAGATATTTTATGTCAGCGTAATATTTACTGCCCTGTTTTCCACATACATCTGTGCTGTAAACTATTCAATGTCTATACAGGAGAGCGAATACAGGCTGTATATAAACGACTCATTTTTTACAATGTATATGATATTGCCGTTTGTGCTGTCGATATTCACGAGCCTGTTTACAGGTGCGGAATACGGAAACGGTGCCCTGCGAAACAAGATAGCCTGCGGACACACACGAGGAAGCATATACTTTTCAAATCTCATACTCAATATAATTTTTACTCTTTTCCTCGCAATCATACACACAGCCATAACACTGCCGATAAACATAATTCTCTTTGAAGAGCTGAGCATAAAGACGGGTGAATTTATAATTCTTATTATTAACGCCATTATATCGACGCTTTTCCTGACCGCTCTGTTTACCGCAATATCCCTGAATTTTCAAAATAAAACTATCGGCGCGATAACATCTCTCATAGTTGCAATACTGTTATTTCTTGCACCTGCCCTGATCATGTCAGCTCTTGCAGAGCCCGAAGTGCTCAGCGGTTATACCATGGATATAAACGGCACTCTTATCAAGGGCGATCCCATGGCAAATCCCAATTATGTAGGCGGAATGATGCGTACCGTATACCAATGGATATATGATATCCTGCCTACAGGTCAGATAATCGATATTGTTTCATGCAAGCTCGTCACATTTTCTTACCGCCAGCCGCTATCGCTCGCACTCGCGTTTGCCATATCCTGCATCTCCTATGTTATATTCAAGAAAAAGGATATAAAATAATACAATAAATGAAAGGCGGAAATTATGAATATCATACTCACAATTCTGTCGGCAGCATGCATATTTGTAATTGCCGCCCTTGTTTTAAAAATACGGAGCATGCAAGCTTCACTTGATGAGATATCCGCAAGGATAGAAAAGATATCGGGCGAGAGCACAAATATTTTAGTAGATGTGTCATCGCAGGACAAGCATTTAAAGAGGCTTGCCGGAATATTAAACACAGAGCTCAAAAAAATGCGGCATGCGTACATAAAATATACAGACGGTGACCGCGAGCTTAAAGCTTCAATAACTAACATATCCCACGACATCAGAACTCCGCTCACCGCCATCTGCGGATATCTCGACATGTTAAAAGACGAAGAAATGAGCGATAATGCAAGGAGATATACAGACATCATCTGCAATCGTGCAAACGAAATGATCACATTGACAAACGATTTTTTCAAATATACGCTTGCCCTCAACAGTGAAGTAACGAATATTGAATGCATTGATATCAAGAGTGTGCTTGAGGATACAGTCATCTCATTTTACGGCATGCTTACAAAAAACGGCATAGACCTGACCCTTTGCCTGTGCGAGCATGAGGTCAGACGGGATCTTGATCCGGTCTTGCTTACAAGAATATTTGAAAACATCATATATAACGCTGTCAAATACTCCGACGGTGACCTTAAGATATCGCTTGATGAGGAAGGCAATGTCACCTTTGAAAACTCCGCAGGTAAGCTGCAGGGCATTGATGTTCTAAAGCTGTTTGACAGATTCTTTACCGTAAGTAACGCACAAAGCTCATCAGGACTCGGGCTTTCCATTTCAAAGCAGCTGACCGAAAGAATGAACGGTGAGATAAACGCCTGTTATAAAAATAATATTCTCGCAATAAAGCTGCATTTTTAAAAGAAAGACCTCTTTTGACCTTGAATTTTAAAGGTCAAAAGAGGTCTTATTCATTTCTTCTTTTTAAATACCAATATCTTACTTAAAAGATAATTGCTTAAGAGCACTATAACAGCAATAAACAGCTTGGATGCTATTTCAGCCAGATTCCACTCCCTGCCAAATAACATTACCGATGTCAAAGACGGTATGAGGCTTGATATGAGCAATGACAAAAGAATAGTTCCGAAAAGATCTATTGCAAACGTTGCCACTCTGCCGCCTGCAAACACGAAAAGCTGTTTTGTTGTCGATACATTCTTATCGGCGTCCGTAAATACCCATTTTTTGTTGGTAAAGAAGGCAAACAGGACAGCCGCTATCCACTGCACCACCTGTGCTATCGTGTATCCGACGATGTATGTTACGCTTTGAGTATCGTCTACGGGAAGTGAGAAAGCTCCCTTCCATATCCAGAGCACTGCAAAATACACGCCCCAGCCTACAACGGTAGTTAAGACTCCGAAGATAAGATACATAAGTATCTCTCGGTATTTAACGCACAGATCCTTGATCTTTCCCATTATATCATCCTATCTTGAAGGTAGTACCCTTTGACGTATCTACCAATGTTACGTTCTTGGATGCAAGATAGTCGCGTATTCTGTCAGCCTCTGCAAAATCCTTTGCCTTCTTTGCTTCCTTGCGCTTTTCTATAAGCTCTATGATCTCGCAGACAAAGGGATCGTTCCTGTCATATCCTGCATAAAGATCTTCATCCTTGGAGCTTGCGCGGCTTTCCCTTTGCTTTCTTGCCGCAGCTATAAGATCAAGCGAAAGCACTCTGTCCATATCCGCAATAAGTGCATATTTTGTTTTGCCGCTTATCTTAGCCTTAAGCACATCGTATACAGATGTCACTGCCAGGGATGTGTTGAGGTCATTGTCAAGTGCCGCCATGAATCTTGCCTTGTATTCATCAAATGCCGCAGGATCAAGCTCTCCGTCATTTTCATCAACAGCCGCTATCTTCGCCACGAGCTTGTTATATGCCACAACTGCGTTATCAAGATTTTCATAGCTGAACACGAGGGATTTACGGTAGTGCGACTGCATGCAGAAAAATCTGTATGCCATAGGGTCATATCCCTTTGACTCAAGCAGGGATACCGTCAAAAACTCACCCTTGGACTTTGACATCTTACCGCTCGTTGTGTTGAGATGATGCACATGGAACCAATAATTGCACCACTTATGTCCGACATATGCCTCAGACTGTGCTATCTCATTTGTATGGTGCGGAAAAGCATTATCTATTCCGCCGCAATGTATATCAAGGTATTCGCCGAGATACTTCATGCTTATTCCCGAGCATTCAATATGCCATCCGGGATATCCGACGCCCCACGGTGACTCCCACTTAAGCTCCTGATTGTCAAATTTGGACTTTGTAAACCAAAGCACGAAATCCGCCTTGTTTCTCTTATTCTCGTCGCCCTCAACGCCCTCGCGAACTCCGACCTCAAGGTCTTCCTCGGAAAAATCATTGAAGACATAATATTTTTCAAGCTTTGAGGTGTCAAAATACACATTGCCGCCTGCGAGATAAGCATATCCCTTTTCTATAAGAGCTGAAACGAGCATTATAAATTCATCTATGCATCCCGTTGCAGGCTGAACTATCTCGGGTATCTTGATATTGAGCTTGGCACAATCTGCAAAAAATGCATCAGTATAGAACTGTGCTATCTGCAATACAGTCTTTTTCTCGCGCTTTGCTCCCTTAAGCATCTTGTCCTCGCCTGTATCACCGTCGCTTGACAGATGTCCAACGTCGGTTATATTCATAACGCGCTTGACATCAAGCCCTGTATATGAAAGGTACTTTTCAAGCACATCCTCCATGATATACGTGCGCAGATTTCCTATATGTGCAAAGTGATAAACGGTAGGTCCGCAGGTGTACATGCTGACCTTTCCCGCTTCTCTGGGAACAAATTCTTCCCTCTTTCTTGTAAGTGAATTATATATAAGCATATCTATCTCCAAAATATTTTATTTAAGCATGTCAGAAAGCATATATCCCTTCATAAGAGCCAGACGGGCATATATATCACGCTTTTCGCGGTTTTTCGGCATGTGGCTCGTCTTTATCTCAAGATCCAAGGATCCGCTGTAACCGCTGTTTTTCAGAGCCTGCATACAGGCTCTCCAATCTATATCTCCGTTAAAGGGTATAAGGTGACTGTCCGCGCGCTTACAGTTGTCATGGATATGAACAAGCCCCAGCACATCTCTCACCTCATCTATTCCCTTCGGTATATCGATACCCGTTACGTTTGCATGTCCAAAATCAAAGCATACCTTGATATCAAGTATCCTCGCAAGCGCCGCGATCTCGGAAGGCAGGCTACCAAAGAGATGATCGTTTGCAGATTCCGAAGCACTCGGCATATTTTCAACGCAGAGCATCACTCCCTTGCTTGAAGCATACTCTCTTGCGCTCCCCAAAAATTCCACATTTTTGATGATCCAATCCTCAAAGCTCCTTGATGACGAATGATATGCAACGGGATGTATGGCAGCAAGCTTTATACCCATAAACTCCGCACAATCTATGCCGCATCTTATCTCCTCGGCATATCGCGTCTTAAAATCCGTGCTGTCGGGATCCGGCATATAAAACGAAAGGTGGCATGCAGACAGCTCAATATCATTCATTGCCGCATATTTTGCCGTGCTGTAAAGCACATGCCGCACGGAATCGTCAAAACGCGAAATATTTTCAAAAGACATATCTATTCCGTCAAATCCTACGTGAGCCAAAAACTCAACCATCTCTCTCATAGAGAAATATCCGCCCTCGATATAATAATCATGCATACGCGAGGGAGCAATTATCTTCGGTCTGTCCATATATGAGCCTCCTTTCCCTTATAAATATACATATATATTATAACACTAAATCTTCATAATTGCAATAGCTTTCTGCCAAAAACATGCGCTTAGCGCACAAATTTAACGGGCACAGAAAAAAATTCCCTCTGTACCCGTTAAATTTAAAAGTCACATGCCTGACTCTATCTTATATATAAGATCTGCAATAGCTCCGTCCTTATGGTGGCAGAGCATCACCTTGCATATTTTCTTTACCTCATCAAGTGCATTTTCGGGGCACGCCGCCACATCTGATGCGCGGAGCATCTCCATGTCGTTTTCATAGTCGCCGACACAGTACACACATCCGCTATCTCCGCTTGTGTACATATCACGCAATATACCAACGCCCACAGCCTTTGAGCAATTTTTTGCGTTGAGCTCAAGAAAATACGGCGATGAGGATGCAAAGGTAAATGTATCTTCGAACTTAGCTTCGATATCCTCACGGATATTCAAAAGCGCGTCCTTTTCTCCGCGAAACACCATCTTATATATGGTTTCCCCATCCCAAGATGACAGTTCCTTTTCCTTTGCAATGCCGTTTATATCTCCCAAAAGAAAATGCTCAAGATCTCGCTTGACAGGGCCCTCGATGCGATCGGTGAGAAACCCGTAATCCGTACTGCAACGTACATATACCTCGTCAAATCTGCCTCGGCAATATTCGATGAGCCCCACGGCATCGCGCACATCTATCTTGCTTTCATGCACGGTCTTTTCTTGCGCGAAATCGTATATGCATGCTCCGTTTACGGTTATTGCAGGCATATTCACAAGACTCGCAACATCGCCTATACATTTTGTGATATTATGGTGTGTTCTACCCGTGGCAAAGGTAAAATGTCCTCCAAGCTGTTTAAAATGCTCTATTGCATCAAGATTTCGCTGAACGACACGTCCACCTTCTCCAAGAAATGTACCGTCCATATCCGACACGATCATAATACCGTCAAATCTTTTATCTTTCATTATAAGTATTCCTTTTCACTTGCGCTCTCCAGCTTTTTCAGAAGAAGCTCCATATTCTGCGGCATCATAGCCTCAAATCTCATGATCTCGCCCGTTCTCGGATGCGTAAGCGTCAATTCCCTTGCATGCAGGCATTGACCGCTTATAAGCGCCTTATGGCGCAAATAATTTTTGTTATTTACACCCCCGTACACCTCATCTCCGAGCAGAGGGTGTCCTATGGATGCCATATGCACTCGTATCTGATGTGTCCTTCCTGTTTCAAGGCGGCATTCCGCAAGCGTGAGATTACCTTCAGGCAAAAAGAATCTCTTCTTTACCTCATAGTGCGTCACCGCATCGCGCGATCTCATTGAAGGGTCCTGTATCACAGCCATTTTCTTGCGATCCACGGGATGTCTGCCGATGGGTCTGTCTACAGTGCCCGTGTCCTGCTTTATATTTCCCAAGGCTATCGCCATATATACTCGCTTGACATCATGCACCTTTATCTGCTGTGCAAGAGAGCTGTGAGCCATGTCGTTCTTTGCAACCACCAAAAGCCCCGAGGTATCCTTATCTATCCTGTGCACTATACCGGGTCGCACAACTCCGCCGATACCCGATAGGCTTTCACCGCAATGATAGAGCAAGGCATTGACAAGCGTGCCTGAATAAACACCCGGAGCAGGATGAACTATCATGCCCGACGGCTTGTTTACAACTATTATATCGCTGTCCTCGTATACTATATCAAGAGGTATGTCCTCTGCCTTTGCAATATCGCATTTCGGCTCAGGCATAGATATCTCCACGCTATCGCAAAACGCAAGCTTGTACTTTTTGTCACACACCTTGCCGTTTACAAGCACGCATCCGTCGTCAATGAGCTTTGCGCACATCGTTCTCGACATATCGGTCACAGATGACACGTATTTATCAAGTCTTTCTCCCGACATGTCTTCACTAACGTAAAACAGCTCTGTATCAATGATGCGATCGTTATTCATTTCCATCTCCGCAGTTGTCTGCGCCGTCTTGATCTTTTACTTCATCCGATACGTCTGCTTTATCAGCATCGTCCGAGATACCACAATCCATATCGGCATCGACATCGGTATTAACATCAGTATCGACATCGCCTGCACATTCGGTATCATTTGCAGAACTGTCAGCACCGCTTTTTTCTCTTTTATATTCACCGACCATATCAATGATCATCCAAACGATCAGCATAAATGCTCCGACTACGACAAACGCATCCGCAACATTGAAGGTCCACATCCAAAGCTTAGGAAACGCGCAAAAATCAAGGAAATCTATTACATATCCGAGCTTTATTCTGTCTATCATATTTCCGACACCGCCACCCACTATAAAGGCAAGCGAGATGCAGAGCATGCGCGATGTAGGCTTTTTTACGAACATATATACGAGAACGCCGACTATTGCCAACGTAGAAAGGAGAAGAAACACCCATCTTGCATCGTCAAGCATACCGAATGCCGCGCCCTCATTTCTTATATAAGTAAATCTGAACACGCCCCTTATCACATCTACCGACTCGCCGAGCGCGATATTTGCGACTACTGCGTATTTACTTATCTGGTCTAACAATATTATTCCGACCATGATAAGCATGGATACTGTTATAAGCAACATATCAAAATTCCTTTACATATAAACGGTATTTTGGGGGAAGCGCACTCATATTTTTCAAAAGAGCATCTTCCCCCGATTTATGATCATTCAAGTATTTTTCTGCATCTTTCGCAGACAAATCCGCCCTCGTCGTCATATACGCCCTCTGTCGAATATGACCAGCAGCGGTCACACTTGTGTCCGTCTGCACAGGATACGGAAACTGCTATGCCCGTAGCCGTTTCGCTGAATGCGCCCTCGGGTGCTTTACCAAGCACTACTTCAGCGCCGGATGTGATATACACTGTCGTAAGCTCGCCGCCAAAATCAGACAAGAGCTTATATATATTTTCGTCCTCTGTATATACCGTTACCTTTGCATCAAGTGACTTTCCTATCATCTTGTCAGCTCTTGCAAGCTCAAGCGCCTTCATAACATCGTCACGCAAAGCAAGCATATCATCCCACTTCTTGCGCATATCTGCACTCTTATCTGCAAGTGCTGTATCATATACAGGCATATCGTTGAGTATAACGCTCTTAAGCTCATCGCCTGCAAGATGCGGCATGCTCTGCCATATCTCCTCTGCTGTGAAGGAAATGATGGGAGCCAAAAGACGAGTTACTATCGAAAGCACGCGGTACATTGCGCTCTGTCCGCTTCTGCGGGATACAGAATCTGCCTTTTCAACATAGAGCCTGTCCTTTGTCATGTCTATATAAAGCTTTGAAAGCTCTATCGTGCAGAACTTGTTTATTGCATGATAAACTATGTGGAACTCATATTCGTTATAAGCCTCAAGACATGTCTTTACAAGCTCATTGGTTTCGGAAAGTATCCACTTGTCTATCTCAAGCATGCTGTCGTATTCCACCATGTCATTATCGGGATCGAAATCTCCGAGGTTAGCCATGATTATACGCGCAGTATTTCTTATCTTTCTGTAGGATTCGGAAAGCTGCTTGAAGATATTGTCAGAGCAACGTACGTCAGCATGATAGTCAGCCGCAGCCGCCCAGAGTCTTACAAGATCGGCTCCGTACTTTTTAACTACATCATCAGGGCTTATGGAATTTCCGAGAGATTTATGCATAGCCTTTCCCTCACCGTCAACTACCCAGCCGTGCGTAAGAACGTTCTTGTAGGGTGCTGTCGCCTTGCCTGTTGCGCCTACCATGGTAAGCAATGATGACTGGAACCAGCCTCTGTACTGGTCGCCGCCCTCAAGATATATATCCGAAACGCCGTCGCCAAGCACAACAAAGTGTGAAGAGCCGGAATCGAACCATCCGTCAAGCGTATTTGTTTCCTTTGAGAAGGAATGAGATGCAGAGCAATGAGGACATACAAATCCCTCGGGCAATATATCCTTTGCATCAAGGTCGAACCAAGCGTTTGATCCGCTCTCTGAAAAGAGCTTTGAAACAGCCTCTACAGTTTCATCTGTGCATATGGGCTGCTTGCAATCGTCACAGTAGAACACGGGAATGGGAAGTCCCCAATGTCTTTGACGGGAGATGCACCAATCGGCTCTTTCTCTTATCATCTGCTCCATTCTCTCGCCGCCCCACTGAGGCAACCAATTAACATCCTTGCACGCCTCAACGGCAAGATCCTTGAATGCTTCTACAGAGCAGAACCACTGGGGAGTTGCTCTGAATATGATGGGAGATTTACATCTCCAGCAGTGAGGATACTCATGCTCTATCTCTTCAGATGCAAAGAGTGCGCCGCTCTCCTTCATATCCTGAAGGATAGCTTCGTTTGAATCAGCATAATACATTCCCGCAAACTTGCCTGCTTCTTCTGTCTGATAGCCTCTGTCATCAACGGGAACGATGATATCTATGTTGTATCTGCGGCAGGTCTGGTAGTCGTCTGCACCAAATCCGGGTGCTGTATGAACGCATCCCGTACCGCTGTCCATAGTTACGTAATCGGCATTAACAACTATGCTCTCCCTGTCAAGGAAGGGATGCTTTGCCGTCATGTATTCAAATTCAGATCCGCGCATGGAGGCAATGATCTCGTAATTCTCGATATTTCCTGCCTTCATGGTCTTTTCTGCGAGAGCCTCTGCTACGATATAGTTCTCACCGTTATCCGCCTTTACAACAGCATAATTCTCATCGGGATTGAGTGCAATTGCAAGGTTGCCGGGGAGAGTCCATGTAGTAGTGGTCCAGATAACGAAATAGGTATTATTTTTGTCGCAGATATCAGCAAGCTTGCCTGCGTCATTTACAAGAGCAAACTTTACAAATATGGACGTGCACTTATCTGTGCTGTATTCGATCTCAGCCTCAGCCAATGCAGTCTCATCCTTAGGGCACCAATACACAGGCTTGAGACCCTTGTATATATATCCCTTTTTGAACATCTCGCCGAACACCTTTACCTCGACAGCCTCAAAATCGGGTGACATGGTAGTATAGGGTGAATCCCAATCAGCAATGACCTCAAGACGCTTGAACTGCTCTCTCTGGATATTTACGAAATCCTGTGCGAAATTCTTGCAGGCAGATCTGAACTCGGAGATCGACATGCTCTTTCTGTTAAGCTTGTTTTTCTTTATGATAGCCGATTCTATGGGCATACCGTGATTATCCCAACCGGGAATATAGCTCACCTTGTATCCCGACATAGACTTCTGCTTTACTATAAAGTCCTTAAGTATCTTATTCATCGCAGTGCCCATGTGGATATTTCCGTTTGAGAAGGGAGGTCCGTCATGGAAAACAAAATCAGGGCAGCCCTCACGGGTCTTTCTCATCTCACCGTAAAGGTCGATGTCCCTCCAATACTTTATGGTCTCGGGCTCTCTTTGCGGAAGATTTGCCTTCATGGAAAAGGCTGTTTTTGGCAAATTTAATGTACTTGTATAGTCCTTTGGCATATTCTTTACTCCTTAGAAATAGAGATGATTTTCAAATTAACGCCGCACAGCGGCAAAGCTTTAAGTCAGACATACTTGTCAGCGACAAGTCTTATCCTTCCCTTTTTGGTCTGATCCTTAAGATCTCGCAATATATATTTTCCGTATCCTCTAACGCTTATCACAGCGCCCTCCAAAACACAGGCATCGCACTCACACTCGGTGATATAATCAAGCGTGCAAATACCGCTCTTTATTGCTGTCTGCGCCTTCTCGCGCGATATTTTGCAAAGAGCTGATACGACAGAATCAAATCTGCAGGATGCCACCGTGTCGTTTATCCTTAAGTAATGTCTGCTTGCGTCAAAGTCATCCCCGGGAAAGCATTCCGACAGCGTGACCTTGTCATTTGCGACCCGTTCAAGATAAGCATTAAGGAACTGAAATATCTTATCCGAGCAGAATACCACCGCCGAAAACTCATCCGTGATGACTATATCGCCAATGGCATCGCGCTCAAGTCCGAGCGCAAGTATACTGCCGAGGTGATCCTTGTGGGTAAGGGATCTGTATCCGCTTCCCTGTATCTTCAAGCCTTTCACTGCAAGCCTGTATTCATCGGGAAAGAACATATCGCAGATCTCATCGGCGCTGCCGTCCTGCCCCTCGACAAAGGGAGGCATTATAATGAGCCTTGCCCTTTCGCAGGTGCTGTATCCTCCGCAAAAGAGGCTTCTTTTAAGGACTCCGCGCCATTTAAGTATATCCTTGGCGAAGGTTATCTGCATAGGCGTCAAAAAACTGCTTATCTGCAATTCTCCGCGCTCAGACGCGCCTATGAGATCGTCTATTCTTGAGCGCAGCTCGCGATACTCCGGCAATTGTGAATAGTCATTCATGCAAGAAACATCTCCATAAATATCTCGATAAGGTATATGATGAAGAAGGTCGCGGTAAACGACATATCTATCGGAGTATCCTGAAACCAATTCTTCTTGTAAAACAGCGTCCTGACAGGGGATACTGCAGGCTCTGTCATGGCATACAAAAGCTTTACGAGCTTGTTCTCGGGATTTAATTCAAACCAGGAAAGCAAGGCTCTCACGCACATGCACATTGAGATCGTCTTAACGAGAAGAAGTGCAAAATTTATTATAATATATATAGGCTCGGGCAAATTTATGACCTCCTCATTTTATGGACATCGTCACAGAATGATCCTCATTTCAGAGATCATTCTTCCCCGTCGCTATCCTCATCAGCTTCATCCAAAGCAGGCGCATCCTCTATGCTTTCGATGTCAAGCTCTGTGTCAACACCGTAAGGCCACAAAACAACAAGTGTCTTTGTGATCTTCTGGAGCTCACCGTCAAGAGCATGTACTGCACCCATTACATAGTCAAACATGCGGAAGAACTCTTCACGGGGAAGATCCTCGGCATTTATTATAACTACTCTGCCCATCTTGAAGCATTCAACTATATCATAGCTGTCCTGGCACGATTCAGGAGAGAACACTACCTTATAAAGCGGCTCCTCCTCCGGCTCGGGCTCAGGCTCCTGCTCACTTATCACCTTGACCTCGGATATCTCCTCGGGGGTATATCCGTCATATGCTTCCTCGTCACTGCTTTCAGACGCAGGTCTTTCACCGTAATAGATAGGATCGTATTCCGTATCTATATCCTCTGCAGGCTCATTGTTTTTTCCGAACAACCAAAGCTTAGTGATCTTATTCATTTCAAAAATCCATCCCTTCTCTTGCCTATCTTGCCGATATTTCGGCATATATGTTTCTTAAATTTTAAACCGATCATGTATTCGGTGCGGCAAATATCGCTCCGCCAAGCCTCACGATATCCGCTCCGCATTCTATAGCCACCTCGTAGCTGTCTGACATACCCATGGAATAGCGCGGCTTTTCTGTGTTGCGCGCATCGGCATACCAGATGCTGTCACAAAGGCTCTTAGTATCGCCAAAGTATCTGCGATACTCGTCTTGCGTGCACCCTTTGGGCGCCATTGTCATAAATCCGCACACGCGGATGTTTTGGAGCGCCGATACCTGTGTGTAAAGCTCCTTTACATCACACGGCATAGCTCCGCCCTTACTCTCCTCCATGCCCGAATTCACCTCGATAAGCACATTTGACACAATGCCGTGCTTTGCCGCACACCTGTCTATCTCCTGCGCAAGCCTGAGCGAATCCACCGAATGTATGAGAGATACCTTATCTATAATATACTTTACCTTGTTGGTCTGGAGCGAGCCTATGAAATGTATATCCAACCCATTGCGGTCGATGCTCTCGATATGCTCCTTAAGATGCCCCACTCTGTTTTCTCCTATACATGTGACACCGAGGTGCTTATGTATATGATCTATCATTTGCGCATCTGCATATTTTGTTGCCGCAAGCAAGGTTATCTCGCTCTCATCTCTGCCGCATGAGGCGGCGGCGCGCCTTATATTATTACGTATTGTTTCAATATTTTTGTCGATGTAAGAAAAGTCCAAGAAAGTGACCTCTTTTCTTAATTAAATATCTTGCCGTCGTAAAGGCTTCCGCCTCCCGAAAGTATTATAAGCTCATTTTGTGAAAGATACGGGAACAGATCCTCGTCCGATATGTATGACTCACTCTCCGTGACCTTTTCCGTATCGGTGCCTGTACCGCTCTCATCCTCCGACTTCTTATTTTCAAGATCGGACTCATATCTTTCCTGCGTCTTTACTATGACATATCCCGCACCCGAGCCTATCTCCTGTATCCTGCGGAATTCAGCACGGTTTCCGCTGAGCACATATACTCCGACAAAGTCGTATATTCCGTCACCGTCGTGATCTATCTGTGTTACCGCATCCTCGGGAACTCTGTATCCGCTGACGCTTCCGACATTCACACGTGCCGAGGTATATCTCGATATCTCAGCTCCGATGGCAATATCACGGCTGGAGAACACGATAAATCCCTTGCTCGATCCCGCACTTGGCTGTGCTATTCTGCATGCAGTCATCTTAACGCTCTTGTTTCCGTCATTTTCAAACAAGAGCTCATATGTGCTTCCTTCTTCAAAATACTTGAGCTGTGATCTGCTTATGCCGAGGATGAAGTACCATTCACTGCTGCTTATCACCCTTGCCACCGCGTGATCGTATGACTCCACGCTCGCACCCGAAAGTATATCAGAAAATGACGCATAGTCAAGATCCTTTACATTTGAGTGATCGAAGACATTTTCATATCCGTCCGTATCGGTATATACATAACAGCTTTCCTGCGCCTTAAGTGTAGTGGATGTACCCGACGCGACAGACGAAAGCAGCTTTTGCTTTTCTGCCTTAAGGGAAGAAATGCTGTCATTTGTAACATCATATCTGCCTGTTACATATCCGTGATCGTTCAAGGCTCCGAGCATATCATCGCGGCTAATATCCGCGGCGGCGTAATCCCCCTTTGATATACTGCCGAGCATGGAAGAATATGCCGACTCCAGCCTGTTATTTATACTGTCAAGATCTGATACCGTATATTTTTTAAGTACGCTGTCTTCAAGCATATCTATCCTGTATGAAAGACTGTTAAGCTCATTTTGTACCATCTTAAGCTCGCTCTCACCAAGACCTGTAGGATAGATCTCCATATATGCCTTATCTCTGCCGACTCTGTCACCGTTTGAAACAAGAAGGTCTGCAACACAGCCGTCATCGGCTGTAATGATCTTCTCATCACGCACTACATATCCCTCAAGAGTGACATAGTAGTTATCGGTTATATTTTGCGTCCTTACAGTCGTGATATTTCTGCCGCTTCCGCCGAAAAGCTGGAAAGCAAGATATATCGCAAGCAAAACAACGAAGAAGACAGTGGCGGCATTTATCAGCTTTTTTATCTTTAATTTTTTTACCTCTACCATTTATTTCTCCGCAAACAGAATAAGTATACATCCGCAAAAAGCTCGCAGATAAAAGATTTACATTATATTATATCACAAAAAAACTTTTCGCGAAAGAGTTTTTCACAAATGTTTACAATCTCTTCAAATGTTTTTATACCGTTTTCGTCATCCATATGCACTTTCGTCACATAATCGCGGTTAGAAAACCACGTGTTCTGCCTTTTGGCATATCTGCGCGTCGCGCTCTTGAGCTTCTCTGTGCATTCGATGAGGCTTTCTTCACTCTTTATGTACGGTATCAGCTCCTTATATCCTATCGCCTGTGAGGCTGTGGGACATATCTCAAACACGCCATCATCGTACAGCCGCCCGGTCTCTTCAAGCAAGCCATCGCTCATCATCCTGTCCACCCTCGCATCTATGCGCGAATAAAGGATGCTTCTGTCATTGTAATAGGGATATAGCACAAGGCTGTCGTATATTGGCGACATATCGCTGTTCTTTTTGTCGCTGTCGCTCTTTTTCATGCCCGTAGCCTGTATTATCTCAAGCGCGCGTATTACCCTTTTTACATTGTTTTTGTGTATATTTGCCGCACTTTCGGGGTCCTTTTGCAAGAGCATGTTATACAGAGCATCCACGCCGCCCTCGGATTCGGATATCGAAAAGAGCATTTGCCTGTAATCAGGATCGCAGACCGCCTCACTGTCATTTCCACCCTTTAGAAATCTGTCAAGGTAAAGCCCCGTTCCTCCGCAAAATACAGGCAGCTTGCCGCGCGCGGATATGTCACGCACAGCCTCCGTCGCATCTTTTACAAAATCTGCGCAGGAATAGCTCTGTGAAGGATCGGCAATATCGATAAGATGATGTCTTACGTCCCCCATCTCATCTGCAGTTACCTTTGCCGTGCCTATATCCATGCCCCTGTATATCTGCATGGAATCACAGGAGATGACCTCGCCTCCAAGCCTGCGTGCAAGCTCGACAGACAGCGCAGTCTTTCCGCTCGCCGTACATCCAACGACAGCAAGGATCTTTATCTTACCGTTTTTTTCATTCATATATCCGAGCCTCCGCCGTTTTTCTTTCGATGTGCATACAATTATACATTATAAATTATAAGCCAATTTTAACGTGATGTCAATAGATATCCGAAATTTTTGCATTCAAGGAGCATAAAAAGTCGTTGTCATTTCAAAAAACGATCAATTTTTTTAAAAGTGTCAATTTTCTTCACATTCCTTTAACAAAAGCGTGGTAAAATGATCTCATAATATTTTTAAAATTGATAATATGGAGGAAACAAGCTTGTTACTGTTAAAAAACATAACAAAAGATTATTATGTAGGTGACTCCACGGTTCAGGCTCTCAAGGGCGTGAGCATACAGTTCCGCAAAAGTGAATTCGTATCCATCCTCGGACCCTCGGGATGCGGAAAGACCACCCTACTCAATATCATCGGTGGTCTTGACAGATACACAAACGGAGATCTCATAATAGGAGGAAAATCCACAAAGACATTTAACGACAGCGATTGGGACTCATATCGTAACCATCGCATCGGTTTTGTATTCCAGAGCTACAATCTTATTCCGCACCAGACCGTGCTTTCAAACGTAGAGCTGGCACTTACCCTCTCGGGCGTATCCAAGGATGAAAGACGCCGTCGCGCAGCAGAAGCACTTGAAAAGGTGGGACTTGGCGATCAGTTAAATAAAAAGCCCTCGCAGATGTCGGGCGGACAGATGCAAAGAGTTGCCATAGCGCGTGCTCTCGTAAATGATCCCGATATATTGCTTGCCGACGAACCGACAGGAGCTCTTGACACTCAAACGAGCGTGCAGATAATGGATATATTAAAGAATATATCCAAGGATAAGCTCATAATCATGGTAACGCACAATCCCGAGCTTGCAGAGCAGTATTCTTCAAGAATAATCAAAGTGCTTGACGGTAAGGTCATAGGCGACTCCGACCCGTATTCCTGCCCCGAAGAAGCAACAGAGGCGACAGGTGAGGTGAAGAAAGCGCGCAAAAAGAAAAAAGACAAGAACGCAGAAAAAACGTCCATGTCATTCCTTACCGCTCTTTCACTCTCATTTAACAACTTAAAGACCAAAAAAGGCAGGACCATGATGACCTCGCTTGCGAGCAGTATAGGTATCATAGGCATCGCGCTCATACTTGCGGTATCAACGGGAATAAATGCATTTATCAGCGATATTCAAAGAGATACTCTGTCATCCTTCCCCATAAGCATATATGCCGAGGAGGCAGACCTTTCAGCCATGATCAGTGCCATAAGCGACTCGCGCGGCAATGACGGACGAGAGGATCACGGAACAGACGCCGTATACCCTAACCTCATCATGACAGACCTCATGAAGAGCATTACCTCAGCCGAGGTCAAGAAGAACAACTTAAAGCCATTTAAGGAATTTCTTGAGGACACCGAAAACAACGGACTTGGCGGTCACGTTTCAGCCATCCAATATTCATACGACATAAAGCTCAACATGTACGCAAAGAACAAGCACGGCAACTACAACGACACAGATCTTGAGTCGCTGTTTGCATCCATGATGGGCTCATCCACCTCACAGGTAGGATTTTCCACGAGCCTTATGGATACATCCGATATGTTTGCCGCATATGATGTCTGGACAGAGCTTCTCCCGGGAGAAAAGGACAAGAATGGCGAATACACATCTCTTGTAAACGATCTTATCCGCGAGCAGTATGATATAGTTGAGGGTAAATGGCCCGAGGCGGCAGACGAAGTTATCCTCGTGCTTGACAAATACAACGAGATCACGGATATAACTCTCTTCTCGCTGGGTCTCATCTCCAAGCAGGACATGATCAAGACCATAACCATGGCAATGAACGGTAAGGAGAACACAGATCTCGGTCTTGAGGACTCCTACTCATATGAGGATATACTAAACACAAGCTTCAAGCTCCTGCTCAACTGCGACTTCTACGAAAGAGGTCAGGACGCACAGGGCAATGAGATCTGGATAGACGTGCGCGACGAATCCATATCCATAGACAGCAAGCTCAATCAGGCACTTGACGTAAAAATAGTCGGCATAGTAAAGCCGTCTGAAAATGCAACATCATCGCCGATATCGGGAACTCTTGCATACACATCCGCTCTTACAGAATGGGCTATCAAGAAGACCAACGATTCCGATATAGCAAAGGCTATACTCGATCCTGCCAACAGAGATACAGACCTCTTTACGGGACTTCCCTTTACAAGAGATGACGTAAAGCTCACAGACGAGGAAAAGGTACTGTTCGTGCTCAACGAATACATTCCCACCCTTAAGAGCGATGCCCAGAAGGCTGAGCTTTATAAATCCATAATATCCACGCCGTCTGAAGAATATCTCGGATCGATGTTTGAGATATACAAGGACCAGCTCTTCGGCGGAGAATATGACTCCCTGTCCTCAGAGCAAAAGCGTGACAGACTTGCAACTCTTATAGTTGACAACGGTCTTATGCAGGGCATAGACCACGACACAGCGCTCTCACTGCTTGCAGGATATACAGATGCAGAGCTTGAGATACACGCAAAGACACTTGTAAACGGTATAATCACTGAAATATACGCAGAAAAGGCACTTGAGGCGCTTGAAGCCGAGATATATCCTCAGGTATTGCTCGACTCTCTTGCCGACCCCTCCAATGCAAAGGTATTTGAAGAGATACATAAGCAGTTGGAAGCAGGTATACTTGCCGCAACAAATAATAACAAGGCGGCTTATATCGCAAGCATATATTCGCAGTCCACAGGACTCCCGATAGAAACCTACCTCCCCATACTTGCCGCAAAGAGCGAGGAGGAGATAGGAGAGATATTCGGAACCATGGTATATAACGCCTCGCTTGAAACATACAAGGAAACAGCACGTATAGACAGCTCCCTTAAAAACAAGCGCATAGCCGAGAAATTTGACGCTTATATTGAGGAAAACAAGGAAAGCAGTGACGTGCTCCTTGCGATATACAAATTTATACCGAACGGAGAATCAGGCAACACATACGAGGACAATCTCAAGAGAGTCGGCATATGCGATCTTGACTCACCCTCCGCAGTAAATATATATGCCTCCAGCTTTGAGGACAAGGAATATATCGCATCGGTAATTGAGAATTACAACAGCGGTCGTGAGAGTGACGACGACAAGATCACATACACAGACTATGTAGCTATGCTCATGTCGTCTGTTACCATAATCATCAACGCAATATCCTACGTTCTCATTGCCTTCGTATCCATCTCACTTGTAGTATCCTCCATAATGATAGGTATCATAACCAACATTTCCGTGCTGGAAAGAACCAAGGAGATAGGTATCCTGCGTGCGATAGGCGCATCCAAGAAGGATGTATCAAGAGTATTCAATGCAGAGACACTCATCATCGGCTTCTGCGCAGGAGCTCTTGGTATAATCATCTCCATACTGCTCTGCTTCCCCATCACCGCGATCATACAAGCCCTCACGGGACTTGACAATATCAGAGCTACCATACCGTGGCTCGGCGGTGTGATACTTGTTATAATAAGCATGTGTCTTACACTTATAGCAGGCATAATTCCCTCACGCTCGGCGGCAAAGAAGGATCCCGTCGTTGCTTTGAGAACGGAATGATCTAAGACGAAAAACACAATATAAAAAAGCACTTACCTTGCGATATCGCAAAGGTAAGTGCTTTTCTTTATTTATATTATTCCTCGTCGCTTGAGATGCACTCAAAATCTTCCTTTGATGCACCGCAAAGAGGACATACCCAATCAGCAGGGATATCTTCAAAATCAGTACCGGGCTCTATTCCGTTGTCCATATCACCCTCAGCAGAGTTGTATTCATAGCCGCAAAGCTCACATGCATAAATGCTCATATTATTTGTTCTCCTTAAGTTATTTATAGTGTGTATGCCTTCTCTTTCGGCATAATTATTTGCATATAATATGATATAATAACGTATATGAGTTGTCAATGGTCAATATTACACAAAATATAGCAATATTTGCATATTTTATTGTGCATTTCTATTTTTTCATATTATTTTACGCCGTGCATATATTTTTTATATAGAAAAAAAGGCGGGATAATGACTTTATGGCATCAAGAACCAAGATATTTTTCAAAAATTCGCTGTCCTTATGTATATCCGCACTAATCATGCGCGGCATCGGAGTGGTATTCAATATATACGTGTCAAGGACAGCAGGAAATGTGGCAATGGGGCTGTATTCCTTAATACTCGGTGTCTACGGATTTTTTATAACCATCGCATGCTGCGGCATAAATCTCGGCGTGACAAGGCTGGTATCGGAATCTCTCGGAAAAAATGATATCCCCCTTGCCAAAAGAGCAATGCGCACCTCGCTTGCCGTTTGCGCGTCAAGCAGTATATGCGCCATGCTGATACTGATATTTGCCGCGCCGTTCATATCCGATAAAATACTTCTCGATGCGCGCTGTACGCTGTCTCTGCGCGTCATGGCACTCTCCTTGCCGCCATTAGCCATATGCTCATGCATGTCGGGATATTTTTATGCAGTAAGGCGCGTCAGAGCAAGCTCGGCTGTAATGACTCTGATGCAGATAGCAAAGATATTTATAACAGTAGCGCTTTTAAAGCTGTTGACGCCATACGGAGAGGAATATGCATGCCTTGCTCTTGTCGGCGGTGTCACGGTGTGTGAGATGCTCTGCCTTGCATCAAACATATTTCTCTATGCATTGGACAGAAAAAAGCTCAAGGACAGCTCATGCCCGTCAGATGAGCCGCAAAAAACACTGGGGGCACTTCTGTCCATCACCCTGCCTGTAACAGTCGCGTCATGTGCGCGCTCGCTTCTTTCTTCCCTATCACATGCGCTGATACCACGCGGACTCAAGCGGCACGGAAGCTCATGGAGCGCGGCACTGTCATCATATGGGTTGCTCCAAAGCGTGGTCCTGCCGCTCTTGCTTTTCCCCTCTGCCTTTATTTCATCCTTTTCGGGACTGCTTATACCCGAGGTCAGCGAATGCCGCGTACATAACGATAAAGGACGGCTCTCGCGAATCTCCTACCGCATACTCACCATATCGCTTTTCTTTTCAATATGCGTTTCGGGCATCATGGCATTTCTCGCAAGAGATATCGGCGTTACGGTCTACAAAAGCTTTGAAGCAGGGCGATATATACGCATACTTGCTCCGCTGATACCCATCATGTATATTGACAGTGCCGTAGACGCCATACTTAAGGGCATGGGCAAGCAGGTATACTCTATGATAGTCAATATAATAGATGCAGGATCTGCATGCCTCATAATATTCTTTGCCCTGCCGAAATTCGGCATATACGGTTACATACTCTCCATATATGTCACAGAGATACTGAATACCGTACTCAGCCTTGTCGGCATGATAAAATGCGCAAGACCGCATATGCGAGCTTGGCATCAAGTATTTTTACCAATACTGTGCATATGCGGCGCGACTGCCGCGGCAAACGCGATACTTCACATCACATATCACCCATACACTCCCGTATTTGAGCTTATATTGCACATAGCTCTTGTAATTATCCTTTACGGAATATTCATGCTTCTGACAAATGCAATAGGCAAGGACGAAAAGGAGGTCCTCTATCAGTCGCTTATAGCAAAATAATGTAAACAAAAAGGGCTGTTGCAATTTTCATTTGCAACAGACCTTTTTTAATATGTATCTTATTCTGCTTTTTCTGTATCGTTTTCAGCGTCAGATGCAGCTTCTGCATTCTCTGCTTCAGCCTCAACCTCTGCTTCATCTTCAACTTCTGCCTCTGTTTCCGCCTCGGCGTTTTCGTCATCGGCACATTCTGCGTCATTGCCTTCGCATTCAGACTCACATACCGCCTTTTGAGCCGCATCTGCAAGCTTTGCCGCCTTTTTGGATCTGCCCTTCTTTACAAGAAGAACTATTATGACAGCGACAACTGCCAAAACTATAACTGCGCATGCTATTGCCAATATAACATATATCCATGTATTATCGATCTTTGGTATTACAGTCTGTTCAAGAAGTACAGCACCGCAAACAGAGCACATCTTGCCCTCTGTCTTACCCTCGGCGTCCTTGGTCGCCTCAACTGCGGGAATTATCACCTCGCCCTTGTGCGCCGCAGGAATGGATGTGCTTTGAAGCTCAACAAGTCCGCAATTTGCACACACCTTGCCTTCTGTGTGTCCGTCTTTTGTGCATGTGGAATCCACGTGCTTTATATTGAGCATCTTGTGTCCGAGAGCCTCAACAGTCTTTACCTCAAGTACCTCATGGCAATGAACGCATTCCTTGTATTCTTCGCCGTCTGTCGTGCATGTAACGGGCTTTGAGGTGCTCTTGATCCAGTCAGAGCTCTCATGATCTGTAATGGGAAGCTCAATGGACTCTACCTTCTTTTGGCAAACCTCGCAGACCTTGAATTTTTCTCCGACTTCCTTGCATGTAGCATCCGTTACCTCGTATTCCTCGGGCAGTACGTGACCTAATGCACCAACTATCTCGTGACCGAATTCATATCTGCAATCGTCGCACTTGTTATATCTTATTCCGCCATCCTCGCACGTAGCTGTGCATATAGCAGAAAAATGCGCATGTGTACATTCTTCCTCGGCACTTGCTACGACACACATGATGCACATAAGTGCAACTGCGGTAATGCAAACGCAAAGAAAGCTCTTTGCAATCTTAAAAGATCTCATTTGTTCTTCTCCTCGAAAGTGAAATTTGTTGCCTTGTTTCCAAAGATGAAATGGTGTGTCTATTTGACACAAATACCCATATTAACTACCGAATATTATATCATGTATCGCACATTTTGTCAATAGAAACAGGGGATTTTTTCGGCACGGAATGATTTTTTGCCGTGCAAAAGTCAAAATAAAATAAAAAGCCGATTATTTTAAAACTAATCTTGACAACTTGAAAATAATGTGGTAGAATACTACATGTCATATGCGTTATATGCGGGTGTGGCGAATTGCGATTAGTGCGAAGCACAGCGGTGAGTAATGCGCAGCATTACGTAAGCAGACGCGTAAGCGGTCTTTGCTTTAAATTTAATATGCGGGTGTGGCGGAATTGCGATTAGTGCGAAGCACATCGGTGAGTAATGCGCAGCGTTACGTGAGCAGACGCGTAAGCGATCTTTGCTTTAAATTTAATATGCGGGTGTGGCGGAATTGGCAGACGCGTAAGATTTAG
>CAZVUD010000013.1:0-39345 GCA_964629615.1 uncultured Clostridium sp. | reverse complement strand
TACTGCTTTTTTGGTCGAGGTGACAAGATTCGAACTTGCGGCTTCTACGTCCCGAACGTAGCGCTCTACCAAACTGAGCCACACCTCGTTTGTTCCTCACTCCGTTATTATACCATTATTTATGGCATTTGTCAAGTAAAAAAAGGAAAAAACTTGTTGCTCACAAAAATTATTCTCGCGCTTACATCCGGCTCCCCATATAATCAGTTCCCTCTCAGCTTAACTCTCACGCTTCTGAATCTTTCAGGTATCTCATCAAGCGGCATATTGCGCGGCACGGATGTGCTTCCGCTCTCCCTTGCCTTTCCATAATACCACTCCTTAAATTCAAGAGTTATCAATATATCTTCAAGCTCACGTATCTGATCCTCTACTGCCCTCTTTTGCTTAACTATAAGATCAAATCGAGGCTCTATGGTATCATCACCCTGCATTGCCATTTCGACAAATGCCTTTATATCTCTAAGCTTCATTCCCGTCTTTTTCAAGCACTCAATTATCTGCAGCCATTCCCCGTCCGACTCTTTAAATATACGATTTCCGCCCTCCGAGCGCTCCACAAAAGGAAGCAGTCCTTCCTTATCATAATATCTCAGTGTTGACGGTGCAACTCCTATCTTTTTCGCCATTTCTCCGACAGTATACAGCATAATTCTCCCCCAAAAATAACTAAATGTTCTTGATTTTTTAGGATAAACCTATTGACTTAAAGTACACTTTAAGGTGTATAATCAACTTACAAGTTAAATTTTACCACAACAAAGTAAAAAAATCAAGTAGGAGGAATTAAATATGCAATATGTAACTTTATCGGGCAATATACAGATGCCCATGCTCGGTTACGGTGTTTATCAGGTATCAAAGGACGAATGCGAACGATGTGTTCTTGACGCCCTTAATGTGGGATATAGACTTATCGACACAGCACAGAGCTATTTTAATGAAGAAGAAGTCGGCAATGCCATATTAAAAAGCTCCATTCCGCGCAATGAGATCTTTTTGACGACAAAGGTATGGATCGAGCATTACGGATACGAGGAATGCAGAAGATCCGTGCTTGACTCCCTCCGTAAACTTAAAACAGACTACATCGACCTTTGCTTACTGCACCAGCCCTTCTCTGACGTATATGGTGCTTATCGCGCGCTTGAGGATCTCATGGCAGAGGGAAAGATACGCGCCATAGGCATATCAAATTTTAATGTTGACCGCATGGTGGACATTGCTAATTTTGCGCGCGTAAAGCCTGCTGTAAATCAAATAGAGATACATCCCCACCATCAGCAGAACACAGCTCTTGAATGGCACAAAAAATACGGTGTTCAGCTTGAAGCATGGGCACCGTTCGGTGAAGGCAGAGGCGATATGTTTGAACTTCCGGAGCTTAAAATGATAGGAGAAAAATACGGCAAGACGCCCGCTCAGGTCATATTGCGCTGGCACATACAGCGTGGAATAGTGGTCATTCCCAAATCCACGCATATAGAGCGCATGGCTGAAAACTTTGATATATTTGACTTTGAGCTGACAGATGATGACATGTCGGTTATATCTTCTATAGACAAGGGACGCTCCTCATTCTTCTCGCACACAGATCCGAGCATGGTGGAATGGTTCTGCAAAATGGTTGAGGAACGCAAGAAAAACAACGATCACACAAAAGAAAAAAAGGAGTGGTAATACATGAAAAACCTACTTATACTTTCGGGAAGCCCGAGAAAAAGCGGCAACTCTGACATTCTGTGCGATGAGTTTGCAAGAGGCGCGATAGACGCAGGGCACAATGTGGAAAAGATAAGAGTCAGCGAGAAAAACATAGGCTATTGCCGCGCATGCTACGCTTGCAAAAAGAGCGGCATATGTGCGATCAAGGACGACATGGCAGATATCCTTCAAAAAATGATAGACGCCGATGTTATAGTACTGTCAAGCCCTGTGTACTTTTACTCTATTGATGCACAGCTCAAGGCTCTCATCGACAGGACAGTAGCGCGCTGGCTTGAGGTGAAGGACAAAGAATTTTATTACATAGTTACTGCCGCAGACGACGAAAAAAATGCCGCAGACACAACCATCGCTTGCTTCCGCGGCTACGCTGAATGTGTTGAGGGAGCAAAAGAAATGGGTATCATATACGGCATGGGCGCATATGAAAAGGGCGAGATCAGAAGCAAGCCTTGCATGGCTGAAGCCTACAATATGGGAAAGAATATCTAAACAATATCGGCTCTCAGGCATTTTTGCCGAGAGCCGATATTTGTACTTATTAAAAATTTATTACTTCGGGTGCATCCTTAAACGAGCAGATAGTTGCAGTGGCATTTTTAAAATAAAACACCTGCGTATTTCCGTCGTTTTCATCATACATATGGCGAAGCGTTGGATAAGCATCCAGCATGGATCTCCTTGCCTCTACCCTGTCATCCTCTACAAGCTCACCTGCAAGACGAAGCCACTTTCCACCATTGAACGCGCATATCTCCACCTTGGGATCATTCGCTATCTGTTTTGAAACAGGCTTTACCTTACCTGTCTGTATGTAGAGCTTGCCCTCAAAGATATGAGCTGTTCCGAAGGGACGAACTCTGGGCTGATCTCCCTCTACAGTAGCAAGATAATATGTACCTGCATTTTTTAAAAATTCACATACTCTCTCCATAACAAATACCTCCATTAGTATTATACATATATGATAACACCAAGTGGCGATCTTGTCAAGTGGCAATACAGCACATGCAGAAAGCAAAGTGCTCGATCAGATCTTCACTCCCGTTGCAGCATAAAAATGATATTTCACTATGCCGAGATCTATTTTGGAATAAAATCCAACACCCGCCTTTGCGCTCACCTTACCGTCGCTGTATAAGAGTTCAAATTTTTGCTGATTCATAGCCGTAGGGGCGAGAAGCGCTGCTTCAACACCCTTTAAGAACCATTCAGGCGTATCTGCACTGACGTTGCTTACCTTTTCAACAGGCTTTGACGTATGGGCAACGCCGTTGTTTTTTCCGTATCCGAGGGATATAACTACCGTGATTTTTTCACCTTTATCTACAGCAAAAGCATTCGGTATCTTCTTATACGTCATTGCCACCCAGCAGGAATTTAGTCCAAGCTCCTGCGCCTTAAGCACTATACGCTCTCCGTAATATCCACACATTTCATCAAGCCTATCGCCCTTTTTTCCTACAAGTGCTATGTAATTCTTTACACCGCTGAATTTTCCGTAATGTGCCATAAAACCGTCAAAAGCCTTAGGCTCGTTTTTAACAAGCTGTATATGCAATCCACTCTCTTTATTGCACTCTTCGATCTCCAAATCCAACTGTTCAATGATACTTTCAGGGATATCCCTGTTCTCATACTGACGCACACTGTGTCTTTCAACCATAGCATCCATTATACTCATGATCTAAAATCTTCCTTTCCGCTCCTATCCGGGAGCTGCTCCATGATCTCCATTGCATGGCTCAGCATTCTCGAAAGCGACATCATAGCCTCGGCATCCGCATCGAAATAATAATAATTCTTTGTTCCCTCGCGTCTTACCTTTACAATACCTGCATCCTTAAGTATTTTTAAATGATGTGACACAGCAGGTCTTGACAGATTTGTATGCTCGGTTATCTCTCCTACACGCACGCCATCGCATTTACCCATCTGCATCATGCTCAATATCATGTGCTGACGCGTTTCATCGCCAAATGCGATCAATACCTTTCTGCAAGCCTTGAATTCATCAGCAAGGCTCTCGATACTTACCATGCTATACCTCCGTTGGTTTATCTGTTTAAACTATTTTACCATATTTTTTAATTAAATGTTCAATGGTAAAGAAATTCGATACGAATATTTTTATAAGTAACGCAGATTCGGAAACAAGTCAGATGATATCACAGAAAATATCAGGCAAGCAAGAGCAGATTAGTCATGATATATTGAACTGCAAGAAGCAACACCAATACAAGTGCAGGAATAAAATACATCGGCGAGGTCTTTCTTTTGATATGCAAAAGAAGAAATACTATTCCGCAGATCAAGACCGGCAATGCCATAAGCTCATATATCCATATAAGCAGTGCGCCAAGCTCGGCTCCGCTACCATATTCAAATCCATTTTGCGCCCGTTCTACCAGCACGCTGATAAGAAACGGTAAATGAATGATATTTGCGACAGCCAAAATAAATATGGTTATGCCGCCGAATACAAACAAAACTACAGATCCGTCTTTTTTCTTCATATTAACCTCCATTCGGCCGCTGTGCGGCACAAAAAAGTTTATGTGTAAAGCAATTGATTCTATATTTAGTTTATTATGACATTCACGCTATCACGCATCATCAGAATTCAAATATAAATTCTCCGCTTCCCAGCCTCGGTATCTCGTACCTCTCATCAAGTGTCGGTCCGCAGGAATGTGATCCGATACCTCTCATGGCGATATCGATACATACATTCGTAATATTTTTATCTTCAAGCTCAAATGCATGTGCTGTATCGCGAAGCTGCTCTGTTGTATAGGGATTTGCCGAGAAGGAAAAATTATTTTTCGCCGTTACCCTGAATACTCCCGTGACCTCAAGATACTTACAGCCATAGTGGCTTCCTGATTCTTGCGGGCGTATGTACTGCGTGTAATTGTCGCGTGTATTGGATCTGTAATATCCGTATTCACACGCAACATGCTTATCTATATAGCTCTCGCTCGGTCCGTATCCTATATATTCAAAATCCGCATGATCTCCGTCCACAGCCAGCTCTATGCCAAATCGCGGGAAGAAGCTTACATAATCTGCCAGCTTATAGTCTATCGCGATTTTGAGCTTATTTTCAATAACGGTATATTCCAGATCAAACTCCACGGCAGGCATGAGGCAATTTGCCGCCATAACGCCCGAAAGCCTGTGCGTATCGCCGACTCTTTCATATGAAAATATATGCGGCTTGCACTGATGGAGCTTACAGCGATCATATATCTGAGAGCGCAGATGCATGTCATTATCTATATATCTCGTTATATTGAGATGCATTGGCGTGCGCAGTATCTCATGCCTGTCAACTGCAATGGATGTTATATCTCCCGTGTGCTCATCCACCTTTATTTCAACGCACCTTGCGTTATATTCCTTTTTCGGGATATCTATATCCTTTATATCTGATGAGGTCTTTCCGCCATAAACAGACTTCATTTCAAGCGCACCTGATTTCAGCTTTCGGTCAGGTGTGAGAAGTCCGTCTATACAGAAATTGCCGTCATGCTCACTCTCATGGAAATCGCCTCCGTACAAAAATCCGTTTTCGGTCTTGATGCCATGATCAGCCCACTCCCATACAAATGCACCCATCATCTGCTCGTTATTGTATATCATATCCCAATACTCGGATATATCTCCGCAAGAGTTACCCATAGCATGCGTGTACTCGCAAAGCACAAACGGACGTGTTTCCTGCTCATTATTGAGCACTCTCTCATATATGACGGCTTTTGAGGGATACATCATGCTCACCATATCTACCATATCGGTATAATAATACTTGTGGTCTGCCGCCTGCAATCCTTCATAATGCACGGGACGGGTAGTATCATGCTGCTTTATGTACCTTGCCCCCTCAAAGAAGGCTTTGCCGAACGAGCTTTCATTTCCAAGTGACCATATTATTACAGACGGGCGGTTCTTATCTCTCTCAACAAGTGCCACGTGTCTGTCAAGTATGCCGTCAGAGAAAAACTCATTTTCCGCATATTCAGACCAATCCTCCCCACTGCCGTATCCATGTCGGTTTCCTGCTCCGTGCATCTCAAGATCCGCCTCATCCATTACATATATGCCATAAGCGTCGCAAAGCAGATAAAACTCGGGGGGATTGGGATAATGCGATGTTCTGACAGCATTTACATTAAGCTCCTTCATAAGCTTTATGTCCTTTGCCATATCATCAAGGCTGACGGTGGCTCCGGTTTCACAGTTGAAATCATGTCTGTTTACGCCCTTGAGCTTAACGGGTTCTCCGTTGATCTTGAATACGCATCCATCTATGCTCACGCATCTGAAGCCTATACGCTCCTCTATTACTTCAAGATCGGTATATATGTGAAGCACATAGAGATGAGGTGCATCGGCAGTCCACATTTGGACGTTCGCGATCCTTATCTTCTTTTCATTTCTCGCCTCAACGCGTACATCAATGCCGTCTATAAGGCAGTTCACCGCTATATCACCAAGGTTTTTGAAAACAAGTATTCCGTCATTTCCGCAAAGCTCGGTTTCTATCTTATAATCCGTAATATGTTCATTCGGTCGCACAAGGATATAAACATCACGGAAAATACCCGAAAAGCGGAATTTGTCCTGACACTCAAGATAGGTGGAAACGCTCCACTTCAAGACAAACACATCTATTGTATTTTCTCCGTTACATATAAGCTCGGTTATATCAAATTCGCTCGTAGCATGCGATATTTGGGAATATCCCTTGAAGTGTGAATTCACATAAAGATAGAATGCGCAGTCTACTCCCTCAAAATTGAGGTAATACCTTGAGCCTTCTTCCTTTGATATTGTAAATGTGCGTCTGTAATGCCATGTCGGATTATCGTAAGGAATATGCGGAAGCATTACGGGAAAAGGATATCTTGTATTTAAATACTGCAGTCCGTCATAGCCGTGCATCTGAACACACGACGGAACATTTATGCTTTCGGCAAGCTCCTCATCAAGGATAATATCGTCCGCGTGTGCATGCTGCTTTATCTTCCACTCGCCGTTAAGCAATATGAACCTTGAGCTTTTTGTGCGGTCGATTATTCCCTGTCTGTCACATATCTCATCACTTGGCGCAAACGGAACATAATAGCTTCTGTGTGCCTCTGTGCCTATTCTTTCAAATCTTTCATATTCCTTCATATCTACATTCCTTTCTCAAACTGAAAAGCATTGATATATTACAGGTAAATTATACTACATATCGCACACTTTGTCAACACCGAAACGATCTTCATTTCTACTTTTATGCATTCTGTTTATGGCTTCCACCGCCTTTTTTCCGCTCATGGCGGCAATTGGCAATCCGCCGGGAAGCTGCTGCCATTGTGTTGCAAGATACAGTCCCTTTACGCCCTTTACTCTGCAGTCAAGACGCCGCGGCAAATATCTTGACGGCAGGATAAAGCTCATGTATGATCCGATCTCGGAAGCTACATATCGGCGGTATGTGGCAGGCGTCCATACGTCTATGCATCTTATCTTTCCGCGCAGATACGGGAGCTGGCTCTCCAATTCCTCCTTTACAGCCTCGCTCAGCTGTAGCTTTTTATTTTTGTATTTATCAATGCTCATGTCTTTAAGGGAGATAAATCTTCTTGCATCCTTCTCGTCGCAAAATGCCATTGTCTGCAATATGACCTTGCCTTGCGGACAGAAGCTTGGCTCATGAGAAAACTCACGCACCGTAATAACATCTGCATGCAGATCTTTGACATTCCTGTCCGACACCTTAAGTATCCTGTCCCCCTCAAAGCTGACCTTGTCTGTATCACAGGCAAATGCGCAATGACAGCTTGAAAAACGCTTGAGCCTTGAGTCATGATACATGCGCGCAAGCCCTGCAGGCATACCTATATCTATCATTTTTCCAAAGACCTCGGACGGATCGCATGTTACTATGATATGGTCCGCCGCTATCACATCTCCATTCATAAAAGTGACAGACACGGCTCTGTTTCCCTCGGTATTTATCTTTACCGCCGCGTATCCTTTGCGTATCTCTCCCCCAAGGCTCAAAAATCTTTTTTCCATGCGCAATGCCATATCGCACGATCCGCCTTGCGGTATCCCTCCGTTATCTCCGCAAAAGTGTGCGCACACGGCGATCAATGCAAGCGCCCCGAAATCTTTTCCCCAAAACGATCCCATAAAAAGACGCAGGAGGGGATGTAAAAAACGCTCTGATAGCTCACCCACGGTAAGATCATAGTATTTATACAGTGTAGGGATGCCGCGTATAAGATCGATAATTTTTATATGACGATCATGCTTCTCTCCACCTATCTTACAGCATCCCTGCATCAGTTCCACCGCACGTATAAATGAAAATATCTCGCTCCTGTCATCCTGCGATATTTCAAGCATTCTCTCACAAGTCCTGTCAAGGCTTCGATACAACGCCATGCTCTCACCTTCAAGAGTGCAGGAATAGAGGACATCACTATAATGCACCTCGACATTGCCGAGAACTCCGAGATCCACCCACATTTTATAGGTATCTGATGCAGGGTTAGTTCCCGTGAGCCAATGTATGCAATTGTCGATAAGATACCCTTCTCTTTTCCATCCTGTAAGGTTTCCTCCCATTCTGCCATGCCTTTCGCAGATCATCGCTCTGTGTCCGCTCATCTGCGCGTATATTCCTGCCGAAAGCCCCGAAACTCCGCCGCCTATTATAAGAACATCCGCCATACATCCCTCCGTTTAAAACTCATTGCCTTATACAAGATATATTATTTCCGCACAGATGTATAAATAAGCAGGATATCACAAAAATGCAAATCAGGCTCTCGCTTTTGCGAGAGCCTGATTTGCTATGCTATGATCTATCGATCATTAGTCTTCTTTTTTCTTGAAGGATACTGCAAATGCCGCGCCAACAGCTGCTATTGCAACTATTGCAGAGCCAACTGCAGATCCGCAACCCTTCTTCTCTTCTGTAGCTGTCGTATTATCTTCAGTCACAGCGGGAGTGGGATCAGCTGTAGTAGTTCCTGTATCATCATCTCCGCTTGCGGGAGGATCTATAACAGATGTATCTTCAACTGCGTTTACAGTCAAGGGCTGTGTATAGAGGTTGTATCTGTACTTACCGATAAGCTGAGTCGAATAAGTAACATATGCGATCTCGCCTGCTGTATTAGCCGTAAACTTTGTTCCGTTTGCATCAACAGTTGCATCACCGGATACTACCTTTACCTTAGCTGTTACATTTCTCGTCTGCTCACGCTTATATGTCGTGATAGCATGTGAGAAGATATCTGTTTCCTTACCTACTGTTATTTCGGTAAGAGGATCACCTGTAAGAGAGATCTTTCTTGTGATACCTGCAAGAGAGTCAGCGTTATCGCCTGTAAGTCCCGCATAACCCCAGATGAAGTGATTTGCATATGCATTTACAAGTCCCTGGAATGTCCACGGGTGTATCTGTATACCGCGTATCATAGCTGTACGGAGATCGTCCTCGCTGTAATCGTAGTGAGAAAGTGCGCCGTTAGCTGTATATCTCGGATTGAGAGTTGCGTTTATCTTTCCGATAAAGCTCATAGCTGAGCGGAAATCGGATTCGGGATCCTTGCCCTGCATATAGTCCATGCAAAGACCGCCTACAGACATTTCGGGATATATATTTCTGAAGTCCTTAAGGATATCACCGTTGAAGGATATAACAGATACCTGACCGTACATGTCATTCTTTTCAACGAGCTCCTTAACTATCTTCGCAAGAGTTTCTCCGCCTGTCTTAACCTCAATGTAGAAGCGCACATCTGTGCCCTTGAATGCTGCAAGGAAGTCGTCAAGAGAAGGAACCTTGGCGTTCTTAAATCTTTCGTTGTTCTCGTAGCCCTTATTGCAATAAAGTGCAGTAAGCTCTGCAAGTGTGCTTGTAGCAACCGTGAGGTCCTCATTACATGTACGTCCTGTTGTCGGGTCATGCATAAGAACTGCCTGATTATCGGCTGTGAGGTAAACGTCTATCTCAATTACCTCTGCGCCGAGCTCATACGCATACTGCGCACCCTCGATGCAGTTTTCGGGAGATTTTGAAGGAATACCTCTGTGACCGATATTGATGGGCAAACGTGTCATGGTATTCTTTTCAAGCTGGTTGCATGCGATATCAAGATAAGATGCAGTAGCATCGGATACGATTCCGACAGCACCTGAAAGAAGTGCGAAATACTGCTCATTTGCATCGGGAGTATCAGATCCGAATGCCCATACATTTACCTGACGGTCATACAGATACTGAACGTTTTCGTTTGTGCAAAGTGCAACGGGAAGTATTGCAACAGATGCATTGTATGTCTTTACAGCACGTCTTACATTGAGAAGATCTTCCTTTGTAAGCTCGGTCTTGTCTGCAAAGTCAGCGCGCATATCAAGAATACCGTATGTATTGGTGATCTGCTCGCGAACGTACTTAAGAACTTCCTTATTTGCACTCATTACCTGAGCGTCGAAGAATCTGATCTTCTTAAGATATGTTGCAAGTGCATCTGCTGTATTCATATCAGTTACATTGAAGCATGAAAGAACCTTGAATTCGGTTGCAACAAGAACATCTCTTACAGTTGAGAATGCCTTACCGCTGTCATCAAGCACTTCAAGCTTATCATTGATAGTGTACAAAGCCGATGCGGGAAGCTTTTCTTCCTTCATCATGGAAGCAAGCTCCTCTGCGGAGTTTATGGGTCTTACCATGGCAACATCGCCAACGATATTTGTCTTGGGCTGTGCTACTGTAACGTATCCGGGAGTTTCAAGCGCAGCGCCTGTGTCAACTACCTTGCCGTCTGCAACAGCATTACTGAACACCTCGGCACTTGTAAGCTCTCTGTTATAGAATCTTATAGAGCTGTATGTTGCATCAAATACCTTCTCGGGGTGGCTCTGACCTATAAAGAGGTTATTTGCACCCATTGCAGCCTTGCAGTCTACCTGAGCTGCCTGTACACCGTTGCAGTATATGGTGCACTTACCGCCTACCTTATAAGTGATGCTTATAAGTCCGTTGCTGAGAACTTCCTTAGCAGAATCTACCTTCGGGCGCTCCGGAGCTGTGTTGCCTGCAAACTTGAATATAAGCTGGTCAGTTCCGTTCTGGCGGAAGAGTGCAAACTTATCGTTTGAGCTGTTCATGAATGTACCAAAGCTTGCGCCTACAGGCGTAAACGGACCGTCAAACAAGATCTCTACCGTAAATTCCTGACCGTTTACAAGGTCAACGATAGCCTGAGGGAACATCTGAGTAGTTGCATCACCCTTTACCTTGAATCCTGTTTCTGTAAAATAGTTGGAATCATTGGATGTAATGGTGATATCGTTGTTTCCTACGAGGTCATACCATTTATCAGATTTTGCGTCATATCCGCTTTCAGTATTTGCCGCGCCGCTGTAAAGTGACACAAGTCCATTTTTTACATATGAACCTACGATCTCAGCAGGGGTCTTACTCTTGGATCCTCCGTTTTCCTCGGCAAAGGCAACCGATGCAAGCACACTAAATGTACCGAGCATCAAAAGCACAGCCAAGGCTATACACAAAATGCGTCTTGTTTTCATACAATTTCTCCTTTCGATGTTTGCGAATTTGTACATTTAAAGTGTATCACTTTTTCCCTTTATTGTCAATAGATTTAATAAATATCAAAATATTTTTGTGCAATATACACATTTTATTGTAAGTATTTTTGTGACAATTACTTATAATAAAAAAGCAAATATCGCAACAGTTTGCACTGCGATACTTGCTTTTTATATTTATACTTTTATAACTGCCTTAAATCCTATATGCGAATCGTCTTTTTTGTAGGCACATATATCGCCTTTGTGGCTTTCGACCACTGCCTTAGCTATGGAAAGTCCAACGCCGTATCCCCCACTGCTGCGCGCCTCATCGGCTCTGTAAAAGCGGTCAAACAGCCTTGCAAGATCAAGCTTATTTACACCCTTGAAGGTGTTTTCCGCAACAATACAAGCAGAAGATCTGCGCAGCTTTAGTGAAAACCGTATCTCACCGTCCGCGTCGCAGTATTTTACCGCATTGTCAAGAAGTATGGATACCAGCCTGTGCAGCATTGCGGCATCGCCTTTACATACGATATCTGTATCTACATCTGATACAAATGATATGTTCTTGGCTTTTGCAAGCACCGCAAAATCCGACGCTCTTTCCGCGCAAAGCTCACCCAAAGGCACATCTGTCATATGGAGACGGCTTCCCTCCTCATCCATTCTTGAGAGTGCGACGAGCTGATTGACAAGATCTGTCATACGCATGCCTTCAGCTCTTATATCATCGAGCCACTCGTTATTTCCGATCTCACTTTCGGCAATGTCAATATCAGCAAGTATCAGTGTAAGCGGAGTCTTGAGCTCGTGATTTGCGTCGGTTATGAATCTGCGCTGCTTTTCGTAGCTCTCGGCTATCGGGCGCATCGCGCGGCTTGATATGACTACAACGAGAACTATAACAAGTGCCGCACATGTTGCAAGGACTACAGCCGTTATGACTGTTGACTGCAAAAGTGATGATATCGCCATATTGCCGTCTATGAATATCACGCATGTCTTGTCGGCATCGGAATACATCTTATATCTGTAATGCGATCTCCATCCGCGCTCATTTGAGCCATTTACACTTTCTGCAAGCTCTAATGCCATGTCCTCGCTTACGGAATATATGAATTCAAGATCCGCGCTTATTCCCTTGCCCGTATCGGGGTCAACAGTCACAGTGAAATAACGTGTTGAAAATCGGGTCTCGGGGTTTATAAATCCGTGGATCTCATCGGTCACATTTTCCGACATATCGGGTCTTGGTCTTTTCATATCGGCAGGAAATCTTCCGCCGCCGTCCGATATACGGTCTGCCAGCATATCAAGATTACGGTCCATTGAATGTACACCGAGGATTATTATCAGGAAAAAGACGATGAGGACAACAGACAAAACAGAAAGTGTACAAATGAGGATAAATCTTCTCCTCAATTTGCGTATCATTTGTCCTCCTCCAGAATATATCCTGCATTTCTGACATATCTAATCCTTACTTCCTTAACTCCGACCTTCTCCATCTTTTTGCGGATATTGGAAATGTGCACCCACATAACGCTCGTATCGACATTCGTATCCCATCCCCATATACGCGTGAGGAACTGCTCTGTCGAAACAAGTATATTGGCACGCTGTATAAGCATCTCGAACACCTGAAATTCCTTGCCGCTGAGCGATATACGCTTGCCGTTGCTGAGCATTTCATATGTAGATCTGTTAAGTGCGACATCACAGAATTTTATGATGTCGGGAACGTAATTATCTTTTCTTCTCAGCATCGCCCTTACACGTGCGAGCAGCTCGGGGGTGGAAAACGGCTTGGGGAGATAATCGTCAGCTCCTGCATCCAGCCCCTCTACCTTCTGATACACCTCTGTGCGTGCGCTCAAAAACAGCGCAGGCGTGGATATATTGCTCTTTCTGAGCTTTTTAAGCACGGTAATGCCGTCCATCTCGGGCATCATTATATCCAGCACGAGTCCGTCGTAATCTCCTGTAAGGGCGTAATCAAGTGCATCACTGCCGTTGTCTACGCCATCCACCGAGTAATTATTTATGGTAAAAAGATGTGTAAGTGTTTTCAATAATTTAGGATCGTCCTCAGCTACAAGTAAACGCATAATAATCCTCCTTTTGCCTATAAAAAATTTGTCTTATCATTTCCAGCACACGCCGTTTGTGTCGAGCTCACATTCAACCGAGCTCTTGATATCTATTTCTGCAGAGCTTGACCCAAGCACTATCACCGCCGCCGACATACTGCACGGCATACGCACGATAACGCTCAAGTCGCCTATATCAGCGCAGAGATATCCATCCTTTGAGAGAGATGTCTGCAATGTCTTTCCTATCTTTGAAAAATTACTGCAATGAGTTGACTCACTTATCATTCCGCCGCGCGGCATTATCGCCAGCACGTTTCCACCGATATAGGTATATCCCTGCTCGGTATCAATGGCAGAATCACTGCTCGATGTAGATATGATAACTGCATTGCCGCCGTAAAATACTATGCCCTCATATGAAGAGCGGCTGTTTGAATCTATACCGTCCCCACTGCAATAAACATACAATACTCCGCCCTTGATGCTCACAGCCTCGCCGCTTGTTGCAGTGCCGTTTATACCGTCATCCGAGGCATTTATGGAAATATATCCGCCGCTGATAATTACGCTGTTCCCTTCGATACCCTCATAGCTGTTGAGCACGCTCACAGTACCGCCGCTTACATTTGCGCAACCGTCTGCATGTATTCCGTCATCGTTTGTATACAGAGATATATTGCCGCCGCTTATATTGATATTTCCAAGAGCGTCATTTCCGTTTTCAAGTGCTTCAGATGAGCCTACATGAATAGAATCGTCGTATGATTTTATATTTACATTGCCGCAGATGATATTTATCTCATTTGCCGCCTTGATCCCCTTTGAGGAATAGCTGTTCTTATTTTGGTTTCCGTCATTCATGCCTCCGCCAAAGCCACCGCCAAAGCCGGGATCTCCGCCCATACCACCGCCAAAGCCACCGCCAAAGCCCGGTCCGCCGCCCATGCCGCCACCGGGTCCGCGCGTCAATTCAAAATCGTCGGATGCCGAAAGCATGCTCTCGGACGCACTATCAGATCCCTCTGAATAATTTGAATATTTGTCGGTATATATATTCAATGACATATCCTCGCCGTCAAGTATGACATCGTACGAGGCATCTATGCCGTCGCGCGCGGCATAGAATGTATGTGTGCCGCCGCTGATAGTAACGCATCCGCGCTGAACGCCCTTTGCAGATATATCACTGTCAGTTGTCTTTACGCTGTCTCCGCTTTTGGATATGAGCGTCGTTGTGCAATCAGTAAGCGTAACGCTGTCATTGCCCTTAAGCGCATTATTCTTACAGCTAACGAGCAAGGTAACATTCTCAACATCAAGATCCTTTTTGGAGTGTATTCCGTTGTTATTCTCAGATATGACGGTAAGCTTTCCCTTGCCGCATATATCTGTATCGGATGTGGAATATACTGCGGACTTTACGCTTGACGTATCATTTTCATCTAACGCATCGCGCATATCATATATATAATTGTCAGTGTCCTTCTTTGCCTTTATTGATATCTTATCACAGCTTGAAATATATATTGGACATGCGTCGCGGCTCACACAGGAAAATCCGTTAAGCTCAAGCTCAAATTTTCGGTCTTCTCCGACATCTATGACTATGCTTCCCGACAGCTTACCCGATATGGAATATGCCGTGTCCTCACTTACAGATGTGAAGGTAAGCTTTCCGTCGGTAAGCTCATACGCATCCTGAGTGCCTTTTATACATACTATCTCCACATCAGCTATATCTTCTTCAAAATATCCGTCGTAAGATCCTATGCTCTCGATAGGATCGCCAAAGCTCTCATCATCCCCGCCAAGATCCGCAACACCGCCTTGTGTTTCAGCTCCGACTTGTTCTTTATCCTTATTTTTACTGCATCCAGACAGGAGCAGTACAGCGCAGAGCGCCATGGCGCAAAGCCTTTTGTTCATACCATCATCTCCGAAAAATCAAATCATTACATTAAAATTATAGCCGCGCCGCCTTAAGAAAGGCTAAAGAATGCATTTCACGGAAATGGATATATATACATTTTATCACTATCTCATCAAAAATTCAAGATATATACACATAAATATCCAAAAAAACATAATATTGACACAATCTGATGTGAGTATAGAATTACCCCGATCTCGCGGCTTAAAGCACAGAGATCGGGGTAAGATCTTATGATCGTATTATTAAAATTTCAGCGGTATTCGCTTAACAAGTATACCGGCGACCAAGCCTATGACAGCTCCTGCAAGTGTACCTGATATGAGAAGTATCGGCAGGTATGTTATCACACCGGGGGTGGAGGTTATAAGTATCGCGGCGGCTATCTGACCTACATTGTGCAAGACTCCGCCAATTATACTTACCGTTACCGACGCAAAGAATCTTTTTAGCAATATCATGCCCAAAAGGCTGAGCACTGCTCCGCTTGCCGCAAATGCAAAGCTCTGCAGATTTCCGAAAAGCAGTGATATCAGCAAAACTCTGATCAGGCTGACTATTGCCGCCTCCTTTGCACCGACCTTATATAGTATATAGACCACAACAAGGTTCGGAAGACCGACCTTAACACCCGGTATAATAAGAGGTGGGACCTGACTTTCAAGAAACGAGAGCACCATGGCAAGAGCTATTGAAAGTCCCAAAAAAGCGACTTTTTTTGTTTTCATGCCTTAAATCCTCCCTGATCCTTTATCCTTAACTTATAATATCAAGCCCGTCAGACTCGCCTGCGCCTTCTACCGTAACGACCAGCCTGTTTGGCAGGCAGGTTATCTTCTGCCCTGTTTTGCTTATCTTCCCTTGATGTGTGCATTTCGTATCCCCGACAGTGGGACAGTCTGCATAGAGCATATAAGCCTCGCCGTTTTCTATTTTTAAAATATTCGTACCGCCGTTAAGACTGTATTCTCCGTCTTTATCAAGCGGATACTCTGCGACCCTCTCACCGTCAATACTTACGACCGCAACAGCACCGTCCTTTTGCATAAGCAGGATAAGCACGAGTCCCGCAAGCGCGATCGCAAGTATAGATGATATAAGGATTATATCCCTTCTTTTCATTTATCAGAAATTGAATGTGAAGCAAAGGAGCGCGAGAGCTATCATGCCTGCGCAAAGCAAGCTTATGGGAAGTCCTCTGAAGGATGCAGGAACTGCCTCCTCGTCTATCCTCTGTCTGAGTGCGCCAAACACAGTCATAACTATCGTAAAGCCGATACCGACAGCGGCAGCTGTGATAACAGCCTCAAGCAAGCCAAGCTCTGTGTTGTGTATGCAAAGACCGAGAACTGCTCCGTTTATGGCAAACTTGATGAAATCCACCTCGCAGAACACTTCAAGATTGTTCTTGAGTATAAGGTGAAGCACCTCTACTACGAGAAGAATTATGATAACGAACGCCATAGTTCTGAAATATGTGTAGTCCTTAAGCAGGTACTGATCTATGGGCCAGCATATCAGTGTTGAGAGGACCATAACAGCAGTAACGCCTGCGCCGAGCAACAGAGATTTCTTATTGGATCTCTCATTTTCTATAACCGCTCCCGTACCGAGAAAATGCACGAGTGCATAGTTATTTGAGAATATTCCTGCAAGAAGGATACCGAGAATTATTTTGAATGTCATATCAGTTTTCCTCCTTCTTACAAGTTTTTGTTACCTTATTTATGATCGCAACAACGATCGCAAGCACGATATATCCGCCGACAACGCCTGCAAGAGTTGAGATCCTGTAATCCTTCAGGAATGCGATCTCTTTGCCTGCAAAGCTTGCGCTTCCAAACACCTCTCTTATAGCTGCACATACCGCAAGAACTATCACAAAGAGCAATCCGCTTGCCGCAGATGTTACTATCGTCTGTATCTCGTCATGTATTCCCGCTACCTCATCTGCATCGCGGAACATTACCGCGCTTACCGCAAGAGCAGCAAGATGAACGCCGAGCATATCAACTACATTCGGGAAATATGCCTGCATAAACATATCTACAAGAGATACAAATCCCGTTATTATGAGAACATATGCAGGAAGTCTTATCTCATGAGGAATGAACTTTCTCACAGCGCAGATAACTATTGCACTGAGAAGCATGGTAACAAATACCGCCACGCCCATACCGAGAGCAGCGAAGATATTTGCGCTTGACGCCATTACAAATCCTGCACCAAGCACGAGCAATCCCATGGGTGTACCGCGCAAAAGGTAGTTTCTCTTCTCTTTCATCACGCTTTACCTCCGTTATTTATGGATCTGAATGCAGCAAATGCGTCCTCGGTGGACTGCTTTACGGCATTTGAAGTCATCGTAGCAGTCGCTATGATATACTGATCCTTAAATGTTTCCTGATCAAGACCTGCAAAGTTGCTCTTGTATCCTGCAGGAATTCCTCCGAAGTTCATGAAGTACTCCTCTTCAAATATGAGCGTCTTTGCATCAAACTTTGCAATAGCACCGTTCTCGTCTATTACGATATATACATCCATCTGCTGGAAGCCTACGCTTCTTGAGTAGAATCCGTAATAAGTAGCGTCGCCTACCTTGAAGCTTGCCGCATATGCAACTGTATTGTATGTATCTACAGCGATTTCGGTTATATCGGTTATCTCACCCATCATGGAAGCAAATCTCTTGTCTGCTTCTTCCTTATAGGAGGTCTGCGAGGTCTTTGCACACGAAATGGCTTCGTCTGCAACAGCCTTATTATCAGCTGTAACGTCCTTGCCCTCTGTATCGTATACTCTTGCGCATCCCATGGCATTTACCACAGCAAGATAGCTTGCGTCGCCATTCTTTACGATGTAAGCATATCCGACACCGTTTTCAGACTTATAAGCCTTTGTTATATTGCCGCTCACGACTTCGATCTCAACTACTTTTGAGAATCCGGGAGCAACTGTGGGAATAAGCTCTGAGAGCACCTGAGAATCATCCTTTACACCTGCAGATACAAGTCCGTTGGATGCCAGAAGATTCATAGCAGATTCAACTGCGCCCTTGAACGCGGTCGAAGAATATGTGCTTCCTGCATACAGCTCAACACCTGCAAGAGCAGAATCCTTTCCAATGTATGTACTCGGATAATCCTCAGCGAATATGAGAGATTCGGAATGAGATACGAGCTTTATACCAACTATCTTACCGTCCAAGGACACACCGATGATGATATCCATGGGATCTCCGCCTGTGTACTGTGACTTAGCCGAGGTTTCGATAACATAGCCAAGACCCGATGTTTCCTTATGTACCGCCTTAACACCCTCGGGAAGGTCTGCAAGCGTGGATGTAATGTCCTCATATCCCTTGCCTTCCATAACAAGGTTGAGTCTGTCATTAGCCGCACCTGCATTATTCTGTTCTATGATAGGTGCTGTATGAAGGTTAAGTGCATACATTGCCGCGCCGAATACAACTATTATGACGAGCAATACTGCCGTGCATTTCAAAAATTTAGCCATTACTTTACACCTCCAAGCGTCTTGGGAGCTGTGATAAGCTCGATAAACGGAACGAGAAGATTCATAACGAGTATGGATATCGAAACGCCCTCAGGGAACGAGCAGAACTGTCTTATGACGAATGTAAGTATACCGCATCCAACAGCGAAGATAACTCTTCCCTTGTTTGTGACAGGAGTGGTAACATAGTCTGTCGCCATAAATATAGCGCCGATAAGCACACCGCCTGCAAGCACATGCTGAAGTGCAAACACAGCATCAAATCCGCCAAATACGAAATAAAGTACAAATACTGTACCTACGAATGCTGTAGGAACATACCACTTGATGACCTTACGAGCTACAAGGTAGATAAAGCCGAGAAGAAGTGCTATTGCACATGTTTCGCCTATCGTACCGCCATGCGCACCGAAAAGGAGCTGGAGGAGCGTGGGAGCATCCTTGGCAGCTTCAACACCGCCGTTAAGATATGTAAGTGGGGTTGCACCTGCCGCAATCTCGGGAACTACCTTATTTCCAAGTCCGCTAAGATCAAAGAGGGGGCTGATAGCCGCACCGCCTGCAACTGACGCGAATGTAAGAAGCATAAATACACGCGCTGTGATAGCAGGGTTTACAATATTCTTTCCAAGTCCGCCAAAGAGGCACTTTACTATAACTATAGCAAATACAGAGCCTATCACGCACTGCCAAAGCTCAACATTGGTGGAAAGGTTCAATGCAAGAAGCAGACCTGTAACAAGAGCCGAGCAATCGCCGACTGTCTGCTTTTTTCTTGTGATAAGATTAAACAAAAACTCAGATGCAACTGCACTTACAACGCATGTAAGTATTATCCAGAGTGCCTTGAGTCCGAAAAGCACAACTGCCATAACAGATGCAGGAATGAGAGCTATTGCAACGTCAAGCATAACATTCCATGTGGATACACCGCTGTTTATATGGGGTGCGGCACAAACATTAAGCTTTTTCATCATGCATTACCTCCCTGCTTTTCTTTTCTTGCTCTGTCATACTGCTTGAGCCACCATTTTACATCCTGATTGGTCGCAAGAAGGTGACGGTGAGCAGGACATACATATGAACAGCATCCGCAGTCAACACACTGACGAACTCCTGTTTCTATGAGCAATCTTTCCTTTGTGTCCTCATTCTTTTCCTTCATAGCCGCTTCAACTGCGGGAATATTTATCTTAATGGGACACTTATTTATGCAACGTCCGCAATGGATACATGCAGTAGGATCGGGGAGAACGCTCTTCTTTTCATCAAATACGAGCACGGCATTTGCCACCTTTACTATGGGGCTTTCCGTAGAATAAACGGCTGTACCGTTCATAGGTCCGCCAACTACCACCTTGCCGATCTCAACGCCGTCCTTAACTCCGCCTGCCTGCTCTATAAGATAGCTTATGGGAGTACCGATAGGAGCAATAAGGTTCTTGGGCTCTTTCATTGCAGGTCCGTCAACCGTTACTATTCTTTCAACCAGCGGCATACCTGTATTCAGATACTCAGCCATTTTTGCAATAGAGGATACATTGATTATGAGAGCGCCGAAGGACGGGAATCTCTTGCCTGCTATTGCAACTCTGCCTGTGGCATTATACAGCATTACCTGCTTTGCGCCCTGCGGATATATTGCTTCAAGAGGATGTACGACAACATAGTCCTTACCCTCAAACTGCTTGTTTAATACCTCGATCGCGTCAGGCTTATTGTCCTCAATGCAGATCATAAACTTGGCATTTCCGAGATATTCACCCATGTACTTACGAAGATACTCGATACCGTCATCTATAAGCTCGGGATGCTCAAGCATCATCATATGGTCACTTGTAATATAAGGCTCACATTCAGCTGCATTGATAAGCACTGTATCCACCTTATATTCAGGGTTCTTTGCCTCATTGAACTTTGCCCATGTTGGGAAAGCTGCGCCGCCAAGTCCTACTATACCGCCGTTTCTGACAGCCTCAAGGAAGCTGTCGCAATCAGTTATCGTAGGCGCCTTAAGGTTGGGGTCTGCTTCCATTTTGCCGTCACTCTTGATCTTTATGGCAATAACATCCTTACCATCACCGTATTTGATGGGAGAGATGTCAGTTACCTGTCCTGAAACAGTAGCGTGAACGGGTGATGAAAATCTGCCTTCTTCTCTCGCAATAAGCTGACCTACGTATACATGCTCTCCGACAGTTACGATAGGCTCCGCATCATGACCCGAGTGCATGTTCATGGGGAGTATTACCTCATCGGGACATGCTATCCTTACGGGATGGGATGCAGATGTGTGCTTGTTGTGAGGCACGTGTAAGGATGAAATGTTTTTCTTTTTAAAGATCATTTTCCTTAACCTCCTGCATTTTTTATATTATTTAAAATATTTTCAAGTTTATCCTTAAGATAAAATTGTGATCACGAAATAACGAGATCTTGCGCAAGATCGGAATAATACACATTTCCGTCTGTATCTATCCATATAACTCCGACATTGCCGATCTTCTCTATCAGCTCAAGTCCGTCCTCACGGCTCATGCAGAAAAGTGCCGTTGAGAGCGCGTCTGCAAGACCGCTGTCAGCGCATATCACCGTGACCGAAGAAAAATACCTTGCGGGCATATTGGTATCACCGTCTATGATATGATGATACTTAACACCGCCTGCCATGAAATATCTTTCGTAATCGCCCGATGTTACACATGACGTGTTCTTTATATTGATATAAGCGGCAAAATTGGAATTTGGAGCTTTTGGATCCTTAATACCCGTTTTCCATCCGCTCCCGTCTGTTTTTTCGCCTATTATCCTGATATTTCCGCCTATATTGAGGACATAGTGGTCAACGCCTGCATCAATAAGCGCCTGTGCCGCCTTTTCCGTGGCATATCCCTTACCGAGCGCACCCACATCTATCCTTGCATTTTTATCGGTGATCCTCACCGTGTTATTTTCAGAATTTATCTCAATATACTCAAATCCCACATATTCAGCCGCCATATCAAGCTCATCAAGACTCGGTATGCTCGCATTTGCAGGATCGGTGCTTGCGTTTTCCCTGCTGTCATGCCAAAGTGACAGCACAGAACCCATCATTACATTCATTTTGCCGTTTGTAAGATCGTAAAGATCCTTGGCGTAAAGTAAAAATTCTATCAATTCGGGGCTGACCTGCACAGGCTCTCCGCCTGCCGCCTTATTTACAGTACACAAATTATTCATACCCGAATACTCATAATAGATATCAAACATATTGTGATATCTCAAAAGCACCTGTGCGACTATATCACATCTTTCATTGAACTCTTCTGCGCTGTCATTTGCATACGAATATACGGATGACACCGTATCGAAATAGCCCCAAAGGTCCTTACCGCGCGCCGTTGCGCCCATGTTTCCTGTATTATTTGTTGTTTCCTCGTCGGGGTTTGTACCCGAAAATAAATTGCCCATATTCGCAGTTAAAGGGCAACCCGTAAAAATTACGAGAAGCCCTGCAACTGCAAACAGGCACACGGATCTTTTAAAAAAATTCAAAATACCGTTCTCCTGTTATGAAATTATCATCTTGCGTTTGTTACGGATTTTGCAACAACTGCCTTCATGCCTGTGATCTGGATGGTGCATCCTGCAGCAAGAAGAGCTTCATCAGCAGAAATGTTGTATTCGGAACCTTCAGGAACCTGTGTCTTCATACCTTCTACCTCAGCAGCTGTCTTACCAACAACGAACTTGGAGAATTCTGCACTCTGGAGGTACCATTCCTTAACGATACCGTCGCCGTTCCAGTCTGAGTCGAGACCATACTTAGCCATGTTGTAATCTTCCTTGAGCTCTCTCTTTGTAAGCTTAACGATCTTATCAGTTATTTCGCCATTTGCATTGAACTTAACGTCAGGCTGAATAGCGTCATTGAGAGAAGCTGCTATCTTACCGTCGATAACAACGGAAGCTGCGAACTCAGAGTATACCTTGATAACGCCGTCGCCTTCAGCTGTAGCTGCTTTGGAACCGTTATCTTCGCTTGTAGCGGCAACACCGAGAGTGAAGTCCTTGTTAGTTGAGAATGTTGTGCCCTGCTCGTCATTGCAAGCCTTAACTACTGCTTCCTTGAATTCAGTGATCTGGATCGTGCAACCTGCAGCAAGAAGAGCGTCATCAGCAGAAATTACATAGCCGGAGCTTTCAATTGTCTGTGTAGGCATATTCTTAACCTCTTCAGCTGTCTTACCAACTACGAAGGATTCGAAAGCCTTAGCCTGATCGTACCATTCCTTAACGATACCGTCGCCGTTCCAGTCCTGGCTGAGACCCCACTTAGCCATGTTGTAGTCATCGCCAAGTTCCATCTTTGTCTTGAGATTCTTGATCTCAAATGTACCGTCAGCCTTGATCTCGGTCTTGTTCTGAACTGCATCAAGTCTGCAAGCAACTATCTTGTTATCCTTGTCAAGAACAACTGCTGCTACTGTAGCATCGATCTGTGCAGTGCCTGCCTTGTCAGCTGTTGCACTAATGGAAGAATCAGCATTTGATACGACGCCCATACCGAGCTTATATGCAGCTTCTGTGGAAGGATCATTGTTTGTCTGTTCTTCGCCTGTTGTTGTTTCAGTTTCTTTTCCGTCGTCTGTCTTATTACATGCAACTACTGCAAATACCATGCAAAGGCAGAGGAGGATCGCGAGAATCTTCTTCATTTTGAATATTCCTTTTCTTTTTTTGTATTTTGTGTAGAATAAAATATTCTATCGCAATCGTATATATTTTAACATATATTACCTTATAAAGTCAAGTCTTTTTTATGATTTTTTTGACTATCATAAGCTTTTTTGAGCTTTTTCCACATAATAGACAAATTTTCATGAATTTTTTTTAAACTTTACCGTAGTTTTTTGTTGATTTTACCCATTACAAGAGCCGTCCTCGGGGGCAGGAACACCTTTATCACATTCTTTTTACCATGCACATTTTCGGTATCATAGATATAGGAGCGCGATATTCTTTCAAATCCGCCGTATTCCCTATCATCCGTGCTTAATATGACCCTGTAGCTTCCCTTTCTCGGCAAAGCTATCTCAAAGCTCTCACAGGCTTTCACGGGTGAAAAATTGAAGGCAAATATAAGTCCGCCTCTCGTATAGCTCATTATCTGCTCTGAATCATTAAATGAGAGCGGTACAGGTGCTTCTTCATATATCCTGCGCTTTTTCGCAAGAGATATCATATCATGATCGAAGTCATTAAGCTGACCGTAGCGCAGAGTGGTGTCATCGCAAAGGCTCCACTGACGTCTGCAATACTTATAGCTCCAACCATTTCCCTCTCGCGGAAAGTCTATCCATTCGGGATGACCGAACTCATTTCCCATGAAATTGAGATACCCCTCTCCGCCAAGACTCATGGTTATGAGCCTGATCATCTTATGAAGTGCCATTCCCCTGTCTATCGCATAGCTCTCTGTAAATTTTGACATAGAGGTGTACATATCCGCTCCGCAGAGTCTGAACATTATTGTCTGATCTCCCACAAGTGCCTGATCGTGCGATTCGGCATATCCGATATACTTTTCGCCTGGGCGGCGGTTGGTAAGCTCCCACCATATCCTGCCGACATCCCAATCTTCATCGCGCTTCTCGCGTATGTTTTTGATCCACATATCGGGGTCGCCCATAGAGAGCCTGAAGTCAAAGCCAATTCCTCCGTCCTCTATCGGCAAGCACATACCCGGAAGAGCCGACATATCCTCTGCTATCGTAATGGCATCGGGGCGCACCTCTCTTATGAGCTGATTTGCCAATTGGAGATAATTTATAGCCTCTATATCGGAATTATAAGAAAAATACTTATCCATTCCGTCGAACGACACACCAAGTCCGTGATCCTTATATATCATGGATGTGACGCCGTCAAATCTGAATCCGTCAAAATGATATTCGCAAAGCCAATATTTAATATTGGACAGAAGAAAATGTATGACCTCATTCTTTCCGTAATCAAAGAGCTTTGTTCCCCATGCCGCATGCTCTCCGCGCTCGCCTGTGTGGAAGAACTGATACGGTGTGCCGTCAAACATGTTTATGCCTTCGCATGTATTCTTTACAGCGTGTGAATGAACGACATCGAGCAGTACCGATATACCCATTTTGTGTGCCTTATCTATAAGAGCGCGCAATTCATTCGGCGTGCCGTATCTTGACGAGGGTGCAAAGAAATTGGATACCTGATATCCGAACGAGGCATAATACGGATGCTCCATTATTGCCATTATCTGCAAGGTGTTATAGCCGAGCCTTTTAATGCGCGGAAGCACATTGTTTGCAAACTCTGCATATGTTCCTATACGTTCCTCTTCACATGCCATGCCGATATGGCATTCATATATGAATATATTCTTTTTTTCGGGCTTGAAGCTATCATCATGCCAAGCATAAGGCTTTTCATCCGAGATAACGCCGCACCATGAATAGTCATGCTCGTCCTGCACGACGCGCTGAATATACAAAGGTATCCTTCTGTATTCCGATCCGTTCCTGCACACGACAGTCTGGACATGACATCCATCATAGAGGAAGTCTTTGCCCTTCATATGCAGCTCCCAAACACCGTTTCCGATATTCTTCATAAAGAGGCGCTTGGCATCCCAATCCACCATATCGCCTGTAAGAAAGAGCGCATCTGCCGCAGGTGCCCATTCTCTGTATACCCAACCGTCCACAGTTCTGTGAAATCCGAAATACATATATCCGTTGGCAAAATCGGACAGCCTGCCCGAGCTGCCTATGAGTTCATTCAGCTTTTTCTTATAGCTGCTCATGCGCAGCTCTATATCACGCTCGTAAGGCTTGAGCGCGGGATCCATATCAATGATCTTATAGCTCATCTGTTATCCCCCTTGCCGTCAAAGGTCTCCATCAAAAATATCTTGTCCTCAAAGCCTCCGCGCTCTTCCGCCTTCTTTATTCTGATGCTTTCCAGCTCGTCTGTGGAATAGCCCTGTGCTCTGCAGACCGCATATATGACCTCAAGCATATCTGCAAGCTCATATATGCTCTTATCAGAGCTGTATTCCGAAAGCTCCTCATACAGCTTTTTTTCAAGCATGGTCAGATATTCATTGTTGTCCAGAACACGAAAAGTGCATTCCGAGCCGTTTTTCTTTATTATCTCGGGTATCTTATCCCGTACAAGCTTATTGTATACCATAATACCCTCCTCAAAGCGTTTCAAGGTATCCTACCATATCAAATTTCTCAATAAGAGAATCCTTTTTTAAATACAACGGATGATGCGGATGCCCCTTTTTGGATACGCGCCCTGCCTTATACCATACCGCTCCGAATTCATTTCCTATGCTCACCATATCGCGCAGGCAATCCTTAAGATAGGGACGCTTCTCGACTATCGCGCCCCAAGCCGCCCATACAGCAGGCATCTCGCCGCCATTTTCAAGGACATATCTGAATGCCTTCATATTTTCACGGTGCAATACAGGATTTATCTCCTTGTCCATCATATCGGGATCGGTCGCTCTCTGCGCATATACATTGAACATGATAAAGGAATCAAATCCGTTGCCATCGGCTATCCTGCTTACGCTCTTAAGTGTATTGTCAAGGTCGTCGGGTGCGGCGGTGGATGGATTTATGCCTATCGTTATAAGCGGTCTCTTGCCTTTCGTTCCGAGTATGTACCTGTATTCCGAATAAAAACTCGGAATATATAACCATTTGTCCCTGTCATACATATGGCTGTCGGATCTCTCCTCCATAGCCTCATCAAACGTAAGTATATCTACCTTTTGCGATTCGCACATCGGTATATGCATAAAGACACCTCGCACTTATTTACTCTGTTACCATTATAACACATATATCCATGTTTGTCAAACATTTTGCGTCACAAATTTGTTACACCTATGCGGTGAAAAATACACTTGATATATTTTTGAATATATGTTATAATGTATGTAATAAAATGTAGATAACAGGAGAAATATATGACACCGACAGAAAGATTTTTAAAATACGTTTCTTTTCCGACCATGTCAGATGAAAACAGCGAAACAGTTCCAAGCTCGCAAAAGCAATGGGCTCTTCTGAGATATCTTGAGGATGAGCTCAAAGCGCTCGGACTTTCGGACGTGTATCTTGATGATATGGGATATCTGTATGCTACGCTTAAGTCCAACTGCGATCACGACTGCGTATCTCTCGGACTTATCGCACACGTTGATACATCAGATGCATGTGCAGACTATCCGATAAACGCAAGGATAGTTCAGTACAGCGGCGGCGATATATGCCTTAACGAAGAAAAGAATATATATCTTAAGGCTCAGGACTACCCCTCGATATTGCGCTACAAGGATCAGGAGATCATCGTGACAGACGGTACTACCCTGCTCGGTGCAGACGACAAGGCAGGCATCTGCGCTATCGTCAGCGCACTTGAAAGAGTCATTTCAAGCAACAAGGAGCACGGAGATATAAAGATATGCTTCACGCCTGACGAGGAGATAGGTCGCGGAGCCGATCATTTTGATGTAGAGCGATTCGGAGCTGATTACGCATACACCATAGACGGCGGTGCACTTGGCGAGATCGAATACGAAAACTTCAATGCCGCATCTGCAAAGATCACCTTTTGCGGCGTATCCATACACCCGGGTGACGCAAAGAACAAGATGAAGAATGCATGCCTTATGGCTATGGATTTCAATTCCCTGCTTCCCCGTTATCAGACGCCTGCCATGACCGAGGGCTATGAGGGATTTTTCCACCTGCTTGACATGAGCGGTGACTGCGAGAGCGCATCCCTCGCTTACATAATACGCGATCACGACAGAGAGAAATTTGAAGAAAAGAAAAAATGCATGCTTCGCGCCGCAGATGAGATAAATGTAAAATACGGAAAGGATTCATGCAAAGCCGAGATAAAGGACTCCTACTACAACATGAAGGAGATCATCGACAACAACATGTTCATAATAGTTCGTGCCATAGCCGCCATGGATGAGGTTGGTGTAAAACCCGAGATCAAGCCCATACGCGGCGGAACAGACGGAGCAAGACTTTCATTTATGGGTCTGCCCTGTCCCAACATCTGCACGGGCGGAGAGAACTTCCACTCCAGATTTGAATATCTCCCCATTCCTTCCCTCGAATCGGTAGTTGATATAACCGAAAGGCTAATTCTCAACACTGCAAAATACGAAGTACAGTAAAGCGAGGCGGAAATGGCAAAGTTATATTTCAAATACGGAGCTATGGGCTCCTCCAAAACTGCAAATGCACTCATAACGAGATTTAATTATGAGGAGCGCGGCATGAAGGTGTGGCTCATAAAGCCTTCTATCGACACCCGTGACGGTGCAGATGCCGTTCGCTCAAGAATAGGACTGATGGAGCACGCCTTTGTGGTATGCCCTTCATGTGACATATATGAGAAATTTGCATCCCACCGCGACTGTCATGTCATAATTGCTGACGAATGTCAGTTTTTCACATCCGATCAGATAGATCAGCTGAGGCGCATAGTTGACGAGCTGAACATCCCCGTTCTCTGCTTTGGTCTGCGCACGGATTTCCGCACACATCTTTTTGAGGGCAGCCTAAGGCTCTTTGAGATCGCAGATTCAATATCCGAGATCAAGACCATATGCTCTTGCGGAAACAAGGCTATAGTTAATGCCCGCATAGGCGAAAACGGACATGTTATAACGCACGGCGGTCAGATACTCATAGGTGGAAACGACTCATATATCGCCATGTGCCACTCATGCTGGATGGCGGCAATAAAAAACGAAGAACAAAATTAAAATAAATCATATACGAAAGGAAACAAACAACAATGGACATCAAAGACATTTTATCCAAGGTAGACCACACGCTTCTTGACAGATGCGCTACGTGGAACGATATCAAGCAGATACTTGACGACGGCATCAAATACAACACCGCATCAGCCTGCATTCCTGCATCCTACGTTAAGGAAGCAAAGGAATATGTAGGCGACAAGCTTGCCATATGCACTGTCATCGGCTTCCCCAACGGTTACTCCACAGAATTTGTAAAGGTATGCGAGGCAAAGGACGCTATCGCGAACGGTGCTGACGAAATAGATACCGTTATAAACATCTGCGACCTCAAAAATGGCAGATACACTGCTATACTTAACGAGCTCAAAGCCTTGAAGGCGGCTTGCGGCAACAAGATACTCAAGGTAATAATCGAAACCTGTCTGCTCACTGACGAAGAGAAAATCAAGATGTGCGAGATAGTTACCGAAAGCGGAGCTGATTACATCAAGACATCCACAGGCTTTTCCACAGCGGGCGCAACTCCGCACGATGTTGCACTCTTCAAGGAGCATGTTGGCAAAAACGTAAAGATCAAAGCGGCAGGCGGCATATCCTCCATTGCTGACGCAGAGGAATTTATAAGACTCGGTGCTGACAGACTCGGCACATCGCGCATAGTAAAGATAGTTAAAAACGAACAGGGATCGGGTTATTGATCATGAAGAAGGCAAAAAAAGTTTTTCTTACAGTCCTTGACTCATTCGGCATAGGATACGAGCCTGACGCAGAGCTTTTCGGCGACGTGGGTGCAAACACCTTGGGCAGTATTTCAAGGGTGGAAGGCTTCAACATTCCCAATCTCATAAAGCTCGGTCTTGGCAATATCGACGGCGTTGATTGCATAGAAAAATGCGACTCACCGATCGGAGCATATGCAAGGCTTCAGGAAATGAGCATGGGCAAGGATACGACTGTGGGACACTGGGAGCTTATGGGTATAGTATCAAGCTCACCCCTGCCCACCTATCCCGATGGATTTCCGAGCGAGGTATTAGACAGATTCACAGCTGAAACAGGAAGAGGCGTGCTTTGCAACAAGCCCTATTCGGGAACTGATGTTATACGCGACTTTGGCGACGAGCATGTAAAAACAGGCAATCTTATAGTTTACACCTCTGCAGACAGCGTTTTTCAGATAGCGGCTCACGAGGATATAGTTCCCATTGAAACGCTGTATGAATACTGCAGGATCGCCAGAAGGATACTTTGCGGCGAGCACGGTGTCGGCAGAGTCATCGCACGTCCCTTTACGACAGACGAAAACGGAAACTACAAGAGAACGGCAAACAGGCACGATTTCTCCTTAGTTCCGCCAAAAAAGACAGCTCTTGCCGCTATCAAGGAAAGCGGACTTGACGTTATCGCGATCGGCAAGATAACCGACATATTTGCAGGCGACGGTATAACACAGACTATATTTACGCACGGCAACACCGAGGGCATTGCCAGAACGCTTGAAGCGGCAAAGTCAGACTTCAACGGATTTTGCTTTACAAATCTCGTAGACTTTGACATGCTTTACGGTCACAGACAGGATCCCGAGGGATATGCACGTGCACTTATGGAATTTGACGCATCCCTCCCTGCCCTCATGGATGAGCTAAATGATGACGATATTCTGATCATCACGGCAGACCACGGCTGTGACCCTGCGGACAACAGCACGGATCACACGCGCGAATACATTCCGTTTATCATATACGGAAAGAATATCAAGCCCGAAAATCTCGGTACACACCTCGGATTTGCGCACGCAGGCAAGTTTGTTTGCGACGCGCTCGGCGTTGAATTTGATACTGCAAATGTTGATGTAAGCGAGTTTGACAAGGTTTTTGATTGAGTTCAAAATTAATATTTAAATACAAAAAACCAAGAGCCGAGGCTCTTGGTTTTTTGTATTTAATTCATTATGCTACGAATTCAAGAGACTTAAGACCGATATTACCTGTGTCCTTGTTGAAAGAAACGAGGAGGTTAGATACATCTGCCCATGTCTTGCCTTCTGCAAGTGTGAACTTGATCTCATATGTCGTGTCAACATTTTCTGCGGGAGTGATAGCATCTGCAGTAGCTACTACATTGCCTGCAGCGTCAACGAGGCTGAATGTCAATGTAGATGTTGTAGTATTACCTGTACCTGCATTACCCTTAAGAACAGCCTTTACAGTGAAAGCCTTATCTGTCTTGAGAGCAGCAGATTTGATGGAAGACTGCTTATCGCCGCTTCTGCCAAATCCAAGGTAACCGCCATATGTATTACCGAGCTTACCTGTTATTGTCCAATCCTTGTAGTTTTCTTTCATGAAGTCATCGCCGCTTGCCTTATTAGCAGCATTTGTGAAGTCAAGGTTTGCAGGAAGTCCTGTTGCCTTAGCCTCAACAACGACCTTTATCTCTCCCCACTTGTCGAGAACATAAATGTTGTCTTCGCCGTCCTGAGCGTAAAGAACTACTGTATGTGTACCTGCTGCAAGACCCTTAAGATCGATAGTGATCACATAGCGTCTTACATTCTGATTCTCCAATATCGTCTTTATAGCATCATCGTCAACGATCTCACCTGTCCAAGCGATGTCGCCGCCGTCGATCGCATAACCGAAAGCCTTAACAGTCTTATCACCAAAGTGAGCCCATCCGCGGAAGCCGATAGAATCTACACCCTTGATGCCGTCCGCTCTGTTTTCCTTGAGCCAGTCAGCTGCTTCGCCGTTCTTAAGGCTCGCGCCGTTTTCGAAATACTCATCAGGAGACATGCCGCAACCTGTAGATTCGGAGATGTTGGGAACCTTAACCTCTGCCTTTGCGAGGTCAACGATCCATGCGTTCTTCATCTGAGGTGTTGCAGGATCTGTGGAGTCCTTCTTCTTGTAGTTACCAAGGACACCGAGAACTGTGATCGTGTCGCCTACCTGAGGCTTGTATTCAAGTGCATCATATCTGTTTGCACCTGTTGCATCGTAAAGACCGTAAACATAAAGCTTATTGCCTTCAGAATCCTGGATATATACGTTACCGTACTTCTCGCTTACGATAGACTCGATAACGCCTGTTACGAGATACTTGTTATCTGTGTAGTTGTTGTCGCCTGTACCGTTTGCAACATCGTTAGCATCCTTTATGGATGTTGTAGTTGTGTGAGTGATTATCCAACCGCTCTTGATCTGAACTGCTCCGTTGTACTTACCAATAATACCGAGAACTACAACATAATCGCCTACCTGAGGCTTTGTTTCAAGTGCATCGTATCTTGTAGAACCGTCTGCACTGTAAAGACCGTATACATAGATAGAATTGCCGTCCGCATCCTTAATGTAGCAGTTACCGTACTGATCGCTTACGATCTTTTCGATTATACCGCCAACAAGGTACTTATCTTTTGTGTATGCCTTATCTGCCTGTGCATCGCCCAAAGCGATAGCGTCCTTAATGGGTGTAAGGGACTTGGAAAGTGTGATCTTCCACTCAGCAGTTGCTGTTGCGTCGCCGCACTTTGCTGTTGCCTTGATAGTGATCTCAGAACCATTATCGGGGATCTTTATTGTGAGCTTGCCATCAGCATATGTTGCGCCTTCGCCTTCAACTGTCCATGTGAGAGCTACGTCGCTGTATGTCTTACCGTTTGCAATAAGATCAAGCACTTTATCGCTTGTGATCTTAGTGTCGAACTTGAGAGCGCCAAGCTCGAATTCAGCCTTCTGCTGATCGTTTCTCTCGGGCTGCTGGAAGTTTGCAAATGCATCAGCAGATACGGGAGCGAGGTAGAATGAGCCGCTGTAAAGGGAGATGATACCTGTTACATCAGCTGTGTTACCATAGTTAGCAACAAAGTTTTCCTTGATCTTTGCAAGAGAATCCTTGTCTGTTGCGTTGTTTGATGTAGAAATTCTGAGATATGTCTTGTGGTTACCGATTATGAAATAGTAGTAGCCTTGGGCATCTACAACTTCATCGATAGTAACGCCCTTGATAGTAACGAGCATACCCTGCTTTTCAATAAGAGCCTTGTCTGTAAGCTTTTCAGCATTCTTGATTATGTCTGTGTAATCAACGGGAGTAACCTCTGTCTTTGCACCGTCATTGAGTACGGAAACAGATGCATTGATTATCTCGTATGTACCGTTATAAAGGTCCTTTTCACCCTTAACCTGAACAGTCATACCAACCTCGATAGTACCGTTAGGATCATCGTTGAGGTTGTATACATAGTAACCACCCTCGTTCTTTGCATCCTGGATGTAAAGACCGTTAGCGGAAGAGCCTGTTGTCTTGGAGAATATACCGGATACGATACCCTCGATAGTAACAGCCTCGCCGTCAGCAGCTGCTGCATACTCAGCGAATGTGAAAATCTTGAACTTAGGAACATAGAAGCTGTATTCCTTGGATGCTGTCTGACCGTCTACAGTAACAGAAGCCTTAAGTGTGTAACGAACATCTTCGCTTCCTGCTTCAGGAACATTTACAGTAACGATGTTCTTTTCTGCGTTTTCTGTCAGCTTAACTGCATCTGTACCGATGATCTCCCATGTGATCTCACACTTTGTATCACCGATCTGCACAGACTTTACAAGGTCGTAGTTGCTCTGTGTAGCTTCCTTCTTATCCTTGTAGAGCTGGTGGATGTAAGCAATAGCCTGTTCGAGAACTGTTCCCTCACCGGGCTCTTCATCGCCTGTTGTGCTCTCTTCTCCTGACGAAGTGGACTCACCCGAAGTTTCCTCGGGATTGTCATCGTTCTTACATGCAACGAATGTTGTAAGTGTAAGAGAGAGAACAAGAATCAAAAGCAATAATTTCTTCATATTCATTATTCCTTTCTATGCCTTTCGGCTTAGCGCAAAACTGTGTATTTAAAGTCATGTGGCTTCATATTTTGCGCTGTTAGACAAAACTTAAAATATCAGTGGACCGTGATATCTGAAACATCAAATACCTTGATCTGATACGATCCCTTATAGTAATCGATAATTCCCTTGACATCTATAAGAGAGCCTACCGGGAACTGATCCTGAGTTATCGTATTACCGTCCGCATCACGAAGCACCTCGGTACGAACCGTAAATGTCGTGCCGTTGCTTGTTTCACATGTGATAGTGATAGCACCCTTGCTGTCGCCATCCTGTGTGGTGTAGAGGCTCTTTACCTTGAGTCCCTTTACAGTAGCTGTGCTGAAATGAGCAAGCTCACCGTACTTGAAGGTCTTCTTTTCAAGAGTCTCATTTCCCTCTTCATCCTCTGTAACGATATCAAATTCAAGCGTACCATTAAGAATGGTATCGGGATCCAATTCGTTGTATGCGGCACTGTGTCCGTCGCTTATCTTATGAACAAACTCAGGACTTGTGGGATTCATTATATCATACTGTATATTGGATATCTGGTAATATCCGCCTGTTTCGTAATATTGGAGCGTGCCTACCATGCATATTCTGTTGCCTACGCTCATCGCCTTCATGATGGAACCGGGAACGTTATAGCCGCAGAATACCTGAATACCGAAATACATATTTGTTTCGGCATCAAATTCCTCCATATAGAGTGTAACGCCGCTTCTCTTTGTGACTACGCCTTCGAACTTAACGAGCTTATCCTTATACTGTTCAGCATTGATCTTAAGCTCCTTCAAGGACATATTGAACGCGCCGCCATAATAGAAATCGGGGTCAGGCTCGCTTGAGAAAACATAAAGCTTATTGTTCTTTGCCTGATTGAGAGCTTTCATTGCAAGCTCACCGTAGGAATTGCTAAGTGTATTTGATCCTACTGCAAGACCTGCCTGAAGTATCTCAACATTCAGATTTCTGTAATCAGCATCCTCTGCAGTCTTATACCATACCCAAACCATATATCTTGCGCCTGTGGAATCGGGATTCCATGTTGCAGTGTCAGATTCTACGATTATGGAAACAGCCTTCTGCAGGGATTCCTTTGTGTAGTTGGATGCCTTCTTTCCCCAAGGCTCTACAAGTCCTGTGGATTCGGGCGTATTAATAGCAAGATATCTTGCCTTGAGCACCGAGGTGCCGATAATTGACGAAACGCTTGCAGGCACATCAAAGTGGGTGGTATCGCCGTCAACATATCCGTATGTAATGCGATCTCCGTTCTTTTCCTCGTGTACCTTTACCTCTGCCCATGCTCTTCCCGAATCCTTGTCAAATTTCACCTGTGATGCATAATCAACAAATTCATCGGTGGGAGGTGTGACAGTTCCGCCTGTTGTTATTTCTTCAGCGGCGGTATCGCTCACGCTGTCGGACGTACTGTTATCATCCTGCGTGTCGTCGTTGTTGCAGGCTGCAAAGCAGCCCGCAATAACACATACGACGAGCAGAAATGACATGAGTTTTTTCAAATTAATCATATCTACTCTTTTGAGAATACTTATTTTTTAATATCAAAGACTTTCGTTACAAGCCTTAACTGCTGTCTTGAATGCATCATCGATAAAGGAGTTGATATCCTTATCCTTTGCATTTGCAAAGCAGAACTGGAGGAGCTTACCTACCTGGTCACGTGCAGCGGAAGAACCGTTGAATGCAGGAGATACGTAGTAAGCGTCAGCCATTTCGTTACCAACCTTGATCGTGAGAGCAGCAATGTTGTCGCCGCCATCAGCACCGTCGATGAATTCCTTATAAACAGGAATGTTGTTTACGGACTGGATAACAGGCATATAACCTGAGGACATGGAGAATGCAGCCTGGAACTCGGGGTTAGTTGTAAGGAACTTAACGAAGAGCCATGTTGCAACTACTTCCTGCTTGTTATCGCTGTCAAAGATGCAGAGTGAAGGACCCTGAGAAATAACCTTGGGGTTATTTACATCTACCTGAGGCATGGGAGCAATACCAACCTCGAATGCATATCCGTTATCAACAGCATCAGGACGCTGGTGTGTAGCACCACCTGTAGAACCGATGGACATGTAGCTCTTCTGCTCACCTTCACCAAGCTGTGTGAAGAGTCCGGATGTATATGCACCGTAGAGCTCCTTAGTTGTTACGTAGCCTGCGTTGTACCATTCTGTAAACTTCTTAACGAATTCCTTGTTTGTATCGTTGTTGAAGAGGAAGTACTTACCTCTTACAGTAGATGTGTAGGGAGAATTGTACTGCTCGCACATTGTGATGAACCAGTTAGACTCGGAGTCGTAACCGAGAGGAATGCAGTTCTTGTCGATCGCCTTGATCTGCTTGCAAACCTCTTCCATCTCGTCCCAGGTTGTCGGAACCTTAAGATTGTGCTTTTCGAAGAATGTCTTATTATAGTAAAGGACTTCTGTGGACTTGGACATAGGAAGTGTGTACATTGTACCTGCCTGGTCAAATGCTGTACCTTCCTTGTAGAAGCCGGGAACGAAGTCAGCTATCTGCTCATCTGTAAGACCGAGAATAGTCTTATTGCCGAGAGCGTCTGTAACCTCTATCTTGCTTTCAATGAAATTGTCAAGCGGAACTACCTTCTTTGTGATGTTGTAAAGTGCAACATGGTCGGGATAGCAATAAGCAAGGTTAGGCTGGTTGCCTGCTGTAAGCTCAGTCTTTATCTGGTCACGAACCTCGTCGTAGCCACCAACCTGGCTGTGCTCGATCTTGATGTTAGGATACATCTTATTGAACTCATCGATGTACTTATCAAGAACACCTCTGAGATTTTCACCCATTGTGTGAGAGAACTTGATCGTAACTTCACTTCCGTCATAGCCTACAGAAGGAACGTCATAGCGAACCTTTTCGGGTGCTACGGGATCTTCCTCGTTGCTTGTGTCTGCCGGGGGCTCTTCTGTAACCTGATGCTTGTCTGAGTTACATGCAACAAGTGCAAATGCGTTGAAGCAAAGAGCTACAAGCAGGAGCATTGATACAAGAATCTTTTTCATTTTCTTTTTTGTCCTTTCAAAACAAATTTATTGTTCAAGACCGTGAGTCATATGACTCTTGTCTTACAACCGAGATCAACCCTTGATTCCGCTTCTCGATACACCCTTCATGATATACTTACGAAGGAATATGAATACGAGGAACAGGGGTATTGATACGACCGTTACCGCAGCCATCTGTACAGGAATGTCCGCTTCACCCGAGCCTGCATCCGTAAATGCGGTACGCAGACCGTTTGTGATAAGGTAGAAGTCCTTATGCGCTACGAGTCTTGGCCATACGTAGGAGTTCCATGCTCCCATCATCTTAAGAATAGTGATGGAAATGAGCGTAGGAAGTGAGAGGGGTATCATTACCTTGCAAAGGTACTTAAAGTCGGTAGTACCGTCCACCTTAGCTGCAAGGTAGAGCTCGTTGGGTATCTGGAGGAAGTTCTGTCTGAGAAGGTATATATAGAATACGCTTACAAGGAACGGAACTATCAGCACTGCATATCCCTTTATGGGGTCTGTGCTGTTTACCCAGCCAAGCTTTGTTACCGTGATATAGTTTGTGATGGTGAAAAGCTCACCGGGGATCATCATGGTTGCAAGAAGTGCCGCAAACATTGCATTCTTTCCCTTGAATTCAAGGCGTGCAAACGCAAATGCGGACAAAACAGTGATAACGAGCGAGAGAAGCGTTGAAACTACACCTACTATAAGTGTGTTTACAAAGAGCTTTCCAAGCTCTGCCTTTGTAAATGCGCCGATATAGTTCGACCACTGGAGCTGCTTCGGGAAGAGCGTCGGGATGGGGAGTCGGTATTCACTCAAGGATTTCAATGACGAAATTATCATCCAATAGAACGGGAAGATTATGATTATCGCCATGATGATAAGGAACGCATATATAAGGACCTGTGAAAGTATCTTTGTTACCTTCTGTGCCGAGGTAACTTTCTTCATGTCACGCTCGTGCATGACCTTCATGTTACTGTTTTCAGACATTTTAAGCTACCTCCCATCAATAGTGTGTCTTCTTTTTGCTGACAGCGAGGTTTACAAGTGTAACAGCAAATATGATAGCAAAGAGTATGAGCGCCGCCGCGGATGCTCTACCCTCGTTATTGCCGAGCGCATCGTAGATATAACCTACCATGGTCTGGAGTCTTGGAGTTGTACCGATACTTGCTCCGGGAGGCTCCATCTTCTCACCGAAGATACCTACTATACTTGTATATTCCTTAAATCCGCCGATAAAGCCTGTAATTACTACATATGTTATCATGGGAGAAAGGAGCGGAACTGTGATCTTTGTGAACACTCTCCACTTAGGTGTGGAGTCGATCTTTGCCGCCTCATAATACTGCTTGTTTACGCTCTGCAAGCCGCCAAGCAGGATAAGTATCTTGAAAGGAAGCGCGTTCCATACGATATATACTACCATTACAGCAATATTTGCCGCATAAGTAGAGCCCTGGTTTATCCAGTTTATCGGACCTACACCGAAAAATCCGAGCACATTGTTTATGATACCGAGCGATGTACTCATCGTAATGTCCGTGGCATTGAGTCCGACGATATTGAACATTGCCGCAAATACCATTCCTATCGCGATAGAGTTAGTAACATACGGTAGGAAGAATATCGTTTGCAGTAGCTTTTGCAGCGGTTTAATAGCATTAAGGCACACGGCTATGATCAAAGCAAGCAAGGTCGAGATCGGAACCGTGAGCACGCAAAGGAGGATAGTGTTCTGAAGGATGGTCTTGAAGCCGTCCTGCTGAACTACCTTCTTAAAGTTATCAAGTCCAAATTCAAATTCTCTTCCGCCGAGCTCTTCGGTGATCGAGTATCCGCCGTATCCGCCCCAGCTTACGGGGTTTCCGTCTTCACCGTAGTTGGGCATCTCTTCATCCCAATATACCGTGAACGCCATTTTTACGGTATTGATAATAGGCCATACCGTAAATACGAGCAACAGTATGATGGCGGGCAAAAGGTATATCCACGCCTTCCACTTATCAAATTTTATCTTTCTTAAGAATTTTTTCATGATCAATTCTCCTTATAGGATTCTGCCGGAGTCTGGTCACCGAAATATATTCTTTCCTCTGTTTCGGAATCAAAGAGGAATACTTTATGGGGCTTGAGGTCATATCTTATAGTTTCTGTGTCGGGATCGATCTTATAGTCAGCGTCAACTATGGATCTTACAGTTGCTGTGAGCATAGCTTCGTTTTCGGAAACCACGCTTACGTCACGTCCCATTACCTCTACATTGGATACCTTGCATTCCATTCTTCCGCATTCTGAAGGAATGAAGCCCTCAGGACGTATGCCGACGAACACTTCTCTGTCGTCAACACCTTCAGTTTCAAGAACGCAATCGCTGCCTATATAGAGCTTACCGCCGCGAACATTGCCCTTAAATACATTGATGGGGGGAGTTCCGAGGAACTTTGCAACAAAAAGATTGATAGGATTGTCATAAATGGTCTGGGGCTTGCCGACCTGCTGAACTACACCGAGCTTCATAACTACGATGATATCGGAAATGGACATTGCCTCTTCCTGGTCATGTGTTACGAATACTGTCGTGATGTGAGTTTCCTTCTGTATCCTTCTTATCTCTTCACGTGTCTGAAGACGAAGACGGGCATCGAGGTTTGAGAGAGGCTCGTCAAGAAGGAGGACTCTCGGCATTTTTACAAGAGCACGCGCAATGGCAACTCTCTGCTGC
>CAZVUD010000012.1:0-40036 GCA_964629615.1 uncultured Clostridium sp. | reverse complement strand
GGAACATAGATGACAGCAAGATAACTTACCCCGAGGATGTTGCCGCAAGCCTTAAAAATTGGGCACCCGGTAACAGCGCAGTCCGTATCGGCAGTACCTATTATGCAACCTTGAAAGATGCGGTGAATGGAGCAAATGCAGGGGATACCATCGTTCTTGCAAAAGACATTGAAACCAGCGAGCAAGTAACTATTTCAAAGTCATTGACTATTGACTTTGGTTGGCATACTTATCATATCAAGGATTGCTCAGAAAATGGAGTATATATTGACAAGGCTGGTATTTCCGTTTCTTTAAAAAACGGCAAAATTAAGGCCACAAATCTGCAGAGCAACAAGCGGAGTGTTTTGGTGAATGGGCATGGGATAACTTTTGAAACAGATGGTATTGTTTTTGACATGGCACAGTCACCAAGCGCTGATAGCGTATTATCCTTCTGCTGGAATCTAAATGCTGTTTTGCAGGATACCAAGATAATAATTCCAGAAAATAACAGCAGTTATAGAGCGATTAGGATTGATGGAAATGGTCCGTGTAGCTTTGAAAATAATAATCACTTGTCTATTACTATAAGGGGAAATTCTAAGATTGATGGCGTGATTTATAATGTAGGCACCGGTAATGCTTATTCAAAACTTATCTTAGAAGGCGGTGACTACTCCGGAGCAAAAATTGATCAGGCATTAAACAGTGTGACACATACTCGTATATGGAAAATCAAGACACCCGATGGCAAAAAGCTTACCGGTATGGATAGTTTTTCTGATAAGGATGCTGAAGGTTACTTTATTTATTCGAATTCGAACACTTGATAAAACATTCGATCTGTATACAAACCGAGGCTGTTGCAAAAAAATTGCAACAGCCTCATCTTTTACTGTATTATGATATTGTCAGCTTATGTCAGTCTGCCTGACCGTCTGAAAGAGCAGGGACAGCGAGCTTTATCACGGGATCTGTTCCGTTGCGGACGCAATCCTTGGTTATAATGACCTCGGAAATATCATTTCTGGACGGTATCTCATACATGATCTTCTGCATAACACCTTCCATTATAGATCTCAGACCGCGCGCACCTGTGTTTCGCTCTATGGCAAGCGCTGCAATCTCGGAGAGTGCCTCGTTTTCAAATGAAAGCTTTACGTTATCCATCTCAAAAAGCTTTATATATTGCTTGAGGATAGCGTTTTTGGGCTCGGAGAGTATTCTGACAAGAGAATTACTGTCAAGCTCTGTCAAGGATACGATCACGGGCATTCTTCCCACAAGCTCGGGGATAAGTCCGTATTTAACTATATCATGCGCGGTAACATCCTTGTAGATGCCGCATTTTTGAGCTTCTGAGCCATTTGACTCGGATGTCGCACTTACAGCTCCAAATCCGATCGTGCGCGCTCCACGGCGCTTTTCGATGATTTTGTCAAGACCGTCGAATGCACCTCCGCATATAAACAGAATATTTTCGGTATTGATCTTTATAAATTCCTGTCCGGGGTGCTTTCTTCCGCCCTGTGGGGGAACATTTGCAACAGTGCCTTCAAGTATCTTCAAAAGCGCCTGCTGAACGCCTTCGCCCGAAACATCTCGTGTTATTGAGCGATTTTCGCTTCTTCTTGAGATCTTGTCGATCTCGTCGATATAAATGATGCCGCGCTCTGCACGCTCTATGTCATAATCAGCCGCTTGGATAAGGCGCAAAAGAATGTTTTCGACATCCTCGCCTACATAGCCTGCTTCGGTAAGTGTAGTTGCATCAGCTATTGCAAATGGAACCTTTAAGGTCTTTGCGAGAGTCTGTGCAAGATATGTTTTTCCCACACCTGTGGGACCGAGCAGTAATACGTTGCTCTTTTGGAGCTCGATCTCATCGCTTTGTTCGTCGGATCTCTTTTTACCTCTGCGCTTCAGCGCTGATTCGCGGTGGAGTATTCGCTTATAGTGATTGTAAACTGCAACTGAAAGAGCAACCTTTGCGTCGTCCTGACCTACAACGTATTCATCAAGAGATTCCTTGATCTGCATAGGCTTTGGCAAGGTTTCAAATGAAAGCTCGCTGCCGTCACATTCTGATATCTTTGTTTCATATATGAGGTCATTGCATGCTTCTACGCAAAAGTCGCAAATGTACAATCCGCTCTGTGAAGGGATGAGGTAATTTACCTGATGCTCATTTCTTCCGCAAAATGCACAATAGCGCAGATTCATATCCCCGTAGTTGTTGCGGCTTCCGCCGCGTGAGTTATTAGATGCCATATATATTGAAAAACCTTTCAAATAGTTGTAAGCGCGGATGATCTGTCACAAAGTGCAGGATCATTCGTGCTTCTCAAGTATACGGTCTATAATGCCGTATTCAAGAGCCTGCTTTGCTGTCATAAAATTATCTCTGTCGGTATCTTTTTCGATCTGCTCGATCGGCTTGCCTGTGTTTTGCGCAAGTATTTCGTTGAGCATATCTCTGGTGCGGAGAATGAGATCGGCACGTATCTTAATATCGGTTGCCTGACCTTGAGCGCCGCCTAAGGGTTGATGTATCATTATCTCGCTGTGGGGAAGGGCTATCCTCTTGCCTTTAGTTCCTGCGGACAGCAAAAATGCACCCATGCTTGCAGCCATGCCTATGCATATGGTAGATACATCGCATTTGATATACTTCATGGTATCGTATATAGCCATGCCTGCGGTAACACTGCCTCCGGGGCTGTTTATATAGAAGCAGATATCCTTTGTAGGATCCTGCGCTTCAAGAAACAGCATCTGCGCGACTACGAGTGAGGCGGTTGTATCATTTACCTCGTCAGACAAAAAGATTATTCTGTCGTTAAGTAAACGTGAAAAAATATCGAATGAACGCTCTCCGTGACCGGTCTGCTCGACTACCATTGGAACGAGCGCGTTTCTGAATGTGTTGCTCATCGCATTGACCTCCATAAAAATCTAATAATTGAGTTTTACGCCGTACTAACACAGTCTAAACATTTATACGCTTTAAATGTCGTTATGTGTATGTAGTACGGCGTAAAGTGTAAATTGATCAAGCCTTTTCGGTAATTACAGCGGCATCCTTTACAAGCTGCATAGCCTTCTTTACCTTGATGTCAGCCTTAACCATATCTTCATCTACAAGCTCCTTGACCTTGTCAGCTTCCATGTTGTAAGCAGTAGCAATGTTTGCATACTCACCGTTAAGCTCATCCTCTGTAACCTCGATGTTTTCAAGGTCAGCGATGGTTTCAAGGCAAAGTCTTGCACGAACCTGCTTTTCTGCCTGGGGACGGAGCTGCTCACGGAGAGAATCAAGATTCATACCTGTATACTGGAAATATGTCTTGAGATCAAGACCCTGCATACGAAGTCTGGAGTCGTAGTCTCTTACAAAGTTCTCGGTCTCTGTGTCAAACATTGCAGTGGGGATCTCAGCCTCAAGCTTTTCCATGAGTGCATTTATGAGAGCTTCTTCAACCTTGGCATCAGATGCGGAGTCGTGTCTTTTCTGAATCTTTGCCTTTATATCAGCAGAGTATTCAGCAAATGTATCAAATTCGGAAACATCCTTTGCAAAGTCGTCATCAAGCTCGGGGAGTTCTATCTTAGTAACGGAGTTTACTTTTACTTTAAATGTAGCAGCCTTGCCTGCAAGCTCTTCTGCATGATAGTCAGCAGGGAAAGGAACGTTAACGTCAAACTCGTCGCCCTTCTTGTGACCAACTACCTGCTCCTCAAATCCGGGAATGAAGGATCCTGAGCCGAGCTTAAGGGAGTAGTTCTCGCCCTTGCCGCCTTCGAAAGCAACGCCGTCGATAAATCCTTCAAAGTCGATCTTTGCGATGTCGCCGTTAGCAGCAGCATCTTCAACGTCCTCTATCTCTCGGGAATTTCTTTCTCTTACGGTTTTGATCTCGTTTTCAACTTCCTCATCGGTAACGTTAACGATCTCCTTTTCAACCTCGATGCCCTTATAGCCTTCAAGCTTGCACTCGGGCTTAACGTGAACTACAGCTGAAAGAACAAGACCATTGTCATCGATGGAAACGATGTCGATCTCGGGCTGACCTACGGGAGAAATGCCTGCTTCCTTAAGAGCTTCTGCATAGTTCTCGGGAATAAGATCGTTTATGGCATCCTCATAGAAAACGCCCTTGCCGTACATCTTCTCAATAACGGACTTGGGAGCCTTGCCGGCTCTGAAACCGGGAACGTTGATCTTCTTTACCTGCTTGCGATATACCTTTTCAACCGCAGCGTCAAATACTTCCTTATCAACAGAAAACTCCAGCTTTACAGTGCTTTTTTCTGCCTTTTCAGATTTTAACAATTTCATTTTTTGTCCTCCAAAAATTTATGTGAATATATTTTTAAACAAATATCATGCCGATAAAAACAGCATACATTATATTGTATAATTTTTTTCGAGTTTTGTCAATAGCTTTTCAGATTTTTAATGGATGAAAATTCAAAAAATCTGAAGAAGTGAGGGTAAATTTGATATTTTGGTATTCTATCGTGCGCGGAATGTCGTAGCTGTTGTGTATATGCCCGTAATAGACCTGCTTTATTTCGTATTTTGCAAGCACATCTACAAATTCCTGAATGCAGCTGTCCACGCGTATCGGAGAGAAGTGAAGAAATACGAGGATGGGCAACATTTTGCCCGTTTTTTCAAAATGCTCCGCTCTTAGCTTTACGGCGCTCTCAAGACTAAGCGTGAGGCGACCGACCTCTCGGTTTATTATTTTTGTGTAATTTGCATTGTTTACCGCACTTTGTAATGATTCATCAGGAAACCAGCATCTTGTGCCGCACACTATATGATCGTCGGCAATGTAGGCATTATTGTAAAGTATATGGAGGGAATCAAATCCGCATTCTTCAAAAAAGCTGTTGATCTTTTTGACCGTTGCCCACCAAAAATCATGATTTCCTTTTCCGAGCAGCTTTGTGCCGTTAAGCTCGTGTATAAATTGAAGATCGGAGCGCGCCTCGCTGAGAGTAAGTGCCCATGATATATCACCGGGTATAACTACGGTATCACGGTCACCTATAACGCTGTTCCAATTTTTTTGTATCTTTTCAGTATAATTTTTCCATCTCGGTCCGAACACCTCCATGGATTTGTTTGTATCGTGATTTGTAGATAGATGTAGATCGGATATAACGAATAAAGACATTTGTTACCTCATTTAAAATACATAATTACGCAAATGTGTGGCAATAATAAATATGTCAGTCAAGGCTGATATATTAAAATCTCGGAGGTATTCGATCATGGATCAGTCCAAAAACACAAATTGCGATTGCAAGCACATCAAGGGTATAAACTGTTCTGTAAAGAACTGTGCTTACCACGACGGTGAATGTTATTGCACGGCAAATGCCATAGCTGTTGCTCCGACAGGAAGTGACAGATCTTCTTGCGCGACCTATAAGCCCTGTAATAACTGCGGTTGCAGATAAATAAGCTCCAAAGGGTCGCCGCTGATATATGCGGCGATCTGTTTACATATCCATTACAGCAGAGCGTGCCGCTTTTTGCATATCCTCGGGATCTATGACGGTGTCAAATCTGATGCTTCGTTTATCAAGATCGCGCAGGGGATATGTGATAGGTGTATTTGTAAGTGTGCTCAGCTCATTTAGTGACGAAAGATCGCTGTCTGCGATATGTCCGCTGAGAGATGTATATACATCATTTGCAAATTTATAGGGAGAGGCGGTAGACGCAACTATCATGGGTGTGCTGTCTCCCGATCCATCTCTGTACTGCAGAGCACAGTTGAGCGCAACTGCGGTGTGTGTGTCAGAAAGATATCCGTATGCGTCATAGAATTTCTTTACTGTGTCTGCAGTTGAGCACTCGTCGCAGAAATATCCGACGAAGTCGTTATTGATCCTCTCAAGAGTTTCGGAATCTATCTCGTATCTTCCGCTTTGCGCCAATGCATTCATGTATTCTGCAGTCTTTTCGCTTCCTGTGCACAGATAAAGAAGTCTTTCGAGATTTGAAGATATAAGTATATCCATCGATGGGGACATCGTGCAGTGGAAGCTGCGGTTTCGGTCATATACACCGCTATTTAAGAAGTCGGTGAGTATATTATTTTTGTTGGATGCGCAAATGAGCTTGCCTATGGGCAATCCCATCAGCTTTGCAAGATATGCGGCAAAAATGTTGCCGAAGTTGCCTGTGGGAACACATATATTTACTGTATCGCCTGCATTTATCTCACCGCTCGAGATGAGATCGCAGTATGCAGAAAAGTAATATACAGTCTGCGGAACGAGGCGTCCCCAATTTATGCTGTTAGCACTTGAAAGAAAATATCCGTGATTTGAAAGCTCATTTGAGAAGGCAAGGTCTGAGAATATCCTCTTTACGCCTGACTGAGCGTCGTCAAAATTGCCGTTAATGGCACAGACATTGACATTGCCGCCTTCCTGCGTCTGCATCTGGAGCTTCTGCACGCGGCTGACGCCGTCTACAGGATAGAATACCGAAATGCGCGTTCTGTCAACGTCCTTAAATCCTTCAAGTGCGGCTTTGCCTGTGTCGCCTGATGTTGCAACCAGAATAAGTGCGTCACGGTCTTCACCTGTTTTGGACAGAGATCTTGACAAGAGCCTTGGCATCAGCTGCAGAGCCATATCTTTAAATGCGGCTGTAGGACCGTGCCACAATTCAAGCGCATAAAGGGAATCTGTTATATGCACGGTCATAGCGGCACCGTCGGGAAAGGACTTTTCACTGTATGCGTTACTGCAGTCCTCGTATATTTCATCAAATGTATAGTCGGTAAGGTACTTTGAAAGTATCTTTGTCGCACGCATGACATAGGAGTCATATCTCATGGCTGCTATCTCGTCCATGCTGATGTGCGGAATGTTTGCCGGGACAAAAAGTCCGCCATCGGGAGCAAGCCCCATTTTTATAACTTGTGCGGATGTATAACTCTGTTTGCTCTTATCGCGCGTGCTTATGTATTCCATGGATCTAAATTCTCCCTTATGCATTATTTCTTTATGTATTCAGATTCCTTTCAATGAAGGAATAGTAGTTTCCGTACATTATTTTTTCAATATCTGAGTCGCTGAATCCTCGCTTTGACAGCTCGTCAAAAATAACAGGCAGGCTGTCAAGTCCGTGAAAGCCTTCGGGCAGGGAAGTGCCGTCAAGATCACATCCAAGACCGAGTATATCCTTTGCACCAAGCTCGATGTATTTTTCTATGTGATCAGCTACATCTGATACAGTACAGTCCTTATCCGTTAAATGAGAAGGGCAAAGACTTATGCCTACGATGCCGCCAAGATCAATTATGGCTTTCAAATGCTCATCTCTGAGATTTCGGCTGTGCGGATACAATGAATAGCAGTTTGAATGTGATGCTATAACAGGCTTTTTGTATTCATATGCGATATTTATGATATCTGATGTGGTATCGGCATTTGAATGGGATATATCAGGAATGATCCCAAGCTCAAAGCAGCGTCTGACCACTTCTTTGCCAAAGCTCGTGAGTCCGCCTGATACATCATGTGATGCACCTATGCATGTGTGACCTCCCCACATCAATGTGAGATATCTCACACCGAGGTCGTATAAAATATCCAGCCTCTTTATGTCATTGCAAAGTATTCTTGCGTCCTCTACTGCTAAAAATGCGGCTGTTTTGCCTTCATTCCATGCTTTTTTGAGATCATTATATCCTGTTGCAAATGCTATATGCTCACGATTGGCTGTTATTTCTTTTTTGAAATGATCGGCTATATCAAAAAATGATGAATAAGCTTCCTCATCGCTCTTGCGTTTATCTGACCATATCGCGAAGAACTGCGCGTAATGCTTATAAATGCTTGCCTTCTTAAGGCTTATATCACAGGTGTTGTCAGATATACCTTCATTTCTGCGCTCCAGCTCATATGCCGTGTCGCAGTGTGTATCGATCAATATTTTATCATACATAATTTTAATGCTTGCGCCCTCTTGAATCAAAGGCGTCCCTTATATGATTTATGCTGAGTACACGGGGGCAGAGGCTTTCTTTGCCTGTATCATCCCGTATATATACCTCTATAACGTCTATGCGTGGTTGTTTGTCTGTAGGATGAGAGTACAGATATCCTTTTGCGGCGGCAACCGTATTGGTGCGCTTTTTATAATTGACAGCGCGTCCGGGGGAGCCGTATGAGCTTGATTCTTCAAACATCACCGAGCGAGTTTTTACTTCAACGAATACCGTATAATTTGAGTCACAGGCTACTATATCTATCTCGTTTTTGGAAACATGCACGTTTCTTTCAATGATAGTGTAACCGTTCTTCTTTAAATAGTCGCATGCGATATCTTCACCGAATCTGCCAAGCTTTATGTTATGCAGATCTGTCATTTTTTTGCCTCTTTGTCAAGAAATCGGATAAACTGCTTTCTGTGTATCGGGCTGGGACCGTATGTCTTCAGAGCATCCATGTGCTGCTTTGTGCCGTATCCCTTGTGCTTGGCGATTCCGTATTCGGGGTACTGACGGTCGAGCTCAATGCACATTCTGTCCCTTGTGACCTTGGCAAGTACTGATGCTGCGGCAATACTCATGGACAATGCATCGCCCTTTATCACAGGAACCGCGGATATCTGAAAATCTCTTGCAATGTTTCCGTCTATAAGTGCAAGATCGGGCTTTAATGACAGACCGTCGATAGCTCTTCGCATAGCCAAAAGGTCAGCCTCAAGTATATTCATGCGGTCTATTTCTTCAACATCGGCTTGTGATATTGAGTATGCGATCGCAGAATCGCAGATCACATCAAAAAGCTTTTCACGCTTTTTCTCGGTAAGCTTTTTGGAGTCATTAAGACCCTCTATGTAAAGTCCCTGCGGAAGTATGCAAGCTGCCGCCACTACAGGACCGCAAAGAGGTCCGCGTCCTGCCTCATCAACTCCGCATATTACGGAAAAACCCTTTTTGTAAAATTCTTCTTCTATTGAATAATCGGGCATGCCAAGCCTCCTTTATATGAGTCAGGATGAAAATTTATCGAGAGTTATGCGACCTATCTTGCGGCTACGGAATTCATCGAGTAGCATGTTTGCGGTACGCTCGGTATCCACTTCGCCTCCGCTGATAAGAAATCCGCGCTTCTTACCTATGGTGCAGAGAAAATCGTAATCGTCAAGATCGGAGTATGCTGAAATGTCAGAAAGCTTGTATCGTTCGCACAAAAGCTTCGGATAATCCTCGCGCAGCTTACGGCACAGCTTCATAGCAAGAAGCTCCAGATCAAGTATATCATCCTTTACCGCACCTGTAAACGCTAAGTGCTCGCCAACAGTCTGGTCTTCAAATTTAGGCCAAAGTATACCCGGCATATCAAGAAGATCCACACCGATTCCCGTGGACACCCATTGCTTATCGCGAGTGACGCCGGGACGGTCCTCAGCTTTTGCTTTTTTGCCGCCTGAGAGCTTGTTTATAAGTGTTGATTTACCGACATTCGGTATGCCGAGCACCATGGCATACAGCCTGCGCCCTGACATGCCTTTTTCTTCATATCTTTCAAGCTTTGAGTGCAGTATGTTTTTTATAGCCGGAAGTATCTCGGAAAGTCCCTCACCTGACAGGCAATCCACTGTTATGCACACTGAATTGTCCGTGCTGTAATGCTCGCACCACAGCTTATTTTGCATTGGGTCTGCGAGAGATGCCTTGTTAAGTATGATAAGCGACGGCTTATCTCCTATGAGCTTTTTGATCTCGGGATTTCTTGATGAAACGGGTATACGTGCATCAAGTATCTCGATCACCATATCTACATTTTTTATATTCTCCTGTATCATGCGGCGCGTTTTCGCCATATGACCGGGGAACCACTGAATATTCTGAGAGGGCATATTATTACCGTCCTTTTTTTATTTGCTATATCAATTACAGCACTTGCCGACTATGCGTCGAGTGTCTACAAATCCAATTGCAAGTGATCTTGAATCCTTGGAATTATTTCTGTTGTCACCAAGCACGAATACGTGACCCTTTGGAACGGTCGCTTCAAATGTGCTTGTTTCATAGTCAAAATTGTGTTGTGGGTATATGGTCGCAAGAGAAGAGTCGAAATACGCGTTTTCGTCATCATAAAGTATTCCGTCTACCCAGATGTACATTTTGTTTTTCTTTGAAAAATCGATCTTTATAAGCTGACCTTCAGTCGCGATAACTCTCTTAACGACAGGTTCATTGAGCTCGTATATCGTTCCGTCATGACCTGTTTGGTGGAAAACTACGATATCACCTTGCTTTGGCGTATAGAACACATTGGTTGTAATTATCGTCTGACCGTCATAAAGGCTGTTGTTCATTGAAGATCCGTTAACTTTGCAGAGTCTAAAGCCAAAGTTAAAAATAAGCAGTACTGCCAGCATGACGAATACGAACATCTCTACGAATTCAACTATTGTAATAAATATGTTGTTTTTGGCGTTTGCAGTATCTTTTTGTATATTGTTGTCCTCAAGCATAAGACCTCCAAATCACATCTGAGCTGTAAAATTTTGACATATATATCATTATATTTAATTATAACATAAAAAACCTATCCTTACAACACCAAAATCAAAATTTTTGCTCAAAATAATGAAAGTTTTCGTATTTTTAATAAACGGCTATTGAAATAAGTCACCTTTTATGATAAAATATATAAGTATGGATCAGTTTTGATTTTTGGAGGTGCAAATGGAAAATTCAAATAAAGACGAAAATACGGGCAGACCGTATGATAATTCAAATAAAAAGACAAAGAGGATCATATTGGCAGTGTTTTGCGCAATGCTCGTATTTATGATCATATGTCTTATGATACCGAGATTTCAAGAGATGAGAAAAGAAGAGGAAGAAACATATAATAACAGCTTCCATGACACATATGCCGAAGGCTTTGATATTAAGAATTATGAGGAGTATATGTCGCTTGATCGCTCGTTTATGTATTATGACGGAACAGGAATAGGAAGCGGAGTTATCGAAGAAAATCTCAATTCCTTTAATCCGGGAGTTACGGTCATATATCGAATGATAAATGCACTTATAGACGGAGATGTCAAAGCGTATAACGAATGTCTCGGCGACGGTGTGGAAAAGCTTGAATACTTCACACAACAGCAGATATATAAGATATCGCTGACAAGCAAGGTGTCTGACAGTGGGGCATATGAATTCACACTCAGCTATAAGATACATGAAAATAACGGATCTTACAGAATAGATATCGGAAGCGATGAATCAAGATCCTCGACTATCACAGTTTCAAATGTATCGGGAAAATATCTTGTTGAGAGCATGAGAGGCATAGCTTACGGAAAATAACATATTTGGGGACTGTATCGTGTGATACAGTCCCCAATTTATTCATCATCCGTTTGCAGATGCTTTTTGAACTATCGAAACGTTGAGATTTCCGTTTTTTACGCGTATAGCGTCTATGAGTGCTTTTTGATCTTTAACGTCCTTGAGCTTTATTCTGAATACAAGCTCGGCAAGCGTTCCGTAATCAGTGGTCTTTACCTTGTCAAGATTATAAAATGAGCAATACTGCTTAAGAGTCGTGTCAAATACACCGTAATAATCCATGCTTTCGGGAATCGTAACAGTCAGCTTCATCATTCTTCCGCCAAAGCTGTCAAGTCCTGTGAGGTTGAGTATAACGAGCGTCAAAAGCAGTATGATAGCGCCAACTGCAGCCAGACCTATAAAGCCTGTTCCGCACGCCATTCCGATTGCCAATGAAAGGAAAAGATAGATAAGAGCCTTGGGGTCTTCTATCGTATTTCTGAATCGTATAAGTGCCAGACCGCCGCCAATTGAGATTGCTCTTGCAAGGTTGCTTCCGATGCACACGACTATCATGGAGCCTATCGGACCTATAAGTATCATTGCAACTATAAGAGATGACAGATGTCCTGTCTTTCTGTGTGTGAATATGTATACGAATGCCGTAAGCAGTGTGAGCAGCAGCGCACATCCGATTATGGTGAGCGCATTTTTAAGTGTTATTGAGCTTATATTGATGAAGTATAAAGTTTTATTTAACCATTCCATTACTGTTTATCTCGCTTTCATTGTTTTGTGATCTCATGCTTAATGCATTATTGCATGCATATCTGTCAAATTCCTTGCCGTATTTTGAAAATGTACCGAAGCTCAGTCCCAATTCTCCCATGAGCCTTGACAGCCACAGCGGAACCACGCCCTCAAATTTGATCTCTATAAGCACCTTTCCTTTTGGAAGAAGGCTTTCGCCGTAGCATCCCATATCAAGGGCTAAATCGTATCTTCTTGTCAGTATCTCACGGTCTATCGTGAGTCGCAGCTTTTTGTCCTTTTTTCCAAAAAATGCATTTCTCATATAGCTGATATACACCTTTGGATATACCTTATGTGTTTCAATAAAATAATCGATCTCACGAAGCACCTGCTCGTCGAGATAGGGAAGACCTTCCGGGTGCTTTCCGCTTGCGATATACTCTTTTGCATCTGAGAGCTTGAGTTTTGCTCTTCTTTTTGTTCCGACGCCGTACAGCTTTTTTTTGAGTTCAATAAATACCTTGCTGTCGTCGCTCGGCACGCCGTAGCTCCGCATTCGGAGCTTTTCTTTAAATTTGGGCTTTGACACCGAGTAGCGTATAATATCGTCATTGTCGTTGTCAAAATAAAGATTGCATATGTGATACGGTTTACCACCAACATTAAATTCGTCGGGGTCCATATATTCCGAAATTCCGTTTATGAAATTCGGAAGCAATTCTTCATCTATGAGGAGCTTTTTTTCAAGCCTCTCAAATGTTTGTAAAGACATATCAAGATCCTTCCGAAATATTTTATTAATACATTATTAATGACTTAATAATGATATCATATAAATATGTTCAAATATTGAACATTCTGTATATATTGAATGAAGTTTATCAAAAAATATCAAAAAAAGCGTATTTTTTGCTTTCCTGACTGTGAATAATAAACTAATTAATGATGTAGATCATATGCGCACTATAATTTGACATGTGTTATTTATTGTTTATGTGCAAAACTAATGTTGATAAGAAAACTTAAAGGAGGAACATTTTTATGCGTATAAACAGAAGAAATGTCTTTGCAGCAATAATTTCATTGCTTTTGGTGATGCATACTGTATTATTGCCTGTAAGTGCCGTCGGTGGCTGTATTGATTGGTACTGCGTCAGAAATAAGGATCACAGACAGCCCACTTTGGGCAGTGACCTTGCCCTTATCGAAAGATATGGCGGAATACATGCAGACAGGTCACACGGTGATACTTGCGACGATAAGGTGGTTTATCTTACCTTTGATGCAGGATATGAAAACGGAAATATTGCGCGAATACTTGATACTTTAAAGCAGGAAGATGTCAAAGGCGCTTTTTTCGTGCTTGGAAATCTTGTGAGACGAAATACGGATCTTGTTCTTCGTATGATAGATGAAGGACATCTTGTATGTAATCACACGTATTCACACAAGAGAATGGTTGGCTTGAGCTTTGAAGAGTTTTCTCTTGAGCTTGAAAAGCTCGAAAATGCATTTTTCGAATGTACGGGAAAAAAGCTTGCAAAATACTACAGACCGCCTGAGGGCAAATTTGATGAAGAAAGTATGTCTTATGCAGAAAAGCTCGGGTACAAAACAGTTTTCTGGAGCATTGCATATGCGGATTGGGATAATTCACACCAGATGAGTGAAGATCTTGCCATGTCCAAGATACTTGATAATATCCACAACGGTGCGGTGATACTTTTGCATCCGACATCAAGCACCAATGCAAATATAATGGCAAGGCTTATAAGGGAGCTGAGGAGCATGGGGTACAGGTTTGGCTGCCTTGATGAGATAAAAACGGCGTCATGAAGTATAAAAGATATTTAAGGTATTTATGCGCGATAATGCTTTTTCTATTACTGTCAGGCATTTGTAATGTATCTGCCGCAGAGGCTGACGACGGAGATGTTATATTCTATAGCGGAAAGAAGAAGGATATGATGATAGCCTTGACATTTGATGACGGTCCGCATCCGTCACAAACTGTCAGGATACTTGATATACTCGATAAATACGGTATCAAAGCTACGTTTTTTGCAGTCGGAGTAAATGCCGAATATTATTCTGCGAGCCTGAAAGAGGCAGTTGCGCGCGGACATGAGATCGGAAACCACACGTATAGTCACCCAAAGCTTGATAAGCTTGACGGTGAAGCGTTGAAGCGTGAAATACTGAGATCTGAGAAAAGTATATATGATGTGTGCGGATATAAAACTCATTTAATGCGTCCGCCAGAGGGACTTGTCGGCACGGATCTTAAGGGTATTGCCCGAGATCTCGGGTATAAGGTAATACTGTGGGATATAGATACGCGAGATTGGGCACACACAAGCCCGTCTGAAATTTCACAAAATGTTATAAAAAACGTGAGCTCAGGGGATATTATTTTAATGCATGATTATATAGGAAAAAACAGCCCGACCGCCGAGGCTATCGAGCTGTTTATACCAAAGCTTTTAGATATGGGATACAGATTCGTCACTGTAAGTGAGCTTATCTCTTAGTTTATATCATGCGGCAGATACAGGCGGATCTATCATATATTTCTTTATTACGGGATATGCCGCATAATTATATATAAATGCGGAAAATCCGAGATAATAAAGAAGCGGCAATATGACGGTAACGCCAAGTCCCATAGGTAACAAAAGAAGTATCATTCCCACAGCCACTGCGGTGAGAAGAACAAGTCCTATGCAAGCCATAAGATTGCGCTTTATGCCAAGCACGGTGAATATAAGAGCATTCTTTATGGCTTTGGAGATCTTGATGTTGAATGTAACTATCAGCATGTATATGTAGAATCTGAATATCACGTACAGTATGATGAGCGCAAACGTCATGGCATACATGAAGTTTGTAAATCCTGTGGGCTCTGATGTGTAGAAGAACATGAAATCAACGCAAAGGACGCCTATAACAGTGCAGTCGATAAGTCCCAAAATGAGACCTTGTTTCCAATTCTTTTTTATAGCATAAAAGTAATCTGAAAGTATAAATACACTGTCACCGCGTACAAGTCCGCGCATGATATATGTAGAGGCGCATTTCTGCCAACCGTATGTGATCACGTGGAACAGCATAAGTATTCCTATTACCCAATAAACGTAGGTATTATATGCAGGCAGTCCGAACTGTGCGGACATATTGGTAGCGTGCACGGAATTCACTGCATTTCCGCCGAGCTGCTGTATGCCGTATATAAGCGGATATTCGGTATAGTAGGCAGTCGGTGTCGTGGGGCTTGCGAAGAAATACAGAAAAAGGGAAGCAAGTATCGGAAGCACCTGTATATCCATTATAAGCGTGACCGATAGGAGCTTTGTAAATTTGCGTCCGAAGAGCTTGAAGAAATATTTCAGATTTGGCGTTGTGTCTTCATCTTTTTCAACGCCTTTTCCTTCACGGTTATAGAAATCAAGCAGCTTGATCTTCTTTTTGGTGTTATTACTCAATGTTTGATTTTCCTTTGCTTTGATTTTGTGTTTTTAAGTATCCTATATAGTATACCACAATATATTGTTAAGTTTAATTCTTAAGCATTAACAAATTATAAATTTTTTGTATTTTTCGATAGATTTCTCATGTGTGAGGCATGGAAAGAAATGATGGAAACTGCGGAAGCCGTGGGCAACGATCCGTGAAAGTCGCGTTCGTAGTCGATGCGCACATTCAGATTGGCATTCTTTAGTATTTTTGATGATATGCCGCGTTTCTCACCGCCTACAACGAACAGTACTGGACCTGTGAGATCTGCATCGTACATGGATACAGAATTCTTGATCTCGGCACATATTATTTTAAATCCAAGCTTTTTGAATATATCCACGGCATTTTCAGGATCGTCAACAAATATATCCAAAATCTCGCTCGTGCCTGCAGATGAACGTGCAACAGTACCTGATACATCCATCCAATTGCGCCTTGGCAGAATAAGCCCGTCAGCTCCTGATGCGTACAGGGAGCGGACACAGTAGCCGAAATTGTACGGATCCTCAATGCCGTCTATAAGAGCATAAAAGCCGCCATTGACAATATTGTTGGGATCGGGAGCAGAAAATTCACGCTTGCTGACTATAGCAACAAATCCGCCGTGCGTCTTTCCTGAAGCGAGTGTATCTATCTCGCCCTTAGCAGCTTGTATCAGCTCAAATCTCATTTCGGCAGCTCGGTAGGAGAGAAAGGATATCTCACGCTTCTTCTTGTCCAGATTGTCAGAATTATACAAAATCTTATGTATCTTGCGCGGATTCTTGCCGCTCAGTATCGCGCCGATAAGGGCAGATATAGAGGTCATGCCTTCAAAAACATCGAAGCCTTCGATTGCTTTGGCATGATCAAGTGTGCTGTCGGTATTCATAATAAATGATCATCTCCGATCTGTTTAAAATTAAAGCTATACAAAAAATATATAGATATTAAGAAAAATAACGAATATTAGCCGATACGCCACACATATATTTGATTTAGAAAACTGACACCGTGATCAAATATATTAGGTATTGAGGTATTTATAATGATGTATCTGTCATCAGGTAAAGAAAGGTGTGTAATACTTGGGACGTATCTTGTAGAAAATAATTCGACCGTACGCGCAGTTGCCGCAAGGTTTGGGATAAGTAAAAGCACAGTACATAAGGATGTGACGCAGTGCTTAAAGCACATAAACGTGGGACTTTACAATGAAGTAAAAGCCGTGCTTGAAAAAAACAAGAATGAGAGGCATTTGCGTGGCGGCGAGGCTACCAAGAATAAGTATAAAAGCCAAAAAGCACTTACCGGCGGTAGATCTGCGCGCTGATAAAATGTTATAGCAAATGACTGATATTAGGATGTTTGCAGCTGTACACGTGAATTAGGTGCCTATTCTCAGCTTTTTTATTCCCTAAATTATACAAAATTTTGATTTTGTATAATTTCATATAGAGTGTGGAAATATGCAAAAGTGCCCTTTTGGAGGCGTATTATCTGTTGCTTTAGCGTATAAACCGTACAGTATGAGCTGTTGTAAATGAATGATCACAGATCAAGCTTTATGTGCAATATTATAATTATACACTATTATCGAAGAAACTTCAAGTGTTATTATAAAGTTTTGTGTATTCGGGATCTAATAAAAAATAAAACCTGCTGCCCCTACGTTACCTTAAACGTTAAGACAGCAGGAATATTTGATTTATGCACGCGTCAGATTACCTTCTGACCGTTTATCACAAGTCTGAACACCAGCCCGAGCCTGTCTGCGGCTTTTCTGCACATTATCATACGGTTAAGGAATATTTCAAAATATTCCATTACATGGCTTATACTTGTGTCTATCTTAAGGTCAAGCGTTATCTCTGTCTTTTCGGTGTTGATCCTGAGATTTGCTTCCTCGACCGAATAATTGACACGGTCATGTATGTCAAACTTTGATATATCCTGATTGCGAACTCTTGAGCGTCTTACATCGCTCTTATCTGCTATTATCAATGCGGCTGCAAGCGCATTTACGGGAACACCCGTGCCCTCATCATGATTTCCGATAGCAGTTACTATAGTTGCTATATCCTCGGGCGGCATATCCATGCAGTCAAGTATTCTGAAAGCCATCACGGCTCCGCTCTGAGAATGGTCTACACGGTTTACGAGATTTCCGATATCGTGCAGATAACCCGCTATCTTGACTATTTCAATGTCGTGCTCGTCATATCCGAGCTGCTCCAAAATATATGATGCGGTCACAGCTACCTTTGTCACGTGCGGAAAGCTATGCTCGGTAAAACCAAGTGCGGCAAGTGATTCATCTGCACGTTTGATGTATTCCCGTATAGCGTTATTTGCTCTGACATCTGCGTATGTTACCATTTATTATCTCCTGTTCTTTTGGCATTTTGGTCATTAATTAATATATCATTTTGAATGTATATATTACAGATCGGCGATCTGCTTTTATAAAATTACTTTTACATACATAATTATTATATCACATATCTGTTAATTACTCAATAATATATTATGTCTTATTTGTTAAAATATCAACGCAAAGTCTGAATTTGCCAAATCATCAAACATATTTTGACTAAACGCTTCAGATCCGCCTGCAGATCACTGGGCTAATGTATTATTTCCCTGACCTTGGCATCCGCATTTTCCACCCTTATCGGTATTTAGCGGGGGCAGATTTCCTGTGTGAAATTCTTGCGTGGGAAATGCCATTGTTCTGAATACGCTGCACGGGTCATCCTTGAAGTTGTTCACACATTCCTTGTCAGGTATTGAGTATTCCTGTGCGTTGATGATATACTGAGATATGCGTGTTATCCTTACCACTGAGAAAATACCGAGTGTAACCGCGAGATATCTTCCGCTGTCATCGTTATCAAAAAGATTACCGGCGAGAGATCCCGATACATTTTCGGGGATATCACAGCAACAGCAGCAACAATTGCATTCAGCAGCCTTTTCAACTATTTTCACATCAAGCACTATCGGATCAACGACCTCAACGGTAGCTGTGGGGAGATTTTTTTCGCAGTGGCACGGCTCGGGCATTGAACAGAAGCCCATGTCTGCGGCGGAGCTTTTGAATACGCTGACATTGCTTTCGCCTCCGTAAAGTATTACCTTCTTTTCGAGAACGGCAATACCGTCAAACTCTTGGGAGTGACCTACGGCTACACAGGCTTCAAGTGTCAGCTTTACATAAAAGCGTATCGTAACTGTATAAAATCCACGGTTGAACGGCACGGAGTCCAGCCCTATATAGGTTTGCGAAATGCACGCATCCTTAACTCTGACTGTATTTGTACGTTCGATTATCTGACTTCCGTATTCTGTCAGAAATACTCTCACATTTTCAAAGCAATCCCTGTCCTTACACGAGTCAAGTACTCTGCCCACCTCTATTGCCACGTTTTCTTTATTGAAACCAGCGCCGCAGGAAAATCTGTTATCGGGCATATATATTTCCTCCTTGCAATGTAAAATTTTAGAAACGACTCTTATTACAGTGTCAATTCTTCACACTACAATTTTATGTCGAAAAAACGCTTTTGACACTGATATCACCAAAGTTTCTTTATCTCGGAGTTTTATGTAATAAGCGGACATGCTTTTGTATATAATTGTAATACATGTGGACGTGCTGTGTACGGAGATTTAGCAAATTCACTTGACAAATCCGTCTTTTTGTAGTAAAATAGATACATAGATAATTTTAGGGAGGAATGTCGTATATGCAGGTCGTTTGTATTGACGGTATAAAATATGCCTTAAGCGGCAATGGTACTGCGCTCGTTTCGGGCTTTGATGATATGGTTCACTGCGATATAACGATACCCTCTGATATTTGCGGTGATATTTCGGTAGTAGGAATATCCGAAAAGGCATTTTATAAGTGTCCGTATATAGTTTCCGTAAAGCTTCCGAGATCCTGCACATATATAGGAGATAACGCCTTTGCTTGGTGCATGTCGCTCAAGACGGTATATACGGGCGGAACTGTGAATATAGGAAAGCGCGCATTTATGGGCTGTGACCGATTAAGTGAGCTGAAATTCACATCAGATCTCAAGTGTGTTGATAACAAGGCATTTGCTTATTGCAATTCCCTTTCAGCTATAAGATTTCCCGATAGCTTGAATTATCTCGGAGAAAGCGTTTTTGAAGGATGCAGATATCTCAGGTATGCATATATACCCGATCATATAGATGTTATAAAGAGCGGCATGTTCTATGCATGCAGATCGCTGTGCGAGGTCGAGATACCCTCTACTTTAAAATATATTGATGAGTATTCATTTGCTTACTGTACAAGCCTCACGCTTCCCGATATCTCATCTTATACTGTTTTAAACAATAATGCATTTTATGAATGCGGCGCAATAAAAGTAAATTGTATAGCATAAAAAGCCTTTGAGCGCGAACCAATAGATTATAATGAATGAATATCAAGCCCACCGAGTTTTTATTCGAGTGGGCTTGCTTTAAACCATAATTTCGGAGGATCAGCTTTGAGCATAGTTATTGAAAAAGCCATTTGCGATGATGCAGAGGCGATATTGGAATATCTTAAAAAGGTCGGAAGCGAAACAGATAATCTTACGTTTGGCTCTGAGGGACTTTCGCTCAGTGTCGAAGAAGAAGTGGCTTATATTAAGGAATTGGAGAACTCCGGCGATGGTGTTTTGTTTGTTGCAAAGGATAACGGCAGGATAATCGGCGATGCGGGATTGGATCGTTTGCCGCGCCGTATGCATCACCGTGCAGATCTGGGTATCGCAGTTCTGAAGGAATATTGGAATAAAGGAGTAGGCAGCAGGTTACTCACCGAGATCATCAAATTTGCCAAAGAAAATTCCATAGGAGTGATAGATCTTCAGGTAAGAAGTGACAATGCGGCGGCGATCGCGCTTTATAAGAGGTTTGGATTTAAAAAGCTCGGAACGCACATGAGCTTTTTTAAAATGGAAAATGAGGATATTCCATTTGATTATATGTATTTAAAAATAGAATAGTTACGCTAAGGCAAAAGAAAAGCTATCATATGCATGCGATGTGGATGCATATGATAGCTTTTTAATATCAGAGATCCAAGCCTCAGAAAAATGTCAATTGGTCTGTTTCATCCAGTCCTTCAAGTGCGCCGTTGTTGCGCAGGACTTCAACTACAGATTTTGTGAGCTTTGCACGTATCTGCAAGTCTTCTACCGAGAAGAACGGCTCTTCGTTTCGTGCCGCAACGATATTGGCGGCGGCGTTTTCACCGAGTCCCTGAAGCGCAGAAAAAGGCATTCTGATCTTTCCGTCTTCGGGAACGAATGCGGAGGCTTCGGATTTTATGATGTTGATAGGCAAGAACTTCAGACCGCGTGCAAACATCTCGTTTACAAGCTGCAGCACGGGAATGGATGCCTGTTCCTTAGGCGTGGCTTCCTTACCTAACTTTTCTATGTATTCAATAGTCTGCATTACCTTGCGTTTTCCACCCATAACGATCTCAGCATCAAATCCTCCGGGAGCTACTGTCAGCATAGCGCAGTAGAATGCTATCGGAATGTGTACCTTGTACCATCCGAGACGTATCGCCGACATAACGTATGCGGCGGCATGTGCCTTGGGGAACATGTACTTTATCTTTTTACAGGATCCGATATACCAATCAGGAACGCCTGCTGCCTTCATCTCTTCCTCCCATTCGGGGGTAAGACCCTTTCCCTTTCGTACAGATTCCATTATCTTAAAGGAATGCGATTTTTCAACGCCGTATGCGATAAGGTCATTCATTATGTTGTCACGGCATCCGATAACGTGAGAAATGTCACATATACCATCTTTTATAAGATCTTGTGCATTTCCGAGCCAAACGTCTGTGCCGTGTGAAAGTCCTGATATCTGAAGGAGGTCGGAAAATGATCTGGGCTTAGCTTCTTCAACCATTCCCATTACAAATTTTGTGCCGAACTCAGGCAGACCGTATGTTCCTATCTTTGCTCCGCCTATATCCTCTGGCTTGATGCCTAATGGCTTTGTTGACAAAAACAGCTCGTACACCTGCGGATCGTTCATGGGTACATCCATAACGCTCGTATTGGAGTATTTTTCAAGATATTTATATTTTGTCGGCATATCGTGACCGAGCTCGTCGAGCTTAAGCAAGGTGTCGTGAAGATATTCAAATGTAAAATGCGTGGTTACTATATCCGAGTTCGGGTCATCTGCAGGATGCTGAACAGGACAGAAATCGTATATTTCGTATTGCTTGGGTACAACTACGATGCCGCCCGGGTGCTGACCTGTGCTACGCTTTACACCCACACAGTTAGATACTATGCGGTTGATCTCTGCTCTCGGAAGGCTGATGCCTTTTTCCTCAAGGTACTTCTGAACGTAACCATATGCAGTTTTATCGGCAAGTGTTCCTATAGTTCCGGCTCTGAAAACGTTTTCTGCACCAAAGAGCTCTTCGGTATATTTGTGCACCTTTCCCTGCACTTCACCTGAGAAGTTCAGGTCTATATCAGGTGATTTGTCGCCGTAGAATCCAAGGAAGGTCTCAAACGGAATGTGGTGACCATCAGCATTCATTTTAGCTCCGCATCTCGGGCAATTTGCGTCAGGAAGGTCAAATCCCGATCCGACCCCCAAGGGGTTTGAGAAATCACTGTATTGGCATTCAGGACACCAATAGTGAGGCGGCAACGGATTTACCTCGGAAATACCTGCCATTGATGCTACAAATGAAGATCCGACAGAGCCTCTTGATCCTACAAGATATCCTTGGCTTTCGCTGTACCATACAAGCTTTTGAGCTATCATATACAGTACGGCAAAACCGTTTTTGATAATGGAAGTAAGCTCTTTGTCAAGGCGGTTTGCAACTATCTCGGGCAATGGATCACCGTACATCGATTTTGCCCTTTCATAGCATATGCGAGTGAGATCCTCCTCTGCGCCCTCCATCTCGGGTGTGAATGTGCCCTTTGGGAACGGACGGATATCAGGCTCTATCATGTCATTTATCAGGTTAGTATTTTTGACAACGACCTCGTAAGCCTTTTCTTCACCGAGATAGGAGAATTCTTCCAGCATCTCCTCGGTAGTTCTGTAATACAGCTCTATATCGCGGTCAAAGTCCTTATATTTCTGACCTGCGAGAAGTATCTGTCTGTATATCTCGTCTTCCTTGTTCATGAAATGAGCATCACATGTAGCGACTACGGGCTTATTATATTTTTCTCCGAGTGCTACTATGCGTCGGTTGAGTTCTCTCAAGTCCTCATCATCACGCGCCTTATCTTCTGAGATGAGAAATCTGTTGTTTGAAATAGGCTGTATTTCAAGATAATCGTAAAAGTTTACTATTTCTTCTATTTCGGCTTCGGGGCGGTTATCAAGTATCGCACGGAATAATTCTCCCGCTTCACAAGCCGATCCTATTATAAGACCCTCTCTGTGCTTTTCAAGCTCGGTTTTCGGAATACGCGGAAAGCGCTTGAAATATTTTAAAAAGCCGTAGGAAATGAGCTTGTAAAGGTTTTTAAGTCCGACCTTGTTCTTGACAAGTATTATCTGGTGATATGGCTTCAGCGTCAATGGATTGGTGCTTGTGCTCATATCCCTTTTCAGGTGATCGAAATCATGTATATCATGCTCACGCATGGAGGCAAGCATCTTTATGTATATTGCGGCAAGCATGGTGGCATCATCACATGCTCTGTGATGATTGAAATCTCCAAGTCCGTAATATTCGGCAAGTATGTCGAGCTTGTGCTTTTTGAGATCGGGGTTCAAAAAGCGTGATAATGCCACTGTGTCAAGATAAGGATTGTTGAATTCCATATCACAATCCTTTGCCGCTTGGCGTATGAAGCCTGTGTCAAAGCTTGCATTGTGCGCCACAAGGAGTGTGTCCTCACCGCCGACAAACTCAAAAAAGGATTCAAGCGCATCTTTTATTTTAGGTGCACCTGCGACCATTTCGTCGGTTATGGATGTGAGCTCTACGATCTCTTGCGGAATCGGTACTTCAGGATCTACAAAGGTATTGAATACTTCTGTGACCTCGCCGTTTTTAACTTTAACAGCGCCTATTTCCGTGATCTTACAGCTTTGCACGGAAAGTCCCGTGGTTTCAATATCAAATACAACGGTTTCGGCTTCAAATGGCTTGTTATACGCGCCAAATAGTGCACCAGATGTGTTGTTTACAAAATACGCCTCAACACCCCATATGACTTTTTGTCCTATCTTCTCGGCGGCAAGCATTGCATCCTGAAATCCCTGAACAGTGCCGTGGTCGGTTATGGCTACTGCAGGATGTCCCCATGCCTTAGCCTGCTTTACCGCGGCGCTTGGAGATATCAATGCGTCCATATGCGACATGTTTGTGTGCAGGTGGAGTTCAACGCGCTTTTCCTTTGCCATGTCCATTCTGTCAAGCTTTTTGATCTTGGCTATGTCAGTTAAGGTCAATTGCAGCTCGGGTCCCTCTGTTTTATCACGTCTTATTTCTCTTTTGGCATATCCGTGCAGAGCGATCACATTACCGTCCTTTGCGGCGGATGTGATGATATCTGCATCCTCTTTGCTTTTTGAAAAGCATTTTACTTCGATCGAGGAGTTCTCGTCGGTTATGGAAAATGAAATATTATACTTCTCTCCGCTTCTGTTCAGTTCACAAAGAAATCCGAATGTAGTTCCGACAACTGTGATGTTTTTGGCAGGAGATGTTATATTTGCAATGGGGGTCGGTGATATTTCAAATATGTCACCGTATACGTATTCGGGAGCTGAGATGTCGAATGTCCTGTGAGCGATAGTACATTTTCCGTCTTGTATTTTGGGTGTATTATCCAGCTTTGAGAGTGTTTGAACACGTTCAAGAGCTTCCTCTGTGCCCTCTGTATGCTCACTGCTTGATACGGCACTGTGTTCCTGCCTTTGAGCATAGCTTTTAGCTGTATTTCTGAGCTCCTTGTCAAATTCAAGCAATGCGTTATCAAGTGAGTTGTTTCTTGAAAGAAATATTTCGTCCTCGGTATGCACTATATTGACCTTTATGTTCTTATTGAATTCGGACATGATTACAGCCTGCATCACTTCAGGAGTCTTTGCATCGTAAAGAAGTCTTACTCCGTCTGATTCAAACGGTATCTCAACTGTAAGTGTGTCATTTTCAAATCTGTATCTGTATTTTGAGAAAAATCCTCTTGCAACTATACCTACATTTTCAGTTTCCTTGAGAAGCTCGGGAATGTAGTCGCTGTCGAACAGCTCCGACGGATAGTGGACGAACAATTTCACCCACGAAAGCTCATATGCCGCCGCAATTGCCGCTTCTATGGCATATAAAGTATCCTTATCCACAAGCTCCGGAAGATCCATAAATGCCTGTATTATACGGTTTTCCTTATCTGCTTGGACTCTTATATTGGTAGCGGAGAGCAGTATCTTAGCATGCTTGTCCTCAGGGATATATTTATTGAATATCTGTAAAAAATTCTTTGCCATTTTAAAGCTTTCTTTCTTCTTTGATTCGTTTGATCTCGTATATAAGGGTATTTATTATTTCATCTTCCCCAATTTTGCGTATGATCTCGCCATTTGAAAACAGCACAGCCTCGCCCTTACCGCCTGCGATGCCGATATCAGCTTCTCTGGCTTCACCTGGACCGTTTACGATACATCCCATAAGAGCGACCTTTATCGGGAGATCACTCAGTCCCTCAATTTCAGATGCACGCTCAAATTCATGTACGAGAGAGATAAGATCGATCTTTGTGCGTCCGCATGTCGGACAGCTTACTATGTTCATGCCGCATTGACCTGATATGGAGAGAGCTTTTAATATATCGCGCGCGGCAGCTGCTTCACGCGTGGGGTCTTCCGTCAGAGAAACTCTGAATGTGTCACCTATACCGTCAGACAGGAGCGATCCAATGCCTGCCGCGCTTTTGATTATTCCGAGTCGCTCGCTTCCCGCCTCGGTAACTCCGAGATGTATCGGATAGTCGCACTTTTCTGCAAGCAGTTTGTTTGCCTTTATCGTTTCCTGTACATTTGATGCTTTTATTGATATCACCGTGTTATAGAAATCGAATCTTTCAAGCAGTGAGGCATGATACAATGCACTTTCGCACAATGCTTCTGCTGTAGGTGAGCCGTATTTTTCAAGAATATGCTTTTCGACGGATCCGCTGTTTACACCTATCCTTATGGGAATGTTTTTTGCACGGCAAATGTCTGCGACTGCTTTGATGCGCTCATCATCTCCGATGTTGCCGGGATTTATGCGTATCTTGTCTACCCCATATTCAGCCGCCTTAAGTGCTGCACGGTAGTCAAAGTGTATATCTGCTACAATGGGAGTTTCAATTCCGACATCTTTTATGTATCTTACAGTTTCAGCGGCTTCAGCACTTGGAACAGTGATCCTTACTATATCGCATCCCGAGCTTGCCAATGCCTTGATCTGCGACGCAGTTGCAGACTTGTCCATTGTGTCGGTGTTAGTCATAGACTGAATGGCGATCTTTTCATTGCCGCCGATGCTGATACGACCTATATCTATTTTGCGAGTTTTTCTTCTGATTGAATTATAATCCATGTCTAATCTCCCGATCGGTTTGATATTTTGACGAAAGATCCGCCGAAGCTTCGGCGGATCTTTTCTTGATCTAAGACCTTAAAGCTGTAAGGGTATTCAAAACAGATTGAATATATCCTTCAGCATAACTATAAATGCAAATGCCATAAGGATCACTAATCCTATGAAATTTACTGCCTGCTCAAATTCCTTCTTTACAGGGCGTCTTGCTATAAGCTCGTAAAGATAGAGTATGATATGACCGCCGTCAAGTGCAGGAAAAGGCAGAAGATTGAATATTCCGAGATTCATCGTTATAAATGTGAAAAGGTAAAGCAATGAATAGATGCCCGCGTTTGCAGCCTCACCTACCGCACTTGCAACACCCACAGGACCCGATATCGAGTCTAATCCGTATCTTCCGCTGAACATGTCTACAATACTGTCAACCACCATCTTGACAGTTGAGAATGAACGGAAAAATGAGTGCTTGACTATATTCGCAAAGGAAGATCTCTCTCCGTAGACTTTAAAATCCACATCGCCGAATGTAACTCCGCCTGATTCATAAGTCGGAAATACAACATCGTTTAATACTATGATCTCGCCGTTTCTCTCAACAGTAAGATCTACGGGCTTATAAGCTTTATGGGATATCTCATACACAAGCTCGTTTCCCGTATGCGTATAAACACCGCCGACTTTTATTATCTTATCGCCGATCATGAGTGGCTCAGAGCATTTGTCGGATGTTGATACAAAGCTGATCTCCTGACCGTCTTCATAAGAAACGGTGTTTATGAATTCCCCAACTGTATTGCTTGCAAGCGATCTGCCGCCTGATGCATCCACTCCTACAAGTATGCACATACAAAGTATGCCGAGAATGATATTCATTGCAGGACCTGCAATTGAGATAACTATTTTTTGCCATGGCTTTTTGTTGCAATACGCCCGTTCATCCTCGCTTGCGCTGTCTTCTCCAAGCATGCTGACATATCCGCCTATCGGAAATGCACGAAGGCTGAATACTGTCTTTTCGGGAATATCATCGACTGCAGGATCTTCCATCTGACCTTCAGAATTGTCATCTGTGTTGTTATTATCTGTAAATGTCAGCTCTGTGTACGGTGTATCATCGTCAAGCGACTCTTCTATCTCTGCATCTGTGATGCTCTTGTTTTTCTTTTTGGTCGTAAACAGCGCAGGACCCATGCCGACAGAAAATTCCAGCACCTTAACGCCGAAGACCTTAGCAAATATAAAATGTCCGAATTCATGTATCACTACCATTATGCTTAAAAGCAGAAGAGTGAGAATTAAGTACAGAAGCATTAAAGTACCGCCCTTTTTGAAATTTGAAGTTTTGCGTATTTATCGGCATCATCGCACAGTGCAAGTATACCGTCAATATCCGATATTTTATTTGCAGAGTCGAAATGATCTACCGTGTTATATACAGTGCTGTATATATCTTTGAATGATATACGATCGTCCAGAAATGCCGCAACAGCGGCTTCATTTGCGGCGTTCAGTACAGCAGGAACACCTCCGCCTGCTTTTATGGCAGAAAACGCAAGCGGCAGGAGCGGAAAGCTCTCTGTATCGGGCTTTTGAAATGTCAGCTTCCCTACAGAAAAAAGATCCAGCTCTTCTGTCACGGCTTCACATCTGTTTGGATGAGTGAGTGCATACTGAACGCAATGCCGCATATCCGGTTTTGATAATTGTGCTATGATACTGTTATCAATATATTCTACAGCTGAATGCACTATGCTCTCTCTGTGTATGAGCACCTGTATCTGATCGGGATCAACACCAAAAAGGTGCACAGCCTCTATGACCTCAAATCCCTTGTTCATGAGCGTAGCACTGTCCACTGTTATCTTTGCACCCATATTCCATGTAGGATGAGCTAAGGCATCCTTTTTGGTGATACGGTCTAATTCTGATGATGTGTAGTTGAAAAACGGTCCGCCGGAGGCTGTAAGGAGAATCTTTTTGATCTCCTTTTTGTTTCCTGCTCTGAGACATTGAAATATTGCACTGTGTTCACTGTCAACGGGCAGGATCTCTGTGTTGTGTGCATGGGCGGTCTGCATAACTATATCTCCGCCAACAACAAGAGATTCTTTGTTTGCAAGTGCAAGATCCTTACCGCTTTCAAGCACGGCAAGAGTCGGCATAAGACCCGCGGCACCGACGATAGAGTTTATAACGGTGACGTCTTTTGCATTATCCGACTTTATATCATGGATCATACGGCATATGCCTTCTTTTCCGCAATAGACCTTTATATCAGTATCCGCAAGGCGCACTCTGAGGTCGTCTGCAGCATTTGTGTCATTCATGGCACATGCCGACACACCAAGTCTGCGCGCTTGTGCTTCGACAAGTGCGGAATTTTTATCTGCTGAGAGTGCAAGTACCCTTATATTCTCCTTTTCTGCTACGTCAATAGCCTGTGTGCCGACAGAGCCTGTCGATCCGAGTATTATTATCTCGGGGTAATCATGATGATTCATAATGTATGATTCCTTTTTAGGCAAACATATTGAAATATGATGTTATAAATACGATCGCAAGGCTGACAGCTATAACAGAGTCAAATCTGTCAAGCACTCCGCCGTGTCCGGGAAATACCTTTCCGTAATCCTTGATGCCGTATTTTCTTTTGATAAGTGACATGATAAGATCACCGATCTGAGATATGACTGATATAGCTACACCGCTTACGGCAAGAACAATGTAATTTGCGCTGATATTGCCTTCAGGATCAAAAAATCTTTCTATGATAAATCCGAACAGAACTACTGACAGAGTGCAAAATACCACTCCGCCCAGAGCACCCTCGATCGTCTTTTTGGGGCTTACCTCGGGTATAAGCTTATGCTTTCCGAGGAGCATTCCCGTGAAATACGCAAAGCTGTCTGTTATCCAAGCGCATATAAAGCAAAGCAGGTATATATACTGACCAAACGGTATAAAATCATGTATGTATACAAGCGATGTAAATGCCGCTATCGTGTAGAGGCAGGATATAGCTGAAAGCCCTGCATCTGTTACAGAGATACGCTTAGACTGAAAAACAGCCACTGCAAACATGTAGAGCGGAGATATCACCACAATTCCGAGCGACAGCTTTATAAAGTCGTTTACAGATATACTGTCGGATAAGTATGCATATCTTGCAAATAACGGAAAGAAAACTGCAAGTATATATGTGGGAAGTGTAAATACAATATTTTTCTTTTGTCCTATGCAGGAAAACATCTCATAGCAAGCTATGGCAGCCATGATGGATACCGCGGCAGGAAACGCCCATGTATCGGAAAATATGAGTAACGGTATGAAAACCGCCAAAGCTACTATTGCAGTAATTATCCTCTTTCGCATATTATAAGAGTTGTATTCTTTTGAATACTGCCTTTCTCTAAATTTATATTTGTATATGTCAATATATGACGCAAATGGAATATTTATTTATCCAAGCCGCCATAACGTCTTTTTCTTGTGTAATAATTCTCTACCGCTGCCATAAGATCCTCGCGTGTCATATCAGGCCACAGAGTGTCTGTAAAATACAGCTCGGAATATGCGGCTTGCCACAAAAGAAAGTTTGATATACGTATATCTCCGCCCGTTCGGATTATAAGATCGGGATCGGGACAATCGTATGTGTAAAGCTCATGCTGTATATCCTCTTCGGATATGCATGTCTTTCCCTGTGCCATAAGGCGGTTAAATGCCCTTACGATCTCAGAGCGTGAGCCGTAGTTTATGGCAATATTGAGAATTTTTGAACCATCTTTTGTTTTGTTTTCTATGTCAAGTATCTTATCCTTAAGCTTCTTGTCGAGGACATCGATATCTCCGATGATCCTTATACTGATATCATCAGGGCATTCTTTTCCGAGATATTCGTCAAGAAGTCCCATAATGGAATCGACCTCTTTCTTTGGTCTTTTCCAATTTTCGGTCGAAAATGCATATACGGTAATGCACTTGACACCAATATCATTGCAAGCCTCAACCATTCTTTTGAAGGCTTCGACTCCGATCTTATGACCGTATTCGCGCGGCATTCCGCGCTTTTTCGCCCATCTGCCGTTGCCGTCCATGATGAAAGCGATATGATCGAGTGTGTTTTTCTTGTTTGCAATTTCCGGCATATCAAAAGCTCCGTAAAAGATAAAAATTCAATGTAAAATGTATTTTTGTACATATACAGCGGGAGTAGTAGCTCCCGCTGTATAAGCGCGTGTTATAAAGGAATCAGACCTTCATGATCTCCTTTTCCTTAACGGAGCTGAGTCCATCAATATTCTTGATGTATTTATCCGTTATGTCCTGAACTGTCTTTTCAGCGTCCTTAACGTCATCCTCTGTGAGGATACCGTCCTTCTTCTGCTTCTTGATGTCGTCGTTTGCTGCGCGGCGGATGTTTCTTATCGCAACCTTTGCATCCTCGCCCATCTTTTGAACCTGCTTTGCAAGCTCCTTGCGTCGCTCCTCTGTGAGCTGCGGGAAGATCAAGCGAATAACTTTACCGTCATTATTGGGATTAATTCCGATGTCGGATGTTTGAATAGCCTTTTCGATCGCCTTGAGCGTGCTTGCATCGTAAGGAGCGATAACAAGTGTCTTTGCATCGGCTATCTTTACATTTGCTACAGCGGTGATCTCTGTGGGAGAGCCCCAGTAATCGAACGTTACACGGTTAAGAACGGCAGGATTTGCTTGGCTTGCACGTATGGAAGAAAGATTTTCTTCGTAAGATGCAATAGTCTTATTCATTCTTTCCTCAAGCTCTTTTGTGTTGTACTTCATAGAGTTGTTCCCTTCCTTCGTATGTATTGAAATAATTATTTATGCATTTTAGTGCCGATAGCTTTACCCATAACGGCGTTATATATGTTTTCGGGATCCTTCAAGGCAAATGCGAAGCTGTTTATACCGTGCTCATTGCAGAAGGATATTGCGGTAAGGTCGAAGGCTTTAAGATCCTTTTCAAGTATCTCGGAATATGTGACATCGTCATATCTCTTGGCATTGGGATCTGTCTTGGGGTCTGCGGTGTACAGTCCGTCAATATTCTTAGCCATGAGCACGACATCAGCCCCGATCTCTGCGGCACGCACCACTGCAGGTGTGTCCGTTGAGAAGTACGGTGCACCGAGTCCGCCTCCGAATATAACGACCTTACCCTCTTTAAGATATCTGTCCGCATCTCTTTGAGTATAAAAATCTGCAAAAGTGTTCATTTCGACCGTTGAAAGCACCTTGGCATCTATTCCGTGTCTGATAAAGGCATCCTGAAGAGCGATGGCGTTGATGACAGTTGCAAGCATACCCATATGGTCGGCGCGGCATCTGTTCATTCCGACACCTTTTCTCGCACCTCTCCAGATATTGCCTGCTCCGCAGATCACGGCTACTTCAACGCCGCTCTTTATGCATTTACCTACAGATTCGACTACCTTGTCCATGAAATCGAAATCAAGTATATCCGATTCACAGTTATTTCTGAGTGCTTCACCCGATATCTTGACCAAAACTCTCTTATAAACAGGGGTATCCATATATAAACTCCTAAAAAATTATTTATCAGTTATATTGTACTACTTTTGGTATGCTTTGTAAACATACATTTTGTAAAATTTTATCTTCTTTTGGATGCTATCTCCTCAAGGAGCGTCTTTACAAATTCGTCTACCGAAACGCTTCCGAGATCGCCGTCTTTTCTTGAACGTACTGCAACCGCTCCGTTTTCAACTTCCTTGGCGCCTACGACAAGCATATAAGGTACCTTTTCCTGCTGTGCGTTTCTGATCTTATATCCGATAGTTTCGTTACGTCTGTCTATTTCATATCTTATGCCGTAGTCGGAGAGCTTGCTTGCTATCTCTTCGCAATAGGAGATCTGATCGTCGCCTATGGGAAGCATCTTGACCTGAACGGGAGCCATCCATGTGGGAAGCGCGCCTGCGTACTTTTCAAGAAGGAGAGCAAGAGTTCTTTCGTAGCATCCGAGAGATGTTCTGTGGATTATATAAGGAGTCTTGAGTGTGTTGTCAGAGCCAACATATTCCATGCCGAATTTCTTTGCCAGGAGCATGTCGACCTGGAGTGTAACTATCGTATCCTCTTTGCCGAAAACGTTCTTGCACTGAATGTCGAGCTTAGGACCGTAGAATGCTGCTTCGTCGATTCCGATAGAATAGTTTTCACGACCGAGATATTTGTCAAGAAGCTCGCCCATTATAGTCTGAGCTTCATTCCACTGCTCGGGTGTGCCCTCGTACTTATCGGTACGCTTGGGATCCCACTGTGAAAATCTGAATGAGCAGTCTTCCCAAAGTCCTACGGTTTCAAGGCAGTATTTTGCAAGGTCAAGGCATCCCTTAAATTCCTCTGCCAGCTGATCGGGGCGAAGCACAAGATGTCCTTCGGATATCGTGAACTGGCGTACTCTTATAAGACCGTGCATTTCGCCGCTGTCCTCATTCCTGAAGAGAGTTGAAGTTTCGGCAAGGCGCATGGGAAGATCTCTGTATGAACGCTTTTTATTCAAGAATACCTGATACTGGAATGGGCATGTCATGGGGCGGAGCGCAAAGCATTCCTTTGTATAGTCGTCAGGATCGCCCATTACGAACATTCCGTCAAGATAATGATCCCAGTGACCGGAGATCTTATAAAGTTCTCTCTTAGCCATGAGAGGTGTCTTTGTGAGAAGATAGCCTCTTCTCTGCTCCTCATCCTCTACCCAACGCTGGAGCGTCTGTATAACTCTTGATCCCTTGGGAAGTATGATGGGAAGTCCCTGACCTATGGAGTCAACTGTCGTGAAGTATTCAAGCTCTCTGCCTATCTTATTGTGGTCGCGCTTTCTTGCCTCTTCGACCATAGCAACATATTCGTTGAGCTTTTCCTTTGACGGGAAAGCGATACCGTATATTCTCTGTAGCTGCTTGTTCTTCTGATCACCCTTCCAATATGCGCCTGTGCACTGTGTGAGCTTGATCGCCTTTACGGCACCTGTTGCAAAAAGGTGGGGACCTGCGCAGAGATCTGTAAATTCGCCCTGACGGTAAAAGCTTATTACTTCACCCTCGGGAAGCTCTTCTATGAGCTGTACCTTGTAAGGCTCGTTCTTTTCCTCCATGAGCTTCAAGGCATCCTGACGAGAAAGCTCAAATCTCTCGATCTTATGATTTTCCTTAACTATCTTCTTCATCTCCTCCTCAAGCTTTTTAAGAATGTCGGGAGAGAAGGATATCTCACTGTCAAAATCGTAGTAGAAGCCCTCATCGATTGCAGGACCTATGGTGAGCTTGGTTTCGGGATAGAGTCTTTTAACTGCTTGCGCAAGTATATGGGATGCGGTATGTCTGAAAACATGTGCGCCTTCTTTGTCCTCAAAGGTGAGAAGCTTAACATCACAATCATCTGTTATGAGAGTTGTGAGTCCTACGACATTTTCGCCTACCTTTGCGGCAATAACACTTCTTTCTACTGTACCGAAAGCAGCGCGAGCGGCATCATATACCGTTATGGGAGCATCGGATTCGTAAACTTGTGATGAAAAATTGATCTTCATGTTTTTTGTCCTTTCGTTATCTTTAATATTATATGATATTCATATCTGAAAAATAAAAGCACCCCAGACACATTGTGTCCGGGGTGCATGAAATGCACGGTTCCACCCGAGCTTTTAACTCAATTGTATTATATTGTTAATGCAAAAGTGGTACTTTCAACATATCTGCGGAAAACTCTCAGCTAACGTTTTCTCTCTGTAACGCGTTAAATGTGTCAAAGCTTGTCTTTTACACCGTGATCAACCGCGGTTCTTGCGGTTATATTCACTTTTGGGGTTTACTACCTCACGCCAATCAAGGTCGCCTCTGTCAAGAGCCATTATGATAAGCTCTGCGGTAGCAATGTTTGTTGCAACGGGTATATTGTATCTGTCGCACATAAGGAGAAGATCGCGCTCGATCTTATCGTGCTCTGTGAATGTATCGGACGTGCGAGTATCTCTGAAATATATAAGAACGTCGATCTCGTTGTATGCTATTCTTGATGCGATCTGCTCTTCACCGCCCTGACTTCCCGAGAGCAAGCGCTCTATCTTAAGTCCTGTGGCATCTGAGATATACTTTGCTGTTATGTTGGTAGCACAGATATTATGCTTGCTCAAGATCCCACAGTATGCAATACACAACTGAGTGACAAGTTCTTTTTTCATATCGTGAGCTATAATTGCAATTTCCATAATATCTTCCTCCGTAATTAATGGCGGCAAGAGTTCTATCACTTCTTACCCATTATAAGTGAATTATACCACAAAAGCATTACTTTGTCAACATATCTTAAAAATTTTACTGTCGAAATTTGCGATTTTTTTTAAAACTTCAAGCAGAGTCCTACGGATACATCATCTTTTTGCGCAGGATGAACAAAGATGACCCTTTCCTGCAAGGACTGCGTCCTGCTCACTGCCCGTGCGTATTTCTGCCGATCCCTTTATGTGTCCGCAGTCAGGATATTTGTGATATACGCTTCCGCTTTCTGTCCAATAGAATATACCGTTGTGTATCTCGGTGTGCTCGGGCTCATACGGAAGTGCTGTATCATCTGTAAAAAAGCTTTCCGCCATTTCTGACAGTATATCTGAGTTTACCGATTCCCCACCGTAAAAGTTGCCGCTTGATGTCCGACTGCTTTGACATGATGTGAAAAATATTATCGTGATCAGCGTAGCTATTGCACAAGCCTTTTTCATATTATTCCTCCGCGAGCATTGATTCAAGCAGTGAGAGCTTGTTTTTTGAATACTCGTACGCGCTCTTGTAATCCCCTGTCTGCTTTGCACAACGTTCGATATCGTCGCACACGAGAAGTATTATGAATTTCGGTGTCATACCGTCGTAATTTACGATCGAATACAGTATCGACAATGCATCTTTGTAATTTCCGCTTGACATTTCAATTTTGGCTTTCAAGTGAAGCGTATACAATTCATTTTCCATCATGCACAGTGATATTTCGGTGTCCTTATCAAAGCATGCATTTTCTTTTAATTCTTTTGCGATGTTCAGATATCTGCAAAGCTCGCTTATAGACGATATGCGGTATACGAGAGGCGCACATGCGTCTGTATATTGCTCACAGTAGAGTGATGGGGATATCTCTTTTAAGTGGTAAAAAAGATCGGTCGCGCAAAAGCGATATACAGACGTATCATAGCATGTCATATCTGCACTTTTCATTACTGTGTCAAGTAATGTGCAGCATCTGCGCAAATGACCGTCGAGCAGGCAGGATTCGGCAAGCAGATAAGTGGCTCTTATATAGATAAACGCGATCTCGTCATCACTTCCGTGATCAAGTATCTCCCTGCACATATCGCGGCACATTTCATAGCTCTTATCACTCAGTGCCTTCTTTATTCTGCCAAGCAGACTGTTTTTGTAAAAAAGGAAATCATCGTCATCCTCTGCAAGCAGAAGTGATGCCGGAACTCCAAGGCGGTCTGCAAGGTATATTACCGTACCGACCGACGGCAGAGCCGCACCGTTTTCTATACGGCTCAGCATATTTCTTGTTATTTCATGACCTGCAAGATCTGCTTGAGTCATTCGCCTTGAAAGCCTTAATTCCTTTATTCGGTTTCCTATGTTCATGATATAGCTCCAAACGGTTGATTTTACTTTTGCGTGTTTCAGGTGAGCGATACTTATGACAGGAATCAGATCTTACCGACATTTGAGACCTTATATCCGTTCGTATATAAGGTTATAACTATAGTTCCGAGCTTGTCGGTTCGGTAATATTTGATATTTCTGTCATCCAGACGCTTTAGTATCTCTTCCTTAGGATGACCGTACTTGTTGTCTACGCCGCATGATATTATTGCGGTCTTTGGTGACATCGCATCAAGAAAAGCTTCTGAAGACGAGGTATCTGATCCGTGATGTCCGACATGGTATATATCACAGTCAAGTATATCGGGATCATTTTTATATTTATCAAGGATGAGATTTTCGGAGTCGTTCTTTTTGTTTCCCTCGGCGTCGCCTGTAAACATTATGCTCTTTTCGCCGTAATCTACGCGTGTTACGATGCTCGTGTTGTTTTTATTGTCATCGAATTTTACAGGTGCCAATATGCGCGCCTTTAATTCTCCTATTTCAAATGAATAGGTCTCATTTTCGGCTATCAGCTTTACATTTGCGCCGCAATCATCTATTGCCTCAAGCATTGAAAAATATGTCTTGGTCGTGTCCTCGTAATCGGGGATTATAACATTTTCAACGCTGTAGTTCTTAAGTATCATGTCGGCTCCGCCTATATGGTCCTCATGAGTGTGAGTGAATATAGCGTATTTGAATTCCGTGATACCGAGCTTGTCAATATAAGATCGAAGGTCTTTTTCCGAGCTGTTTGTACCCGCATCGATAATCATATTTCCGTATTTTGTGCATATCAGTGTGCTGTCACCTTGACCTACGTCAACGAAGTGTATCTTTACGGCATCACCCGATAATGCGGTATCGTCATCACCGCTATCGGAAGCGTCATTGTGCGATCCCGAAGATCCCTGTCCTGAATTGTCAAATGCGCCATTTTCGTATGCAGTCCATACGCCGATGACAGCGGCTATTATAACGATAAGTGAGATGACCGCTCTGAAAGCCTTTTTGACCTTGCGCTTTTTATAATTCTTACGTTTTTTCTTTTTAGCCATGATGAATTACCCGACTTATACTGTCTGTACCTTTAATATGTTTGTGGTTCCCGAGAGCTTGAGGGGTACGCCTGCGGTTATAACGACCTTGTCTCCGTCGTTTACCAGATCCAGCTGCTTTGCGCAGTCGATAGCGTGCCTGAACAGGCTTTCTGTGTCGTCCTGGTTAATAGCGAGAACAGGACAAACTCCCCATGAAAGTGCGAGCTGGTGGAATGTCTTTTTGTCGGGGGTGGAAGCTACTATGGGCTCTGCAGGACGGAATTTGGAAACACGTCTTGCGGTAGTTCCCGACTTTGTTACTGCAATTATGGCTTTTGCCTTTATATCCTTTGCTGTGGTGCAGGCTGCGTCACATATTGCATTGGTGGTATCGCTGTAATCAAAGTCATAGTGAACGCCCTCGTATATCTGCATCTCAAGCGCGTCCTTTTCTGCCTGCTCGGCAATGCGCGCCATTACCTTTACAACATGCGCAGGGTGATCTCCCATTGCCGTTTCGCCTGAAAGCATGACTGCACTCGTTCCGTCAAAGACTGCATTTGCAACGTCTGTTATCTCGGCTCTTGTGGGTGTTGTGTTGTGTATCATGGTTTCAAGCATCTGTGTTGCGGTTATTACCATTTTGCCTGCCTGATAGCATTTGCGGATGAATTTCTTCTGTATTCCTGGGAGTTTTTCAAATGCGATCTCAACGCCCATATCGCCTCTTGCGACCATTATTCCGTCACAGTTTGCAAGTATCTCGTCAAAATTCTCGACGCCCTCTGCATTCTCGATCTTTGCGATTATCTTTATGTTGTGACCGCCGTAGTAATCTATATATCTGCGAAGAGCAATGAGATCCTCCTTACGCCTTACGAATGAGGCAGCTATGAAGTCAACATCCATCTCAACACCAAATTTGAGATCCTTTTCGTCGCTTTCACTGATATACGGCATATCAAGGCTGACATTCGGGATATTGATTCCCTTGCGCTCGGATAATACACCCCCGGTCACGACCTTGCAGATAACATCCTTGTCAGTTAGCTCGCATACGGTCATGGATATCTTTCCGTCATCGATAAGTATACGTGTTCCTACAGAAAGCTCCTGCGGAAGCTTTTTGTATGTTACGGAAACTCTTTCATTGTTGCCGAGTACATCTTCTGTCGTCAAGGTGAATGTCTGTCCGCACTTTAAAGTTACCTTTTCATTATTCTCAAAAAGACCTATTCTGATCTCAGGTCCTTTTGTGTCAAGCAGTACCGCCGCGGGCAGCTTGAGAGAATCGCGCACGCGTCTGAAAAGCTCTATTCCCTCTTTATGATACTCGTGCGTTCCGTGAGAAAAGTTAAATCTTGCTATATTCATACCCGATTTGAGCATGTCCTCGATAACTTCTTCTTTAAGGCTTGCAGGACCCATCGTGCAAACTATTTTTGTCTTTCTTCCTGTGTTCATAGTATATCCTCGCAAAATATTTATATTAAATGATAGCAATTGCAAACACTACCGCAATTATACCATACATATATTTTAACATATCGTTAGTTTTATGTCAACAGAAAAACCCCGATTTTTTAAAAAAATCGGGGTTCATCTTAATTTTTTTTGAGCTTTTTTGCTTTAACATAGAATTTATGAGAGCAACGTGGACATTTTACCGAATGTCTGCCTGCTTTTCTCGGAAGACGAAGTGTTGCGCCGCATTTATTGCAGTCACGGAAGATGTACTGAAATGTGTCTGCATTATTGCTTTTGGTTTTGCTTTGAGTGTTTAGTGTGAAAAATCTTTTTATGCCCGACTTGGCTTTGAGAAATATCTCGTTTTCACGTCTGCGACGGCTTATATTTTTTGAAAACGATCTGAACGTGCTCCATGATATAAGAAATATCTCGATCAAAAGTATCGAAAAATTCACTATTGCCAATGTAAGCTCATTTTTAATAATAAAGGACAGGACGAGAGATACTAAGAGCAATACGATTATTGTAATATTGCAAAAGTTATACAGAGAGTCCATGCCATATCTTCCGTACATAAATCTATACAATTTTTCTTTGAATTTCATATTATCACCTCTTGTTTTGCCAATGTAACAATATGATATCACATAAAAATTAACTCTGTATTAATTTTTAATTAAATAGTTATTTCATATTTATCGATATAAGTCGTTTTGTGACGAAAGATATTTTGTATGGCTTGTGTGAGGAATAATTTATTACACCGAACCAATATACGCTACTGTATATGTTGGCACAGTCATGCGGTCATTAACAGCAAATGTATCAAAGATAGAATTTATTTCTTTCAAATACTCTTCATATCTTTCGTCACCCTCACGCAAAGAGTATGATGATGACAGCACACGGTCGATATACCCTTGTCTGTCATAGATCTGGCTGTTATCAGCTCGGAAGATCTCGCAGTTACCTTCAAAGAAATCACAACATTTTTCAGCACTGATACCATTTGAAAAGCCGCGAAATTCGGGATCATACTTGCGGCACATAACGGCAAGTGCTTTTGTTGAAGGGGCGCTCTCGTCGCGTGAGTTATAGATTATTAAGACCTTGCCATTTGGCTTTAGAATACGCTTGCATTCTTTTTTAAAGGCATATGTATCGAACCAGTGAAATGCCTGTGCAACCGTAATAAGATCAATGCTTTTATCAGGGAGACAGGTATTGATGTCCACGCCATTAACGGATATGAAGCTTTTATTATCGGAAAGCCTTTCTTCTGCTTTCTTTCGCATATCCTCATTTGGTTCGACCGCATATACAAGGTAGCCGCAGTCGATAAGCTGCTCTGTAAAAATTCCCGTGCCTGAACCAATATCTGCAATGACACTTCCTTTAGGTACATTTAATGTGTTTTTAATATGATCAAACAGTTCTGAGGCGTAACTCGGTCGTGCTTTCGCATAGATCTCGCCCTTGCCGTTGAATTTTGCTGTATTGTTCATCGGATCCTCCACTGAAAGTTAATTTATCAATTGATTTATTATACCACAATATCTTACACGTGTCAGTATTATAAATTTTAATTTTTAAGAGCAGTAATAGGTACAACGTAAACACCATCGGCTCTTTGATACACAGCATTAGACAAACCACATATTACGCACA
>CAZVUD010000011.1:0-40338 GCA_964629615.1 uncultured Clostridium sp. | reverse complement strand
GACACGGCCCTTTCACGGCTGTAACATGGGTTCGATTCCCGTACGGGTCACCAACAAAAAACAGGAGTAGCTTTGCTACTCCTGTTTTTTGTTGCCCCGTGCGATCAGATCGAGTCCCATCACCTTAAATTCCTGCGGAATTTAAGGTAAAGGTTCGATTCCCGACATAGAGTTATGAAAAATTTTAGTAGCTTTGCTACTCCTGTTTTTTGTTGCCCCGTACGACCAGATCAAGTCCCATCACCTTAAATTCCACAGGAATTTAAGGAAAAGGTTCGATTCCCGAGATAGAGTTTTTGATAACTTTTGTGTTTGCACCTACGGAGGTTGCAAATTATATGCGCCCTGTCGTTACATAAAGTTATCATAAAACAATATTCTTTCGGACCGTCGGCAACTTGCTTGCATTCGTCGGTCCCTACAATTTGCAATCATAATATCATTATTTATCCGTTGAAATAACGATCATTTCATGTCAAAATAATGTAGAATATTATTATGATAATCTGTAGGGACTGGCGTCCCCGACAGTCCGCACAACATTGAATTTATATTTATTCCACGGCTACATGATACATTCAAAGTAATTCATAACATGCGAGGAAGTTTTTTGCCGAGCTTTCTTAAAATTCGGATTTGTGACACTGCTACGCAATACACTCAAGCAATTCATAACATGCCAGAAAGTTTTTTGCCAAGCTTTTTTTCAAAAAAGCGGAAGAAGCCAAGCTTTTTTCAAAAAAGCGAAAAAAACGCAATCCAGCCCAGTTTGTTTTTAAAAAGCATTTGGCAAATTGCACAAAAATAAGTTTTGCAAACTGTTAAAAACAGAGAAAATGTAAAACACGTTAAGAAAAAAACAGTTTAGCCGTTGAAAAAGCAAATAAAGTATGCTATACTTAATATTACCAAAAGCAGACTGGGGAAAGTCTGTAAGATCATTTATTCAGAAAGGAAAGAATGATATGAAAAAAATCATCGTTTGTCTTGCGGTAATTCTTGCATTCACGCTTGTTTTTGTAGCATGTAATAAAGACAAAGACCCCGCAGACACAAGCGCTGACTCTACATCCGGAGAAGCAACCGAGTCCACAACTCCCGAAGAAACTCCCACGGATACAGAATCAGACACAACGGCGACGACCGATACAACAGATACGGACACGACCGACACAGACACTACCGGCACTACCGGCACAACTGACACAACAGAAACATCCGAATGGGAAGGACCTATTGAGGAAGTTAAGGCTGCAGATGACGGCGCATATGCCGGCAACTCAATATCCGAATCCTCGCTCTTATATACACTTCTCGTCGATGGCGGTATGGCACAGGATAACGGATCCGCAGTTGAAAAGCTTGAAGATGGCACACTCGTTTGGAAGACAGGCGGATTTGGTGCATATTACAGAATACCCAAGGGTAAATATGTATACACCATGAAGTTCTATGAGCAGCCCAATACAGCAGCTGCAAGCGCATTTATTCGCGGCAATGAGATCAGCGGCTGGGATTCCGGCTTGTACGGCGAAGCAGGTGCACAGGGAGCATCCGGAATAAATGAGATCGTTGCTCACGGTGATTCCGGTATATATTATTATGTAACAAACGGCAACACACTTGTTATCATTATCAAGTCTGCACATGCAGAAACTCCCGAAACTACATGTAATGTACATACATTCACTGTAAAGGGCGTTTCCAATGAAATAACTGTAGTTGACCTTGAAGATACTATATACTTCAAGTCCGGCGAGCTTACTTGCGCAAAGATAGTTCTTGAAGGAAGCAAGGACTATGACATGATCGCAGGTCAGGTAGAAAAGGCAACAGTAAGCGTATGGGGAGAAGAGCCCGTTGTTATCGAAAACGCGCTCATATCCAAGGATATCCGTTCCTCTCGTGCAGGCGTAAGCTGGAGAAACGGTGCGATACGTATACTTTCTGCTTCCTTTGGTACTGCAGAAAACATCACATACAACAAGGACCTCGACACTCCTCTCTACTTCTCTGTAGACAAGTCGAAATATGAGATCGGCACAGAGATACCTGTTGTTGCAAAGGGTGAAGGCATAGTTGCCCTCTATCTCGGCGAAGAACGCGTTATGTACTACAAGATAGGTGCAGCATCCGGATTCAAGCCCAACGGCGGCGAAGGCATAACCATCGAAAATCAGGGACTTGCAGCTCTTAAGGAGGGCAACTATACTATCAAGCTTATTGCGGGCGACAAGGTAGTACAGGAGGTGAATATTTCTCTCGTTCCCGGCGATGCTCCTGTAACTATATTCAATCCTCAGGAATTGGTAGATCTTTTCAAGAAGATGGATGCAGGTAACGCTAACAGAATTCCTTACGAATTAAAGGAAGATTACGTTACATTCAAGAATGACGGTACAATATCAAGCGGTGACTACAACTCTTACTTTGCAAGCGGTACACCTTCATTCGACACTGCACGCTATTTCGCATTCAAGTACAGAACTACTTCTGACTCCAAGCACGAGATATATCTTGGTACTAAGAAGGTAGGCTGGCCTAAGAACTTGATCATCACCAAGGATATAGTATACGACGGTGAATGGCACACATACGTTATCGACCTCGATGCATTTGGCATAGAAGAGCTTACTCACTTCAGAATAGACCTTCTTAACAGCAAGGACAACGCTAAGGGTGATGTAGGAGCAACTATGGACGTTGCATGGATGGGCTTCTTCAGCGAAGAGAGCCATGCGCTCAATTACGGAAAAGCAAAGGTAGAGATGACGGATACAAACGAAAAAACTACCACATGCGATACATATTATGAAGACGGTGCAGCACTTAAGGACGATAAGGCACATGAGTGGTTGGCTGCAAACCGTAAGGACGGCATTAAGGACGTAAAGACTGCAACATTCCGCGGCTGGCTCCAGATCAGCGAATCAGTTTCCATAACATCTATGGGTTACTGCCTTGACGGTTATGATGTAGTTATGGTAGATGGCGCTACAAGCGACAGACCTGACGTTGTAGCGGCAGGCTTCAAGAATGCAAAGGGATACCAGCTTAGCATCAATCTTACTGACATTCCCGAAGGCGAGCATTCTCTTGAAATCATAGCATTGGGCTCTGACGGTAAGTATTACAGACTTGCAAGATGGGGCGAGATCACTATCGTTGGCAGTACAGCAGTAGTTGTTCCCGAGGATTGGAAAGACACAGTTCTCAGCGGTGAGGCTCTCTTTAACCAGATCGAAAAGGTAAACAATCCTACACCCGATTCTCCTAACTATCTTAAGAGAAAGCTTAGCGAGGATAAGTCATACATCACATTCACAGTTCAGAACAAGAACAAGGACAGACGTATCCACCTCACAACAACAGGTGAATTCAAGACAGGTAAATACTTCGCATTCAGATACAGATCTGAAAATATCGGATCTATAAACGAGCTTTGGATCCAGGCAAAGCAGGGCGAGCAGTGGCAGTCACTGAACTTCCAAAATATACTCAAGGACTATGGCCCCACGGCAGGCGAATGGGGAACAATAGTTATAGACATCAGCAAGTACAATGTTGAATCCATCTACGGCTTCAGAATAGACATTCTCAACACAAAGAATGATAACGACACACCCCTTACCATGGACATCGAATGGATGGGCTTCTTCATGAGCGAAGAGGATGCAAAGAACTACAAGGTTCCTGCTAAGGAAGACAATGCAACGGATTCCGGAACAAAGGACGATAATGTAAAGGATCCCGAAAAAAATGAAGAAGAGATCGTAGGTCCTATGCCTGCTGAAGAGTGGGAATATACTATTCTCCACGCTGAAGAGCTTTACAACCAGATCGACAAGGTAAACAATCCTAAGCCTGATTCTCCCAACGCTCTTAAGAAGGAACTCAGCGAGGATAAGTCTTATATCACATTCACAGTTCAGAACAAGAACAAGGACAGACGCATACACCTCACAACAACAGGTGAGTTCAAGACAGGCGATCTCTTTGCATTCAAGTTCAGATCTGATAATATCGGATCTATAAACGAGCTCTTCCTCCAGACAGAAAAGGGAACACCCTGGAAGAACGTTAATATTCAGAACAACATGAGAGAGGTTTATACTGCAGGCGAGTGGTGCATAGTTATCATCGATATCAGCAAGTATAACGTTGAATCTATCTACGGCTTCAGAATAGACATCCTTAACACAAAGAATGATAACGACACACCCCTTACCATGGATATCGCATGGATGGGCTTCTTCAAGGCAGCAGAGCCTGCTGTATTTGAGGGCGAGGATCTCTTCAACCAGATCGAAAAGGTAAACAATCCTAAGCCTGATTCTCCCAACTATCTTAAGAGAGAGCTCAGCGAGGATAAGTCCTATGTTAAGTTCACAGTTCAGAACAAGAACAAGGACAGACGTATCCACCTCACAACAACAGGCGGATTCAAGACCGGTAAGTATTTTGCGTTCAGATACAGATCCAACAACATAGGTTCTGTAAACGAACTCTACATTCAGACATATCAGGGAACACCTTGGCAGCATGTTGATATTCAGAATAACCTGAAGGAAGTTAACGTTGTTGGCGAATGGTGCACTTGCATTGTGGATATCAGCAAGTTTGATGTATATTCTATCTACGGATTCAGAATAGATATACTCAATACAAAGAGCGATAACGCAACAGAGCTTTCCATGGACATCGCATGGATGGGATTCTTTGATACGGTAGAGGCTGCGCAGAATTACGGCATTTCGTGATTATCGCATAAAAGAATATTAAAGCCACTGCCTTCACGCAAAATGCGTGAAGGCAGTGGCTTTTTGATGATTTGTTTCCGCTTTTATTTTCGCTTTTTTGGAAAAAAGGCGGGTAGAAAAAGAGGAAAGTTATTATATCAATGGCAAGAAGGGCAGGAGTTTAGCTTTTCAAAGAGTGACTCATCGTATTCTCTGCCGCTTCTTTTGTAGTAATCAAGCAACGCGAGCTTGATCGCTTCCTCTGCGAGGACAGAGCAATGCACCTTGTGGGGCGGCAGTCCGTCAAGCGCCTCAACGACCGCCTTGTTTGTCAGCTCCAATGCCTCGCTCAGCGGCTTGCCCTTTATAAGCTCGGTAGCCATAGAGCTGGAGGCGATCGCGCTTCCGCAACCGAAGGTCTCAAATTTTGCATCTGTTATTATATCGTTATCGATCTTCAGGTATATCTTCATTATGTCGCCGCATTTCGTGTTTCCCACCTCACCAATGCCGTCGGCGTTTTCAATTATACCCACGTTTCGGGGGTTTCTGAAATGATCCATTACCTTATCGCTGTAAAGTGCCATATGTTTTTTCCTTTCTTATCAAAGAATAAATTCGCGCTTTCCGCTCATAAGATCGCGCCAGACGGGGGATATCGCACGCAGATATTGCACGGTCTCGCGCACTGCGTCGATAGTCATATCAATGTCCTCCTCGCTTATCTCGGGCGATAGGGATAGGCGCAATGAGCCGTGCGCTACATCGTGCGGTCTGCCGATAGACAGCAGTACATGGCTGGGATCAAGGGATCCCGATGTGCAGGCAGAACCGGATGATGCACAAATGCCACGGTCGTCAAGCAATAAAAGCAGGGATTCACCCTCAATGCCTTCAAAGCAAAAGCTTGCATTTGAGGAAAGTCGGTCTGTTTTGTCGCCGTTAAGGGCACAGTGCGGTATTTTCAGTATGCCATCTATGAGCCTGTCGCGCAAACAGGTCATTTTTTTGGTGTTTTGCTCAATGCTTGCAATGGACTCTTCAAGCGCCGCCACCATACCGACTATAAGCGGCAGGGCTTCGGTTCCGCCCCTTTTGCCCCTTTCCTGCGCGCCACCGTATATCACAGGAGAAAGAATGGTTCCTTTCTTTGCGTACAGAGCGCCGATCCCCTTAGGACCGTGAAACTTGTGGGCTGATACAGACATCATGTCGATGCATTGATCCTTCACATTTATAGCTACATGACCTGCCGCCTGTACAGCATCTGTGTGGAATGTCACATTTGCTTCGCGGCATATTTTTCCTATCTCGTATATAGGCTCAAGCGTGCCTATCTCGTTGTTTGCATACATGATGCTTACAAGGCAGGTGTCACTGCGGATGGATTGTGCAACATCGCTTGGAGATACCTTTCCGTTTTTATCAACATCAAGGATGGTTATGTCAAATCCGTCGCGCTTTAACTGCTTTAAGGCATTAAGCACGGCATGATGCTCTATGCATGAGGATATTATATGCTTGCGACCGCGTGCAGCTCCTGCCCTTGCCGCCGACATGATCGCAAATGAATCTGCCTCGCTTCCGCCTGATGTGAAATATATCTCGGATGCATCGCACCCAAAGCATGCGGCGATCCTCGCTCTTGCGTCGGCAAGCGCCTCGCTTGCCGCCTGACCTACCGAGTGCAGGCTTGACGGATTGCCGTATATCTCATCGAAATAAGGCAACATGGCAAGCTTTGCGCTTTGACTCATTTTTGTGGTTGCGGCGTTGTCAAGATAAATAATATTTTTGTTCTTAATTTCCATTTTGAAGCTCCCTGACTGCGGAGAAACCGCGTTCGAGATCGTTTATTATATCATCGATGTGTTCAACTCCGATAGACAAACGTATAGTGTTTGGCTTTATGCTCTGTTCCGCAAGCTCGCTTGCAGAGAGCTGGCTGTGAGTGGTGGTGGCAGGATGTATTACAAGGCTCTTAACGTCCGCAACGTTTGCAAGAAGCGAGAATATCTCAAGAGAGTCGATAAACTTGTGAGCCTCGCGAACACCGCCCTTTATTTCAAAGGTGAATATAGATCCGCCTCCGTTTTTGAAGTATCTTGTATAAAGCTCGTGATCGGGGTGGTCATTAAGGGAAGGGTGGTTCACCTTTTCCACGAGGGGATGATCACTGAGGTATTCTATGACCTTTTTTGTGTTGTAGGCGTGGCGCTCCAGCCTGAGCGAGAGAGTTTCCGTGCCCTGAAGCAGTAAGAAAGCCGCAAAGGGGGATATGCAAGCGCCCATGTCGCGCAATAATACCGCGCGAATGTATGTTACAAATGCCGCTTTTCCTGCGGCATCTGTAAACGATACGCCGTGATAGCTCGGATTTTTGTCGGATATGGCAGGGAATTTGCCGCTTGCCTTCCAATCAAAATTGCCCGAGTCAACTATAATGCCGCCAAGCGTCGTGCCGTGACCGCCTATAAACTTCGTTGCGGAATGCACGACTATGTCAGCTCCGTGCTCAATGGGACGGATAAGATAGGGAGTGCCGAATGTGTTGTCCACTACGAGCGGTATGCCATGGCGGTGAGCGATCTTTGAGAGCTCGTCTATGTTCGGAATGTCACTGTTTGGATTTCCGAGAGTTTCAATATATATCGCGCGAGTGTTGTCGCGTATTGCGTTTTCGGTTTCCGCAAGATCGTGTATGTTTACAAATGTCGCGCTTATGCCGAATGCAGGCAAAGTGTGTGACAGAAGGTTGTAGCTTCCCCCGTATATGGTCTTTTGCGAAACTATGTGTCCGCCGTTCTGCGCGAGTGCCTGCAATGTGTATGATATGGCTGCCGCACCTGATGCAAGCGCGAGAGCGGCAACGCCGCCCTCAAGCGCGGCTATTCTTTTTTCAAATGCTTCCTGCGTGGAATTGGTCAGCCTGCCGTATATGTTTCCTGCGTCTGTCAGTCCGAATCTTGCGGCGGCATGCTCGCAATCATTAAAGACGTATGATGTGGTGGCATATATCGGAACGGCTCTTGCACCTGTTGCGGGATCGGGCGTTTCCTGACCTACGTGAAGCTGAAGTGTTTCAAATTTATATTCTGACATAATAATTCTCCTTTTTCTGTTTTATGTGATTGAATGTGTTTTCTGTACCTTGAATGCAGTTTTATATGCGTATATCGCTCCATATCACATTCGTCCAAAACGGAAATTGTGCCTTATCATGGTTATTAAGATCCTTTTCATATATAAACCTACCTTTTCGATATGTTTTGTTACTTGAAAATTATAGCACAATAAACATACTTTGTCAATAGGTTTTTGCGCAAAACTACTTGAATATTTTATTTTTTTCTGATATAATGGCATATATACGACAAGAATAAATATGACGGAGGCAGATATGATATCGACAAGAGGAAGATACGCGCTTCGCGTAATGATAGACATAGCACAAAGAGAGGACGACGGATATATAACGCTTGACGGAATAGCGAAAAGGCAGAATATATCCGAAAAATATCTTGAGGGAATACTTGCCAGCATGACAAAGGCAAAGCTGCTTTGCGGTCTGCGCGGAAAGGGCGGCGGATATAAGCTCGTGAAGAGAGCGGAGGAATATACGGTGGGCGAGATATTGCGCGTTACCGAGGGGTCGCTGTCATCTGTTGCGTGCCTCAAGGACGGAGCTGTGCCATGCGAAAAAAAGGACTCCTGCCGCACATTGCCGATATGGCAGGGGCTGAATGATGTCATTTACGGATATCTTGACTCCATAACATTGGATTCGCTGTTGGATGCGTCTGCAAGCGATCCTGTCTGACCCAAATATATAGCATGAGCAAAGACAAATTTCGCACTTAAAGCCTAAAAATCGGATTTGCTATTGACAATGCGTATATATTGTGGTAAAATAAATACGGTATTCAAAACCGCATTTTGCGGTTTTGATGATTTGACCTAAAAAGCGAGAGGAAAGACATCTCTGATATGAATACAAAAAAGACAGTTCCGATATTTTACGCGTGCGATGACGCGTTTATCAAATATACGATAGTTTCAATAACCTCCATGAAGCAGAATGCATCAAGAGAATTTTTCTATGATATCCATATTCTTTCGACCACTGCAAGCGAGGAGATGAAGGCGCGCGCACTTGCGCTTGCCGATGACGATTTTTCGGTCACATTTGACGATGTGACGGCACAGCTTGATTCTCTGACGGCAGACCTGCCCATCAGAGATTATTATTCCAAGACCACATATTACAGGTTTTTCATAGCCGAGATGTTTAAGGATATAGACAAAGCTATATATATCGACAGCGACACGGTGGTGCTCGGCGATATATCCGAGCTTTATATGCAAAATATAGACTCATATCTGCTTGGTGCGGCGCATGAGCAGGCTATGGTGCAGGTAAACGAATACGGCACATATGTAGAGCAAAATCTCGGAATTGACAGAAATAATTACTTCAATGCGGGCGTTATGCTCATAAATTGCAGAAGATTTCGTGAAGAGAGAGTGCTTGAGAGATTTCTTAAGCTTTTGCCGATGTATAATTTTGTCGTGACACAAGACGAGGATTATCTCAATGTCATATGCCGCGACAAGGTGTATTTTATCGACGGCAGATGGAATACCGAGATGATAGGCGAGATACCCTATCCCGAGGAAGAATATAAGATAATACACTATATCATGATATCCAAGCCCTGGCATTACAGAGATTGCAGGTGCGGACATATATTCTGGAAATATGCCGAGCTTACCGATGTGTATAGCGATATACAAAAGGAGCTTGAGCTTTATACGGACGAAGAGAGGGCACGCGATATTGCGTCCTGCGACAGACTGCTTGAAACTGCGGTACGTGAGACCTACAGAGATAATAAATTTGTAGATGTAATGATAAAGAACGGATGCTCCGAATATAGGCGCGGTGTTCTTGAGAAGATCGAGTCGTACGAAAGACAGGGCATATTTGATAAGGATGCAGAGGATGATCCCGAAACAAAGCCTATCTTGCCCGGAGAGGTGGACTATTGCCAAAGGAAGCTGTCCGAGCGCATATGGGCACGCATTGCTTTCCGTCGGGCGCAAAAGTATTTAAAGAAGATATTGTCGGACGGCAGTATGGTGGTGGACGGCATAAACGGTATTGAAAATCTTAATGGCGTTTCGAGCGGAGCTGTAATCACCTGCAACCATTTTCATCCGCATGACAGCTTTGCGGTGCAGCTTGCGTACGAGGCGTCTGTACACAGAAAAAAGAAAAAGCTCTTCAGAGTTATTCGCGAGGGAAATTATACATCCTACCCGGGATTTTTCGGATTTCTTATGAGGCATTGCAATACCCTGCCGCTGTCATCAAACAGGCGTGTGATGGCAGAGTTCTCATCTGCGGTGGACGGTATATTGAAGAATGGTGACCTTGTGGTAATATATCCCGAGCAGAGCATGTGGTATAATTACCGCAAACCAAAGCCGCTTAAGGAAGGAGCGTTTTATCTTGCGGCAAAGGCGATGGTTCCGGTTATACCCGTGTTTATCACTATGAGATCGACAGATAAGCTTGACGGTGACGGATATCCCGTGCAGAGCTATACTATAAATATCCTGCCTCCAATATATCCCGACAGGGAAAAAGGCGTTAGAGAGAATACAAGGTATATGATGAAAGAAAATTACGCGGCTTTTACTCAAACCTACGAAAATGTATACGGTATAAGTCTGCGCTATACAACGGAGAAATGATATGCTCTATTTGTGGATAATACTCATAAGTATATTGTCTTTCGGAGCATGTGACGGGATATTTTTCGGACATTCCGTATATGGCATAGCAGACGGAATATTTACCTGTGCCCTTGCCGCAGTGGCTGTTATAGCTATTGACGGTGCAGGCGCGTTTATCGTGCGAAGATTGCCTGAAGCGTGGTTTTCCTTTGACGGCATAGATCTCGGAGCAACAAAAAACGAGAGAAGGCTGTACAGAGGTCTTAAAATAAATTCATGGAAGGGATATATTCCCGAGCTTGGCGGATTTACGAATTTTCATAAGGATAAGCTCCTATCTATGAGCGATGCCGACTATCTTGCAAGATTTATACTTGAGTCGAATTTCGGAGTTATGATACATTTTATAAATGCTGTCACGGGAGTATTTATTTGCTTTATTCCGCGTATATCCCGTCCGAGTATATGGGTGCCTGTCTTTCTTGTGAATTTTGTTTTGAGCATACTTCCAATGATGATATTGAGATATAATCTTCCTGTGCTTAGAAAGCTGTATAAGCGAGCCAAAAATAAAAATGCCGACAGAGCGGTATAATAGTAATAGACAAACATTAAAATATCGGGAGATATATTGCTCCCGATATTTTTGCTTATATATTTATTTCGTGATCTGACAAAGATAATTGCTTGTATCCGATGGCAATAAAGCTTATGTGTTATTTAAAAATGAAAATCATTCTCATTTTTAATAAAATGCTATTGACAATCCCAATATGCATGTGATATAATATATCTCAATATGAGAATAATTCTCAAATTTGAGGAGAAGATATGTCAAAAAGCTATAAAACAGAGGGCAGGGAGAGGCTTATATCCTTTCTGTCCGCAAATCCCGATATGCATTTTACTGCCGAAGAGATATGCGTGCATGTAAACGGCTCTCTTTGCTGTCAAAGCTCACTGTACAGAAACCTTAATAATCTGTGCGAGGACGGATATGTCCGTAAATTCAAGAGCGAGGGACAGAATAAAAGTGTATATCAGTATATAGGAAACGGAAGCTGTCGCGATCATTTTCATCTGAAGTGCCTTATGTGCGGATGCATAATGCACCTTGAGTGCGATATAAGCGAGCAGATGCGTGAGCACATAGAAGAGCATCACGGATTTATGATAGACAGCGGCAGGAGCATACTTTACGGCTATTGTAAGGATTGCCTTGCAAAAAAAGGAGAATTATGAGAGGTATACGGTATATATGCGGCATAATTGCCGCGATAATGCTCCTTACATCCATGATCTTTATGTGTGCGGGATGCTCAAGGCAGGAGAGAGAGGGAGACAGACCTCTTATCGTTTGCTCGGTGTTTGCACAGTATGATTTGGTAAAGCATGTGGTCGGCGACCGATGCGATGTGATATTATTGCAAAAAAACGGAAATGACATGCATTCATTCGATCCCACGCCTGCCGATATCTTAAATATTGCATATGCGGATATGCTGATCATAGTTGACAGCAATGCCGAATCTTGGGTCGAGGATGTGACAGAGGCGGCTGATAACTCGGATCTTGAGCTTATAGAGATAAAAGACTACTGCCATCTTTTGCACGAGGAAAGCCAGAATACCATAAGGGACGAGCATTCGCACGGTCATAGTCACGATCACGACCACGAGGATCACGAATGCGAATATGACGAGCATGTGTGGATGTCGATAGAAAACGCGATGGATATACTTTCATCTCTTTGCAATGTTATGATGAAAAGATATCCCGATGATGCGGAATATTTCCGTGAAAATACAAGTGAATATTCAGACAAGCTGAGAGAGCTTGAGGAGCAGTATAAATCTCTCGGGCTTGCGGGCGAGAGATTTATCGTGGCAGACAGATTTCCGTTTTTATATCTTGCACATGAATTGGAGCTTGATTATACTGCCGCATTTCCGGGCTGCTCGGATTCTACTCACGCGTCATTTGAGGTCATCACATATCTTATAGAAGAGGTGGAGCGGAAAAATGTGCAATGCATATTCAAGACCGAGGACGGCAATATCAATATTGCCGATCAGGTAAGCTATGCTACGGGCGCGAAGGTGTATTCTCTGCAATCATGCCAGAGCGTGACACAAAAGATGCTGGATGACGGAGTCAGCTATTATTCCATTATGAAACAAAATCTTGAAACATTACGGGAGGCATACAAAAATAATGCCGTTTTTAAATAAAAAGCTGGATGCCAAACGCGACAGAAGGATACGTCCTGACGGCGATTGGGCAAATTACAAAAGAAACAACAAAAAAAGCGGTGGTGAATGCGAGGGGCTGGGCGAAAAGCTCATTGAGGTCACAGGCGTGACTCTTTCGTATGACGGCAGAGATGTTGTGCGCGATGTGTCATTTGATGTGTGCGCAGGCGATTATATATGCATAGTCGGCGAGAACGGCTCAGGAAAGAGCACGCTCACCGATGCGCTCTTGGGACTTAAAAAGGTGGATATGGGCAAGATAACCTTTTTGTCGGGAGCTTCAAGGAGCGATGTGGGCTTTTTGCCGCAAAAGACCGAGGTGCAAAGGGATTTTCCTGCCACCGTCCGAGAGATAGTAATGTCGGGGTGCTGTGACAGGGGAAAGATGTTCTTTAGCAGAAAGGATAAGCAGAGAGCCTTTGATAACATGGAAAAGCTCGGTATAACACACCTTTCGCGCTCGTCATTCCGTGCCCTTTCGGGCGGACAGCAGCAGAGAGTGCTTTTGTCGCGCGCCTTGTGCGCCGCAAAGCGCGTGCTCGTCTTGGATGAGCCTGTTACGGGACTTGACGTAAGATCCACGCAGGATATGTATACGCTCATAGAGAGCATGAATAAGGATGAGGGCATGGCAGTGCTCATGATAACGCATGATATGCAGGCGGCGGTGAGATATTCCAGCCATATACTCTATCTTGGAAATAAGAAGAGCTTCTTTGGTGAGAAGATGGATGTGATAAGACATTTTCCTGAAATATTCGGAGAGGCGGACGCGGATACAGATGCATCCTACGGAGATAGCAACGCTTACAGATACGGAGGAAAGATATGATAGTTTTGTCGCATGTCCATACTATGAATGTTTTTGAAAAGCTCGGAAATTATTTTTCATTTCCGTTTGTAAGATATGCCCTTGTTGTGTCTGTTATGATATCCCTGTGCGCCGCACTTCTCGGCGTTACGCTCGTGCTCAAGCGTTATTCCATGATAGGCGACGGATTGTCACATGTGGCTTTCGGCGCAGGAGCGGTGTCGGCGGCTCTCGGAGTTACGAGCATGGCGGTGTCATTGCCTGTAACTGTTGCAACAGCCGTGATACTTTTAAAGAGCAGATCTAAAAAGCGCATAATGGGTGACAGCGCGATAGCCATGCTGTCGGCAGGGGCCTTGGCTGTAGGATATATGCTCTTGAACATAACCGAAACAGGATCGTCAAATCTCGGCGGAGATGTGTGCTCATCGCTTTTCGGCTCTACGTCCATACTTGCACTTAAGATAAGCGATGTGTATGTTTCGATAGTGATCTCGGCAATAGTTATCGCGGTGTTTGTTTTGCTTTATAATAAAATGTTTTCGGTGACATTTGACGAGAGATTTGCACAGGCAACGGGTGTGCGCGTCGGCGTGTATAATCTGATCATGGCTGTCATGTCGGCGGTCGTTATCGTGATAGGCATGAAGCTTGTTGGCGCATTGCTCATATCGGCGCTTATAATCTTCCCCGCGCTTTCAGCCATGAGAGTGTCGCGGAGCTATAAGGGAGTGATACTTTTGTCATCTCTTATATCGGTCGTGTGCTCCACGCTCGGAATATTTGCATCATTGATATTTGAAACGCCCACAGGCGCAGGCATTGTAGTTATCAACATTGCGGCGTTCGGAATATGCTCCCTTTGTGGGACGGTATCGGAAAGGATAAGAAAGAAATAATGAATAATGTAGCTTTAAGAAGAAGCACGGTAGATGATCTTGAAAAAATATTGCCAATATATGATGAGTCGTTTCCCGATGACGAGAAAAAGCCCTATTCCATGATCATTGAAAATCACCTCAGCGGCAAGGGCGAGATGCTGTCGGTCATCTCGGACGGCGAGGTCGTGGGTATGATGTTTGCTTGCTTTTATCTGGATTATGCCATGATAGATTATTTTGCGATAGATAAGAGCCACCGCGGAGAGCGTATAGGCGAGAGGGCAATGGCACTCTGTGCGGAGCATTATAAAAATAAAAAGATATATCTTGAGATAGAGGATCCGAGCATTGGCGAGATGGCGGCAAGAAGACTTAATTTCTATTTGCGTTGCGGCTTCAGAGAGATGGGTGTTGAGATAAATCTGTTTGGCGTCGATATGATATTGCTTGCACTTGGAGATTTCAAGGTGGAATTTTCGGATTATTTTGGTCTGTATGTACATATGACGAATGAAAGCTTTGCAAAAAAGCATGTAAAATTGAGAGAGCAGGCAGTGCCTGAAGCCTGAAAACGCCAAAAGGCGGCAGATAAATATCTTGAAAATATTAAATAAAAGATTTAAAAATGCTTATGCATAAAAGAAAAAGTGCATTTTGTCGATAAGATAATTTGCACTTTTTCATAAAAAGGGGTTGACAAATACCTATATGTGTGATATAATATAGTGTACAAACCGAGTGGGACTTTTCCGTGCGATAGTCAAAAAAGCCGGAGTGGCGGAATTGGCAGACGCCCGGGACTTAAAATCCCGTGCTACGAAAGTAGCGTACCGGTTCAAGCCCGGTCTCCGGCACCACCTTTGTATAAGGAAATTTAATATCGCGGGGTAGAGCAGTCTGGTAGCTCGTCGGGCTCATAACCCGGAGGTCATGTGGTTCAAATCCCTTCCCCGCAACCAAAAAGAAAAGCAGTCCATTGGACTGCTTTTCTTTTTGGTTGCAATGAAGCGCACCTGCGGTGCATGAAAAATGAAGCAGGACTTCGTCCTGTGAAGCGAGCCTTTGGCTCACGGAGAGGTTGTGTGCGCTTCGCTTCACGCGAGCGTAGCGAGTGCTTCACGGCGCGGCGCGCCGCTTCATGTTTGCGAAGCGAACGCTTCATTGACAAAGCATTGAAGTTGTGTTATAATCACCGTAGAAGGATGGTGATATTATGTCAAACGATAAACTGACCGAGCAATCTATGGAATTTGCGGTTTATATCATAAATCTCGTTAAACAATTAAAGGAACAACGAGAAAATATTATGTCAAATCAGATCGGCAGAAGCGGCACAAGTATTGGCGCGAATATTCGTGAAGCCAGATATGCACATGGTACGGCTGATTTTATTTCTAAAATGCAAATCGCCCTTAAAGAAGCAAGCGAAACGGGTTATTGGCTCGAACTTCTTTATAAAACGAATTATATTGGAAAAGAACAATATAATTTTCTTGAAACAAAGTGCAAAGCTTTAAGGGCTATGCTTGTTTCTTCAATCAATACTGCAAAAAATAATAATAAATAAATTTCCTAACCTCTGGACTTTTAGCTTCCTTTCGATATAATGGTTTTACTAAATCGAAAGGAAGTTTTTATATGCAATATACATTAAGAGATCACTATCAAGTTAAATTAGCTTGGGTCGGTATAATGTCAAGGCTGCAGCTGAACAAAGAACCCCCAAAAATAGTAGCAAAGAGAAAATTCTCTATGCTACTATTTTTATTTCAATTTCATATCATCTCTGTTGGAATTTTTACGGATATATTGTAAAATAATAATATCAAAGAAAAGGGGGATATAAATATGAAAAGGATATTTTCAAGCCAAAGATGCAAAAAATTCAAGCAATATCTGTGCGAGGACGAGAAAAGTCCTGCAACGGTGGAAAAATATGTGCGCGATGTGGGTATGTTTGAGCGCTATGTGGATAGGGGAGAGATCACAAGATCGGCGGTGATTGCCTATAAGGAAAGACTTCTTGAAAGATACACCGTTTCAAGCGCAAATTCCATGATAGCCGCGCTAAATCACTTTTTCCGCTTTTGCGGCTGGAATGATCTGTGTGTAAAGCAATTCAAGGTGCAGAAAAAAGCATTTTGCTCGGCAGAGAAGGAGCTTACAAAGGAGGAATACCGCAGGCTCATCAATGCATCGGAGAAAAAGCGCGACACAAGGCTTTCTTTAATGATACAGACCATCTGTGCCACGGGAATTCGCGTAAGCGAGCTTGCCAATATCACCGCGGAAGCCGTGCGCAAAGGGCAGGCTGTTGTTTCATGTAAGGGCAAGATGCGCACGGTGTTTATAGTTGCGCCGCTTCAGAAAAAGCTGCTCAGATATGCAAAGGAGAAAAGGATCACTTCGGGCGCGATATTTGTTACAAGATCAGGCAAGCCCATGAACCGATGCAATATATGGCGCGAGATGAAGATGCTGTGCTCTGATGCAAATGTTGCGCCAAGCAAGGTATTTCCTCACAATCTGCGGCATTTGTTTGCACGCACCTTTTACAGCATGGAAAAGGACATTGCAAAGCTTGCGGATATTCTCGGGCACACCAATATAAATACGACACGTATATATATTGTAACCACGGGTGCAGAGCATCGCCGCAAAATGGAAAATATGCGGCTCGTCATATAAAAAAAGCCCGATGCTGTGCACCGAACTAAAAAAATAACATAACGGAAGTTATGTTGTATGCTAACTGCTGATTTGTAATTACATATGTCATTATATCACAAATAATTCAATAATGCAATAGGTTTTACGCAAAAAAATATAAAAAATTTAACATGACGATAAAGCCTTTCGCTCTTTTTATAAAAAAATCAAGGCGAAAGGTCTTATTGTCATGCTTTTTTATGCCCGAATCTCATGCCTTTCGGAGGCGAAACCGCAAAGTGCAACATAACTTCCGTTATGTCATAGGCGACATAACTTCCGTTATGTCGTCATTTTGTTACACGAAAATGTTCGCAAGGAGGATTAATATGACTGTTACGGATTCAACCAAAAAGAAGATCTTCAATATCACTATAATAGTAATGAGCGCGATCATCCTGCTTGGCATTGGATTTACGGTATATGCGTTGCATGCTGATAAGGACGTGATAAAGATAGACCTCGGATCAAGCGAGCCACATACGGTGTCTTTCGATGAGCTTGGCTTGCGCCCGGGTGAAAGCTGTGAATATATTCTTTCACTTAACAGCGAGAATGCAAAAAAGTATGCTCTCCGCTTTTCGTTTGAGGATACTGACCCCGAGCTTACGCTTAAGGATCACGCATACATACGCATTGAAAACAACGGCGAGATACTTTATGACGCAAAGCTTTCAGACCTTTTTGCACAAAAGGACATAGATGTTGATATCGACCTTACAAATGCAAAGAAGGACGAGATAAAGATAATTTACTATATGCCCGAGGATGTGGGCAATGAGGCGCAGAACGCCGAAGCAGACTTCAACTTGACAATAACAGCAACAAACGGATGAGGCGGTCATGGCAAAGAAAGGGATCAAAAAAATAGGCAAGATAATTTTAGATATACTATTGTATGCTTTTCTTGCCATTTGCGTATTTTCGGTCGTTCTGACTGTCACTTCAAATAAAGATACAGACGGCGCGTCGGAGATATTCGGATATCAGATGCGAGTTATTTCTTCCGATTCCATGGCAAAATGCGAGCTTACCGATGTTTCAGACTATGATATAGGCAGTATACCGCTCAGATCCATGATATTTGTAAAGCTCGTTCCGAGCGAGCGCGAGGCGGCAGATGAATGGTACAGAAGTCTGAAGGTTGGAGATGTGCTTACATTCAGATATGTATATACAAGTCAGGTGACCATAACTCACCGTATAGTATCCATTACCGAAAAACAAACAGGCGGATTTTTGATAGAGCTTGCAGGCGATAACAAAAACAGCGAGTCGGGTCAGCTTATACAGACGATAGATACATCTGCTGTAAATGATCCAAACTATGTTATCGGCAAGGTAACGGGTCAGGCATTTATTCTGGGCTTTGTGATAAGCCTGCTCAAGACCCCCTTAGGCATGATACTTATAGTTATGGTGCCGTGCTTTATCATTATATTACTTGAGATATTGAAGATAGTCGGCGTGTACAGCGCTGAAAGAAAAGAGCGCGAGCTGGAGGAGAAAAATAAAAAAGAGAGCGAGCTTAGTGATCTGCGCCGCAGACTTGCCGAGCTTGAGGCTCAAAAAGCAGATAGTGTTTCATCTGAAAATGACGAAGGATAGATCTATAGGAGGAACGCGGTATGAGAATATTCTACCTTATTTATACGATAGTGTCTTATGTTGTAGCGATAGGTGTACTCGTATGTGTTGCTGTTGACATCATCCTTGAAAAGAAACAAAATAAAGAGATCGTAGAAAAAGAGGATATCGCGCCGATAATACCCGATACTGCGGAGGATATCCCAAAGCCCGCTATGGTCATGCCCGAGCCGATAGACGAGATAGATGTGGAATCGGCTGATAAGCTTATCTCGGATGAGCTTGCCATGAGCGCGGTTATTTATGAGCACGGAGCGAGGAAGGGTGCTCGCGGCATTGTTAATATTGACAGCATCGATGCGGCATTTGAGCGCGGCGACATTGTCAGTGTAGATACATTAAAAGAAAAAGGTTTGATATTTCCAAAGGTGCAGCGCGTGAAGATACTTGCGCGCGGAGTGCTTCACAAGCCGCTTATCGTGAAAGCCGAGGCTTTTTCGGTACAAGCAGTCAAGATGATAGAGCTGACAGGCGGCACGGTGATAGTTTTGCAGGATTGATATTGCCAAAAGAAAGGCTAACTCAATAAACAATCAGGCAGAAAGGAGGAATGACGATGAAAAAGAAAAGAGCCCTACTTATCTCTTGCTCGGTCATTATGATATGCGTTTGCATAATCGCAGGAATGTCCTATGCATTGTTTACGGATTCTGTATCGGTAAAAAACCATCTGAAAGCGGGCAATCTTGATGTTACTTTAAAGAGAACGAACCTGGAGTACAGTGTTCTTGATTCTGAAGGTGTGCTTGGTGTAACTACGGTCACGGAGGATCTCGATCTGACTGAATCCTCAAGCAATAATGTATTCGGAATCGATTCAACTGACATCTACATTGTTCCGGGCAGCTATTTTGATGCCGATCTTGAGATCAACAATGAAGGCAACACTGCATTTACATACAGCATCAGCATCAAAATGATCGGTGAAGCAAACGATCTTGCAGATCAGCTCAAGGTCACTGTTACTCGTCCTGACGGAAGCTCGACAACTAAAATGCTTAGCGAGCTTGCGGGAGGTATGTCTGTTGAAACAGGAAGAATGACTGCAGGAGAAGCTGCACAGAAATTCAGCGTTCGTGTAGAGTTTATCGACGATGCTGAATACAACGGCAGTCTCTCACCCGAGGCTTCTGCATCCGATCGCATGAACAATAATGACGCACAAGCAAAAACGGCTGTTTTCGACCTTGTTGTTACTGCGGTACAGGCAACTTCCATCGACAGCTGAAATAAGCCTGAAGCGCCGTGACAGACTTTTGTGGACTTGAGTTCTGTCTGCGGCTATACTAAAAAGTCCGAAAAAATTTTCTAATTCAGAAAGGATCATTCGCTATGAAAAAGAAAGCTTTATTATCCTCCATTCTGACTATTGCACTTTGCCTTAGCCTGATTGCAGGATCTACCTTCGCACTGTTCACCAGCGAGAGCAAAGTCAATGTAGCTGTAACTGCAGGTAATGTAGATGTTGTGGCTACAGTTGAAAACTTAGAGCTTAAATCAACACTTGCACAGGGAACTCTTGCTGAAACAACTGTAAATACAAACAATAACGTTGTTTCTCTCAACAACATAGTTCCCGGTGATTATGTAACATTTGACATCAGGATCCATAACAACAGCAATGTTGCTGTTAAGTACAGAACCGTTATCGAAAAGATCGAGGACAACGGCTTGTGGAACGGTCTTGTAGTTACTATCGGTGGTATCGACAGATACAACGGCAACACCATCAAGTCCGAGTGGACAGAGATGGCAGTTGGATGCGATGATATAATCGTTTCTGTAAAGATCGCTCTTCCCGAGGGCAGTGGAAATGAATATATGCTTACTTCTTGCAAGCTCGCATATACAGTAGAGGCAGTTCAGGGCAATGCTGAGGTTACTTCCGAATGGGACGGCGCAAGCACAACTCCTGTAGCAAAGGCTGAAGACGGTATTTACCACATTTCAACAGCAGCAGAGCTTGTATGGCTTATGAATCAGAGCCAGAGCGGCGGCTCATCTCTCTACACAAATGAAGAAATCGAATTGGATGCAAACATCGACCTCGGTGGTGCAACAGTTCCCGGCTTCGGTAATTCGGGTTGCATCTTCGGCGGAAGCTTTGACGGTAAGAACCACACTATCAGCAACTTCGTGATCGACAACACTCCTGCTATTCCTAATAAAACATATCATGCAGGTCTGTTTAGCTACTACAGCTACGGTACACTTCAGAATCTCACCATTAAGAATGCTACAGTTATAGGCGACCAGATGACAGGCGCGCTTCTTGGATGCATTGATAATGGCGCAAAGGCAATAAACTGCAATGTTGAGGATTGCACAGTTATCGGCTATCGCAAGGTAGGCGGTGCTATCGGTTATGCACAGAATGCAACAGTTGAAAATTGCGCTGTTAAGGACACAACAGTTTACTGCGCAGTTACAGAACAGTCCCATGATAAGGATCAGTGGGGCGAAGTTATCGGCTATAAGAACACAGGCTTGGTTGAAGGCACAGGCGAAAACGCTAACACAAGCGAGAATGTTACAGTTCTTACAGGTGCTACTGTTGTAGCTGACGGCGTTGTAAAGCAGGGTTTTACATACCTCATTTCCAGTGCTGACGGCTTGAATTGGTTTAACGACCAGATCAACAATCAGGGAAACAGCTTCAACTTCTACACAGTAAAGCTTACTGCTGATATTGACATGAAGGGTGCCGCTTGGTTGCCTGCAGGTCAGAACTTCAGACATGACTATGCAGAGCTTGGATATGCTAACACTGTTGAGTTCCACGGAACATTTGACGGTAACGGCAAGACTATCTCTAACATCAAGATCACAGGTCTTAACAAGGATCAGGTAAACAGCTTGAATAAAACAATAGCTGGTTCGGAACAGGCTTCTGACCATGAGATCTATTCTGTTGGATTTTTCGGATATACTAACGGTGTAGTTAAGAACCTCACTATTAAAAATGCAGAAGTAAGAGGCTACCACAATGTTGGTACTATCGTTGGTTACGCTGACGCAACTTCCTACATCGAAAACTGCCATGTAGAGAATGCTACCATATCCTGCACACATATTTCCGCAGATCAGTGCGGCGATAAGGCAGGCGGTATAGTAGGTGCTTTGAATAACACAACAGCTGGCGCTGATATCAAGAATTGCTCTGTTAAGAACACTTCCATTACAGCAGGACGTGACGCAGGTTATGTTGTAGGATGCGCATTCGAGGATGCAGGCGTTGAAAACTGCACAGCATCCGGTGTAACAGTTGGAAGCGATACCAGTTGCACTGACGACCATGCAGGTGAAAATATTACATCTGATATCATCGGTCGCGATCTCAGATAAGGATCATAATTGATCCAAATGTCGATAACTTGCTTTATCGGCAAACTTAAATTTGAGTGAAAGGGCGGACTCCTACCCTCGCCCGATTCACATATAATGCCCCTGCACCACGCGCTTGAGTTATCTTGAGTGTGTGGTGCAAACCTTTTATATGTGCAAATACAGTGTAAAAATATCAGCAGAGAGGGCATTTCTGCTGATATTTTTACATTATTTATTTTTGATCTAAGTCTGTAAAAATTTCCAAACCTATTGATTTTGATGTAAAAAGCATGTATAATTATAGTGCCTCGGTATTGCATACCAAAGGCAGATCAAATACTAAAATAAGGAAAATGTATGAACCTATTTCTGACACTTGCTTTTTTGTTTTTTATCGGCTCGGTCATCGGCTGGGTGCTGGAGCTGTTTTTCCGCAGATTCATATCGCTTGCAAATCCCGAGCGTAAGTGGATAAATCCGGGCTTTTGCACAGGTCCGTATCTTCCGCTGTACGGATTTGGACTTTGCGCGCTGTATCTCATTGCGTCACTTGAAAAATACAATGTTATAGAGAATGCCGTGCTCAACAAGGTGGTACTGTTTGTATTCATGGCGTTTTGCATGACTCTGATAGAATATATAGCAGGTATCCTTGCCTTGAAGATAGTAAAGGTAAGGCTTTGGGATTACCGCGATGAGTGGGGAAATATACAGGGAATAATCTGCCCGAGGTTTTCATTTTTCTGGGCATTGCTCGGAGCATTTTATTATTTTTTGATACACCCGTATATACTAACGTCATTGGATTGGCTCTCAAATAATCTTGCGTTCTCCTTCTTTATAGGTCTGTTCTTTGGAATATTCATTATAGATGCGGCGCATTCGGTCAGCCTTGTCTCCAAGATCAAGAAATTTGCAGACGAGAACGAGATCATAGTAAGATACGAATCCTTGAAGGCACATATACGCAAGAAGAGCGACGAGGTCAAGAGCAAATATCACTTCTTCAATCCCTTTGGCTCCGACATGCCCTTGCATGAGCATCTAAGAGAGCTTTTAAAGACATTTGAAACAAGACGAAAAAAGTAAAAAATTGAGCAATTTAAGCCTTGACTCGGATAGCATATTGTGGTACAATAATTGCCGTTGGCTTTTAAGACTTAAAAATAAAGTATATTTTCGGAGGATATTATGAATTGGGAATTCTGGCTTGAGGCGTTTGGTTATTTAGGAACTGTGCTCGTTATCATTTCAATGATGATGACCAGCATGCTCAAATTCCGCATTATAAACATCAGCGGCGGAGCGATAAGCACGGTGTATGCCATACTCAGAAGCACATGGCCCGTGGCTATCATGAATATGTGCCTTATAGTAATAAATACTTATCATGTTATCAGAGAATTGCGCCACACAAGCGTGTATGACCGCATTGAGGTGGGATCTGACGACAGCTCACTTGAATATTTTATAAAGAGCAATCTCTCTGACATAAAAAAATACTTCCCGAGCTTTGACGGGAAGATATCGGATGCAAACATGATCTACATGATATATGCAGACGGTTGTGCGGCAGGTATTTTCATCGCAAAGAGAGATGGCGATGATGTTTTCGCCTATGTGGATTATACCACTCAAAAGTACAGAGATTACAAGGTGGCAAAATATCTTTTCCCCGAGCTTAAGACAGAGGGCGTTCTCAGAGTTTTTGAGGAGCCCGGCGTGAAAGCGCATGACAATTACCTCTTTAAGATGGGCTTTGAGGAAAATAACGGAAAAATGATCAAAACGCTTTGATGAGAAGCAAAATACAGGGCGAGGGTGCACCCCTCGCCCTGTATTATTATATTATGCGCTTGCCGCCCTTTATTACGAGGCGGAGCTCAAGGTCTTCATTAACGCCTATAATGTCTGCGTCGCATCCGACACAAAGTCTGCCCTTGTGCTTTATGCCGAGATAATCGGCAGGGGTGCGCGTTGCCATGTAGAAGGCGTCTGCTTCGGGTATGCCGAAGCTTACGGCTTTCTTTACGCAGTCAAGAAGCGTGGAAGTACTGCCTGCAAGTGCGCCGTTTTCGCCTACGCGCGCGATCCCGTCCTTGACGGTCACGGTCTGGCGTCCGAATATGTAGCTTCCGCAGGAGAGCCCTGTTGCTTTCATGGAGTCGCTTATAAGTATCATTCTGTCGCGTCCGAAGGTGCGGTACAGCATGTTTACTATGCTCTTGTGCAGGTGCAGTCCGTCGCAGATGACCTGAACATAGGCGTTGTGCTCGATAGCCGCGCCCACAGGTCCGGGATCGCGGTGCAGCATGGGGGGCATCGCGTTGAAGGTGTGGGTGAGGCAGTTTGCGCCGCTATCCATAGCCTTGCAGGAAATATCAAAGTCTGCGTCTGTGTGACCTATGGAGATCTTGGCTCTGCTGTTTTTTATAAATTCCATGCATCCCTCTATCTCGGGTGCTACGGTGATGATCTTGACGCCGCGCTCGCCGTACAAGCCTTCAAGATCGCTCTTTTGCGGCGATCTGATGTATGCTTCATTCTGCGCGCCCTTGCGCTTTGGACTTATGTACGGTCCTTCAATGTGAAATCCCAATACCTCGGCTCCCGTGCTCGGAGGCGTGGTCTCTACTGCGCGGCGAATATTTTCTATGCTGTCGGTCATGGTCGTCGGGAGATATGAGAGAGTGCCGTTGGCGGCAAGATAGTCGGATATCGTCTTTAAAGATGATATATCGGCGTCCATCGTGTCAGCTCCCATACAGCCATGTGTGTGTATGTCGATAAGCCCGGGGTACAGGTGCAGTCCGCAAAGATCTATGTATTCTGTGTCGCGGTCATTGCATGTGCTTTCATCAACTATTTTCCCGTTGCTTATGCAGATGTCCTTTTTTGCTCCGCACACTAAGGCATTTTTATATATAGTCATCATATTTTTATATCAGAGCAGGGCCGCACCAAGTGCGCCTGCGTCGTTGTGGAGCTTTGATATCTCAACGCATATCTCGTCGGACAGCTCTTTCTTTATAAGTGAGAGTATAAGATCGCCCTCGTTTGCCATTATTCCGCCTGCAAGTATGACTGCGTCGGGGGAGTATGCGAGCTTTACGTTGCGTATGCCTATGCAAAGGTAGCGGATGTATTCATCTACCACGCTGCGCGCGACAGGACAGCCCTGTCTGTAGACGTCAAATACACATTCGCCGTCCATTTTGCCTTTTTCTCTGTACATGGAGGCAAGCAGACTGTCATTTGAATTTTTGCATGCTTGCTTTGCACGCTCTATCAGCGCGCTGACAGAGGCGTATTGCTCAAGACAGCCCCGGCGACCGCACGGGCAGGGAAGTCCGCCGTCTGCCTGTATAACCGTGTGACCTATCTCGCTCTGTATTCCCAGTCTGCATACAGGAGTGCCGTCTGCTATGATTCCGCTTCCTATGCCTGTTCCGACGGTCAGCATGACTATGTTTTTGTATCTGTCACTGCAGGAAAATCTGTATTCGCCGAGTGCGGCGCAATTTGCGTCGTTGTCAACGGTCACGGGCAGGGATATCTTTTTTGAGATGAGGCTTGCCATGGGTGAATTCTGAAGCGGCAGGTTGGCGGCGGTGACGCGTCCGTCCTTTATAATGCCGGGTGTGCCTATGCCAACTGCATTTATGGGATATTTATCTCTTATGCGCGATATCTCGTCGCAGATGCCTTCAATAAGCGCATCCTCGCTGTCCATGCATGTGGGCACAGAGCCCTTGTAGAGCACATCTTCGCCGCTGAGAACGGCAAACTTGGTGTTGGTGCCGCCTATGTCGATTCCGAGTCTTGTGCTGAAATAAGCGTCCTTGTCACATATCAGCACGACGTCGGGATGCACCTTCAGCAGTGTTGCGGGAATGGATGTGTTGATGCCGCCGCTTAAAAGCTCGGACACAACTCTTGATTTTGAGGTTCCCGATGCTAAAAGGATTATCTTTTTGGATTTGAGTATGGAGGCTATGCCCATGGTTATGGCTTTGCGCGGAACGTCAGCTTCACTTTCAAAAAAACGGGAATTGGCTGTGATGGTGCTCTCGGTAAGCTCGGTCAGATGCGTAAAGGAATTGAGATTTGTGTCGGGCTCGTTAAATCCTATGTGACCGTTCACGCCGATGCCCAGTAGCTGGAGATCTATTCCGCCGCTTGCATCTATCATGCTTTCGTATTCAAGGCATTCGCGCTCGGGATCGCTTGCTTCGCCGTTTGGAACATGGGTCTTGTTTATGTCTATGTTCACATGAGAAAAGAGCTGATGATCCATAAAATAGCGATAGCTTTGGTCGTTCTTTTGCGATATGGGATAGTATTCGTCGAGATTGAATGTGGTGACATGCGAAAAATCTATGTCGCCCTTTTGGTTTTTCTCTATAAGCTTTTTGTATGTGCCGATAGGTGTGGAGCCTGTAGCAAGTCCGAGCACGCTGTCGGGCTTAAGTATGAGCTGGCTTTCAATCAGCCGTGATGCCTGATAGGACATCTCGTCGTAGTTGTCGCAAAGTATGACTCTCATTTGTGTACGATCTCCTTTGATCTATATATGAAAATATAAAATATTGTTGTCGCTCAAATTTCGGGCTCGGATGCATTTGCATCCGAGCCGCTTTTTTGATCATGTTGAATGTGTTATTGTGGATGTTCCTGCGCCGTATGTCCAGTTGGTTCCTCTTGTAACAGATTTCCAGGCTGTTCCGTTGCCTGAATATCTTATCGTCTGCAGAGCCTTACATCCCATAAGCGCGCAATCTCCAATGCTTTCAATGGATTTCGGGAAGGTCACCTTCTGAAGATTCGGGCAGAAGGCAAATGCGTTACAGCCAACGTTGATAACGCCCTCATCGGTCTGCGAGTGTGTGAGCATGAATATTTCAGTCACGGTCTGATTTCTTTCAAACGCGCCGCTGCATATGAACTTTGTCTGTGAGGTTATTCTTGCGTATGTTATATCGTCTATGCACTTGACAAGTATCAGTGTGTTGTTTGTGCTGTTTCCGATAAAGCCCATGCCGTCCTGCTTGTAGAGCTCAAGGCTGTCGCATCCCGAAAATGCGTGATCGCCGAGCTTGCGGAGGGATGAGGGGATGGTGATGCTTGTAAGGTCAGAGCAGAACTGAAATGCCGATTCGTCTATAAGATTTAGAAGCGTTGCATTTTCAAAGGAAACATTTGTAAGTGAATAGCAGCCGCGGAAGGCGCTCTTGCCTATCGAGCGGAGCTTGGAGTCCTCGTTTATCTTTATATCAGCCAAGGATGAGCAGTTAAAGAAAGCGGAGTCAAGTATCTCGGTCACTTTCTTTGGAATGTCGATGCTTGCAAGTGACGAGCAGGATGCAAATGCAGATGCTCCGATGGTCAGTGTGTCAGAGGGCAAGGATATTTTCTCAAGCGAAGAGCATTCCAAAAATGCTCTGTCGGGAATGGCTGAAAGAGATTCGGAGAGCTCTGCGGTCTTCAAAGCCGAGCATCCCGAAAATACAGAATGCGACATTTCGATTACGCTGTCGGGAATGCTGATCTCTGTAAGTGAGGTGCATCCCGAAAATGCGGCTGCGCCGATATATTCAACCGTGTCCGAAATGGAAATGCTTGCAAGACTTGCGCAATCGTAAAATGCGCCCTTGCCTATCTTTTCTGCGCCGTTTATATTTATCTCGGACAAGCTCTCACAGCCTGCAAATGCATAGCTGCCAATGCTCTTTGCGTCTATGCTTGCGGTATTTATCTCCTTGCCGTCCTCGAGAAGGGTGTGCGCGTAGTACAGCGGATTGGATTCGGCAGAGCTGAATTCTATGCTTGCAAATGAGGATATATCCGATACATTGACCTTCTCAAGACGTGTGCAGTAGGCAAATGCCTGCTCTCCCACGCTTGTGACAGTAGATGGAATGTATATCTCTTTGAGCTTACTGCCGTAGAATGCGTCCGCTTCTATGGCTATGACATCCTTGCCCTTGTATTCGGATGGGATGCTTACGCTCTCCGCGTTGCGGTCAGAGAGCTCGGTTATTGTGTAACCGCCTTTAACCTTTTTGTATTTAAGTACGCCGTCCGAGCTCTGGCAGGAAGCTAAGAGCAGTGATATCAGCATACATGACGAAATCAATATAAACAGTTTGGCTATATTTTTCATGATCTACTCCGTTTTGATTTATTTATAGAAGATATCAATTGTCATATATATTTAATAATAGCATAATTTCACTGCTTTGTCAATATAAAAAATGCGTTTGCCGCGCACTTGCGGCTCTTTTGGAGAGCGGTGTGTCGAAAAAATGTTCTTTGACATTTTGACGAATGATTTTTTGGATAAATGAGGTCAAAGTGGAAATAAATAGAAAATAAATCTGCGTTTTTAACAAAAAAATATAATTTATCTGTGCGAATTTCTATAAAAATAAAATATGAGTTTTCCACATTTTTTGTGTGGAAAACTCATATTTGCCTGTGGAAAACCCCACTTTTTTCGATGAAATAAGCAGTTTTGATGTTGAAAAGTCTGTGGAGAGTGTTGAAAACCTAAGTCTTGTCACATTGTACAAATGAGCTTTTCAAGCACCTCGTATCCGTCCTGAGAGGTCTTTATGTCGATATCCGCACGCCTGCATTTGAGCAAGAGAGCACGGGGATCCTTTATGCGGCAGGACTTTGCGATAAGTGACACCTTGTATTCATGAATGCCGACGACCTTTGATATCTCTGCGTGAGTCATTCCGTCAGACAGCAGTGACTGCACCGAAACACATTCGCACACCGTGCGCGCCACCTCGCTCATTATAAATATCGGGTCTGTCCGTTTTTTCTTCATTTCAGACAGAACGGACAGCGCGGCATCCTTTTGACCGCGGCTTATCGCATTCGTAAAGGCGAATGCGTCGTATTCGCTGACGCTTGAGCCTATATATCTTACGTCGTCTGCCGTGACTCTGTCCCTTGACTGTGAGAGAACATAGTAGGATATCTTGTCAGTTTCTTTTCCGAGAGTGAACATGTCGCGTCCGCAGTATTCCACTGTGAACATGCATACGTCAGAGTCCGCATGAACGCCGTTGTGCTCATAGTGCTTACCCACCCATGCGGCAAGCTTTGCGGGAGTGCTTTTTTCAAATTGCACGGGTGTCAGATGCTCGGATAGCTTTGAGAGCATTCCGCTCGGTCGCTTCGGCAAAAATCCGGGATCGAACCTGTCGGAGTCCGCGCAGATTATCACTGTGCTGTAATCGTAATCGGGCAGCTGGGAAAGCACGCCCAAAAGCTCGTCAAATTCACCTTGCTTCATGGCATTGAAGTCAAGCCCCGTTACGGTTATAAGCTTTCTATCAGCCATCATGGGAAGTGCAGTTATCATGTCGAGAAGAGCTGCGGGAGAGTATGTAAGCGAGTCAAGCTTCAAATCGTTGAATACGGCAAGGGAGGGATCATTACATATCGACTGCCGTACGAGAGATATTGCGTGGAGCTTAAGATAGTCCTCTTCACCAAAGAAAAGATATGAAGATGCGCACGAGGACCGTATCTGACGCCTGAGCTCTGTATCATTTATTATGTTCATATTCTCACACCTCCGACCTTTTCTCTTGAATGGATATTACTAAAAATAATTATAGCATTACTTTCAAGTTTAGTCAAGAGAGATTTTTCTCGCCTTTTGTTATGACAGATCGAAAAATTTACAATTTTTTCCTATTTTGAGGCGCTGAGGGTAGAAAAAACAAAAAAATCAAAAAAAATTTTTAAAAATAAAAAAAACTTATTGACAAAACAAACTTTCTTCGTTATAATATAGGATGTCATTGTATGGAATGGCGCAGGTCAGCCGTTTTCGGCGGTCTGTGTCAGAGAAAAGCGTAAATAGGCTCATGGAGATTTGAGAGAGTCTAACCAAACGCTTCCGATAATCATTTAAGGAGGTGCAATAATGCTTAGAACTTACCAGCCCAAAAAGCGTCAGAGAAAAAAGGAGCATGGCTTCAGAAAGAGAATGAGAACTGCAGACGGCAGAAACGTTCTTAAGAGACGTCGTGCAAAAGGCAGAAAAAGACTGACACACTAATTAACATAAAAACCTCCGATGATCCTGAGAACAAGAATACTTGTTGTGCGGCATCGGGGTTTTTAGCTTTAAAAAGTATTGCCGAGGCGTCGGATTATAATACGCGTTATACACAGCGGTAGATAATCAAAGCTGTGTATCCTGCGCACTGATATGTGTGCGCAAAAGAGATACAAAAAAGATCGGATACTCAAAAAAATACGGAAGCAATGGCAATAATTTACGAAAAGAAGAGAGGATGACTTATGAAATACCCTGCAATTTGTGAGCATCATCTGTACAATAAGGCGTATAAACAGGGAAAGCACTTTTTCGGCAAATACGTTTGCGTATATGTTCTTAAGGATCATATGGCGAAAAAGCTGCAGCGCTCTCATCCCGAAAGGATCATTGTAAACAGGCTCGGTCTGTCGGTCTCAAAGAAGATAGGCGGAGCGGTGGAGAGAAACAGGGCAAAGAGAGTGATAAGAGCCGGATACGCCACGGTCGAACAAAGGCTCAAGCGAGGTTATCTTATAGTTATAAGTGCGCGCCCGGATATTTGCGGCTGCAAGAGTCAGGACATTGCACGCGAGCTGAGATTTGCATTTAAAAAGACCGAGATGATAGATACAGGTGCAAGTGCACCGCCAAGTAATAAGGTATGAAAAAATTCTGCATACTTCTGATACGCTTTTATCAGAAATATCTGTCCCCGTTGAAACGAAAACCGACATGCAGGTTCAAGCCTACATGCTCTGCCTACGCGATAGACGCGTATACTTACCGTGGCTTTTTTATAGGAAGCTTGCTTACCTTTACGAGGATATGCCGTTGTCAGCCGTTCTGTGCGGGTGGCTACGATCCCGTACCTCTGAAGGGGCTTAAGAATCCTAACGGAACTAACGGGATAGATTATTACGATATCAATGACGATAGACGCAGAGGCGGCTTTGTATTCAATTACAGCCTGCCGCTTGAAAGCGATCATATGTCCGAAAAATAATATGTGAGAGGACTATTTTAAAAACATGAGAAAAGAAAACACAAAAAGTAAGGCAAGGATCATTCGCAAGGTAGCCCTCCTTATGGCTGTCCTTATGCTCGGAGTGGTTCTCCTTTCAGGTTGCGCATCAGGTACGAGCTTTACCGAGAGCAACGAGCACGCAGACGATCCTGCGACATACTGGAAGGACACAACAGTCGAGTTTGAGGAAGACAGAGGCTTTCTTGATACGATACTTTCATGGCTCGGAACGCTTATAGATTGGTTTACCGCAATAGTACCGTGGAAGAGCTACATTCTTGCACTGTTCATTTTTGCCATAGTCATAGAGATCCTTATGGTACCCTTTGGCATAAAACAGCAGAACACCTCGCGTAAGCAGGCACTGCTCAAGCCCAAGGAAATGGCTATAAGAAAGAAATATGCAGGCAGAAACGACCAAAAAACACAGCAAAGGATCAATCAGGAGATACAGGAGCTTTATCAGCAGGAAAATTACAATCCCATGAGCGGTTGTCTGCCCTTGCTCATCCAGCTCCCCATAGTTATGGCTCTTTATTACGTTGTTATAGACCCGTTCAAGTATGTGCTTGGAGCGTCAACACAGTTTACCAATGTAATATACAGCTATATGACTGCCTCTGTTGAAAACGGAGGTCTTGGACTGGCGGTAGGAAACACAAGAGGCACTATCGAAATGTTCAGTAAGATGAGAGAGCAGGGCGTTGCGGCGTTTGAAGGAATAAAGAACTTCTGCGCAAACGGTGACGCTGTGTTTGAAAGGGTATCCGAGATAATCGAGGACGCGCCCAACTTTAACATTGGCTCTCTTAACATGGGTTACGTACCCTCCTTCTCACCGTCCGAATCCAAATATTGGTGGTTGCTCGCAGTTCCGGTGCTTACATTCGTTGCGTACTATGTAACATCGAAGCTTCAGAGAAAGCTCACCTTCCAGCCCACACAGAGCGTGGACGACCGTCAGCAGGCATGCTCAAATACCATGATGGATATTATGATGCCTATGATGAGCGTGTTCTTTACGTTTGCTATACCTGCGGCAGTAGGTGTATATTGGATATTCAGAAGCTTTGTCGGACTTGCAAAGCAGTTCATACTTACAAAGGCAATGCCGTTCCCCAAGTTTACCGAGGAGGATTACAAGGCGGCTGAAAGAGAGCTTGCAGGCAAGACACCGAAGAAGGTCGAAAAGTCCGAAAGGGTAGGAACCGTAAGATCGCTCCATCATATCGACGATGAGGATTACGACGAGATGGGCAACTATATCGGTGAAGCTCCCGAGGCTCAGGCATCTGCATATTACAGCGATGACGACGAGAGCGAGAGTGAGGCTGCACCCGCACTTCCCGAGAATGCAATGACCGAGGGCACTACGCTCAAGGATGATGACAGACATTCAGATGAAGGCGAGAAGGCAGAGAAGAGATCCAAAAAAGACAAAAAGAAAAATAAAGAAAAAACAGAATGACACAGAGGTTAGTCGTGAAAAAAGAAGTAATAACAACAGGTAAAACAATAGAGGAAGCACTTGCTTTGGCTGCAAAGGAGCTTGGCGTTCCTGCGGAAAAGCTTGAGTACACCGTGATAGACGAGCCTAAGAAGGGACTTTTCGGTATCGGAGCGGTTCCTGCAAAGATACAGGCTGTATATAACGAAAAGGGAGAGGATCTTGCTCTCAGATTTGTTAAGACTCTTGTAGAGGATATGGGTCTTGCGGTAAATGTTGAGCTCAAGTCGACAGACAATGACGCAAAGCTTATCGATATCACAGGCGAGGGCGCAGGCATTCTTATCGGTCACCACGGCGATACTCTTGACAGCATACAGTATCTTGCAAATCTTGCCGCAAACAAGAAGGTTGACGGCGAGAAGCGCGAGTATGTAAAGATATCTGTTGATGCCGAGGGATACAGAGCTAAGAGAGAGGAAACTCTCAGAGAGCTTGCAAGAAAGATGGCGGACAAGGTGCTTAAGTACAAGAAGAGCGTTATGCTTGAACCCATGAATCCCTATGAGAGAAGGATCATACATTCCGAGATACAGAATATCGAGGGAGTTTCCACAAATTCCATAGGCTCTGAAAACAACAGAAAGATCGTCATATATCTTGAGGATCAGAAAAACAAAAAGTGAGTATCACTAAAGGGAGGAGCTAAATAATTAGCTTCTCCCGAAATTTCAGGTAATATATTAAGGAAAGAAGATTATGGACCTTTTTGATACTGTTGCCGCCGTAAGCACACCATTTGGCAAGGGCGGCGTTGCCCTTATACGAATATCGGGCGAGAGAGCTGTTGAGATCGCTTGCAGGGTGTTTTGTCCTGTAAGCGGCAAGGATCTCTCACAGGTGGAGTCTTACCGTGCGACCTACGGAAATATATATACTTACGATGGTGACCGCAAGATACTTATAGATGACGGAATAGCTACAGTGTTCCGCGCGCCGCGCAGCTTTACGGGCGAGGACACGGTCGAGATATCCTGTCACGGAGGAATACTTGTTACAGAAAAGGTGCTGTCTGCCTGTCTTATCTGCGGTGCAAGGCATGCAACTGCAGGGGAATTCACGCGCCGCGCATTTGTCAACGGCAAGATGGGACTGAATGAAGCCGAATCTCTCGGTGCACTGCTTGATGCGACGACGGATGAGCAGATATTGGTATCAAGAGCGGGCATGAGGGGAGTATTGACCTCAAAAATAGAAGAGATATATTCTTCCTTGCGCGCGGTTTTGGCGGCTGTGTTTGCGCACATAGATTACCCTGACGAGGATATTGCGGACATAAGCAATGAAGAAATGGTATCATTGCTTAATGAGGCACTGCTGAAGCTTAAAGCTTTAAGCAAGACATACCGCACAGGAAAGGCGGTTACCGAGGGTATAAACACCGTGATACTCGGCAAGACGAACGCGGGTAAGTCATCGCTTTACAACATGCTCATGGGCACGGATGCGGCGATAGTTACCGATGTTGAGGGAACTACGCGCGACATATTATGCGGAAAGGTCAATCTCGGCAGAGTCGTGCTCCAGCTTTTTGATACTGCAGGCATACGCGAGTCGGATGACATGGTTGAAAAGATAGGCATTGACAGGGCAAGGGATGCGGCAAGCAAAGCCGAGCTGATATTTTTGGTGCTTGACGGCTCAAAGGAATGCTCAGACGAAGAGAAAAATCTTATTTCCTATGTAAAGTCGCTCGGAGCAGTCGCTGTGGCTGTCATAAACAAGTCGGATCTTGGATACAGGTCTGAATATGACGAGATAGCAAGCGGCTTTCAGTACAGTGCAAGGATCTCGGCGAAAGATGAGTCTTGCCTTGATGCTCTGTCCGATCTGTGCGAGCAGATATATATAGACAAGGATCTTGACACGGGAAACGATGCGATGATAGTAAATGCGCGTCAGAGCGCGTCTGTCGATCTTGCGATATCGGCTCTCTCGTCGGCAATAGTTGCGATAGAGGGCGGACATCCGCTTGAGATATGCTGCTCTGAGGTAGAGCTTGCAATGCAGAGGCTGTCCGAGATAGACGGCAGAGCGGTATCCGAGGATGTTGTATCTGAGATATTTTCAAAGTTCTGCGTTGGAAAATAAAATTTTACAGTATAGAAACGGAAAATGATATGAGGATTTTGGTTCTTGGAGATATAGTCGGGGTACGCGCCGTTGAATATCTGAGGAGCAAGCTGTGGAAGATCAGGCAGGAACTTTCCTGTGATCTTGTGGTGGCAAATGCGGAAAATGCGAGCGATATACACGGTCTTTCAAAAAACCAAGCCGAGGAATTATTGTCGGCAGGCGTTGATTTTATGACCATGGGCAATCACACCTTTGCCAAAAGGGATCTGTATTCTTATCTGGATGAAAATCCCGACAAGATAATCCGCCCTGCAAATTATCCGCCCACGGCTCCCGGCTACGGAAGCAGTATAATAAATGCAAACGGATACAGGCTGCTTTGCATCAATGTTCAGGGAACGGCGTTTATGGATGCGCTTGATTCTCCGTTTGATGCGGTGGAATGCATTCTGGGCGCAGAGGAAGGAAAATATGATATCTCTCTTCTTGACATACATGCAGAGGCGACAAGCGAAAAATATGCGATCGCGCGATATTTTGACGGCAAGATAAACATGATATTCGGCACGCACACTCACGTTCAGACTGCGGACGAGCAGATACTTCCGAGCGGAAGCGCATATATTACCGATGTGGGAATGACCGGCGCTGTAAACGGTATTCTCGGAACGGATGCCGACGCTGTAATATATAAGATGAGAAATCATCTTCCTGCAAGGTTTACCGTTGCTGACGGTGAGATACGCGCAAACGGCGTTATATTTGATATAAATGCTGACAGTAAAAAGGTGAGCATCAAAAGAATAAGCTTTTAATACCCAAAGAAAGAGGATCGCATGATCCTCTTTCTTGTTTTCCGCTTTTTGAAAAAAGCTTGGCAAAAAACTCCGCTTTTTTGAAAAAAAGCTTGGCAAAAAACTTCCTCGCATGTTATGAATTACTTTGAATGTATCATGTAGCCGTGGAATAAATATAAATCCAATGTTATGCGGACTGTCGGGGACGCCAGTCCCTACAGGTTATCATAATAATATTGTACATTATGTTGACGTGAAATGATCGGTATCTTGTTGTTTTTACGGACCGACGAATGCAAGCAAGTTGCCGACGGTCCGAAAAAATATTGTTTTATGATTACTTTATGTAACGACAGGTACATAAAATCTATAACATCCGTAGGGGCGAATCCTTCTCCGGTGGGAGAAATGATGAGGTGTCATTTTACAGTTTTTCCTCGCCTTATCACCCCTCTTTTTTATACTATTCCCCCGAAAAACGATCCCATCAACCCCGACTTTTCTCCACAAATTCAAAAATCTGAAAAAAATTGTAAAATTTTATAAAAACCCCTTGACAAGCTTGACAATATATGATAAAATACTAAACTGCATTATAATAGCTTGTATTATGGAGTCTTATAAGCAATCAGGCAAAATGCGACGTTTTTCCTTGATCGTTTCTTGGCGATACGGAGTATGTAGCCGCTAATTCATTGAATGGAGTGATTGATTTAATGGTCAATGTAAAAGAGCAAAAGCTCGGTAAGAATACGAGAATGTCTTTTTCCCGTTCCCGATTCAATCTCGAGTTGCCCAATCTGGTTGAAATTCAGACAAAATCATTTGACTGGTTCTTGAAGGAAGGTCTTATGGAAGTATTGCGCGACGTGTCCCCTATCACGGACTATTCGGGCAATCTGTCGATCGATTTTATTTCCTATTCTATTGATACAAAGACAAAGTATCCGATAGAAGAGTGCAAGGAGCGCGACGTTAACTACGCAGCACCCCTTAAGGTAAATGTTAGACTTACCAACAAACAAACAGGAGATGTAAAATACTCCGATATATATCTCGGCGATTTCCCGCTTATGACTGAGACGGGTACTTTCGTTATAAACGGTGCAGAGCGTGTAATCGTATCACAGCTCGTTCGTTCTCCCGGTATGTACTATTCGTCAGAGGTGGATAAGACAGGTAAGAGAACATATGCCGCCCAGATCATTCCTTACAGAGGCGCATGGCTTGAGTATGAGAGCGATATAAACGGCGTTCTTTACGTTCGTATAGACAAGAACCGCAAGGTTCCCATGACCATGTTCATACATGCACTGGGTCTTGAGTCAAGAGAAGAGATATTTGCACTTCTCGGTGAGGACGCAAGACTTATCACTACGTTCGAAAAGGATGAGTGCGAAGAGCTTGCGGCACGCAATGGCTCTACATGTGTAGTTGAGGCACTTAAGGAGATATACAAGAAGCTCCGTCCCGGTGAGCCTCCGCTGGTTGAGTCCGCTCAGGTACTTATAAATAACTATTTCTTTGACTCCAGAAGATACGATATCAGAGCAGTAGGACGCTATAAATATAATAAGAAGATGGCTATTTCCGAGCGTCTTGCAAACAGACGCCTTGCAGAGGACGTTATCAGTCCTCTCACAGGTGAGGTTTTGTTTGAAAAGGGCACGGTGCTCACATCCGAAATGGCTCTTGCGGCAGAAAGAGCTGCTGTTAATGAGGCATATGTTGAAAACGAGCACGGTCATGTAGTAAAGGTTCTCTCCAACAACACGATAGAGCCTGAATACATTCTCGGATTTGACCTTGTTGATTGCGGCGTAAATGAAAAGGCAAGCATTGCCACCCTTCTTGACATCCGCGAGAAGTGTGAGGGCGATGTTGACGCGGCTAAGGAGATGGCGCGCGAGAGAATAGACGAGCTTTGCCCCAAGCATATTACAAAGGACGATATATTCGCTTCCATAAACTATATGCTTGACCTCACACACGAGGTAGGTAAGGTGGACGATATCGACCATCTTGGAAACAGACGTGTGCGCTCTGTCGGCGAACAACTTCAGAACCAGATGCGTATAGGCTTCTCCCGTATGGACAAGATCGTTAAGGAGAGAATGACGACGCAGGATAACGAAAAGCTCACTCCCCAGGCGCTCATAAACACAAGACCTGTTGCTACGGCTATAAGAGAGTTCTTTGGTTCTTCACAGCTCTCTCAGTTCATGGACCAGAACAACCCCTTGGCAGAGCTTACACATAAGAGAAGACTTTCTGCTCTCGGTCCCGGTGGTCTTTCAAGAGACAGAGCATCCTTCGACGTGCGTGACGTTCACTACACACACTACGGAAGAATGTGTCCTATCGAAACGCCTGAAGGTCCTAACATCGGTCTTATATCTTACCTTACGACATACGCTAAGGTAAGCGATTACGGATTTATCGAAGCTCCTTACCGTAAGGTAGAGCATATCACACATCCCGACGGAACTGTTGAGCATGTAGTTACTGACGAGGTAGTTTACATGACAGCTGACGTTGAGGATGCATATATAGTTGCACAGGGTAACGAGCCCCTGGACGATCAGGGTCACTTCATAAATAAGAAGGTAACTGTAAGAGATAAGACAGAGATCGTTGAAGCCGAGGTATCCCGCGTTGATTTCATGGACGTTTCTCCTAAGATGGTGGTTTCTGTTGCAACAGCTATGATCCCCTTCCTTGAGAACGATGACAACTCCAGAGCGCTTATGGGTGCAAACATGCAGAAGCAGGCAGTTCCGCTTCTCATAACAGATTCTCCCATAGTTGGTACGGGTATGGAATACAAGGCGGCTGTTGACTCGGGTGTCGTAGTTGTGGCAAAGTACGCAGGTACGGTAGAAAGAGTTGACGCAAACAGCATCACGATCGTAAGAGATGACGGTCACAAGGATGTTTATACTCTCATAAAGTTCAAGAGATCCAACCAGTCTAACTGTGTAAACCAGAGACCTATCGTAAAGAGAGGTCAGAAGGTAGAGGCAGGCGAGGTCATCGCAGACGGACCTGCTACATGCAACGGTGAAGTATCTCTCGGTAAGAATGCTCTTATCGGATTTATGACATGGGAAGGATATAACTACGAGGACGCCGTTCTTCTTAACGAAAGACTCGTAAGAGATGACGTATATACATCCGTACACATTGAAGAATATACACATGAAGCAAGAGATACGAAGCTCGGACCGGAAGAGATCACCCGTGAGATACCCAATGTAGGTGAGGATGCACTTAAGGATCTTAATGCAGAGGGTATAGTAAAGAAGGGTACTGAGGTAAGAGCGGGCGATATCCTTGTAGGTAAGATAACACCCAAGGGCGAAACAGAGCTTACCGCAGAGGAAAGACTTCTCCGCGCTATTTTCGGCGAAAAGGCAAGAGAAGTCAGAGATACATCTCTCCGCGTTCCTCACGGTGAGAGCGGCGTTGTAGTTGATGTGAGAGTGTTCTCACAGGAGGCAGGCGACGACCTTCCCGCAGGTGTAAACAAGGTAGTTAAGCTCTATATCGCACAGAAGAGAAAGATCTCTGTGGGCGATAAGATGGCAGGTAGACACGGTAACAAGGGTGTCGTTTCAAGAATACTTCCTCCCGAGGATATGCCTTTCCTTGCAGACGGTACTCCTCTTGACATCGTGCTCAATCCTCTCGGCGTTCCTTCCCGTATGAACATCGGTCAGGTGCTTGAGGTACACCTTGGAATAGCGTCCAAGAAGCTTGGCTGGAAGATAATGACTCCTGTCTTTGACGGCGCAAACGAAAAGGATATCTCTGAATGTCTGCAGATGGCAGGCTACAGCCGCGATCTGTTTGCAAACGAGAACCCCGAGGGCAAGGATCTCTTTGAGGAGATCTGCGATGACGAGGGCAACAAGACATACAGAAAGCTTTCCGCTGAAGAAAAGGCAGATATAAATTACCGCGAGAGCTTAAGACTTGCAGGCAAGCTCAAGGTATTCGACGGTAAGCAGAGACTTTACGACGGAAGATCCGGCGAGCCCTTCGATAACCCTGTAACTGTAGGTATAATGTATTACCTTAAGCTGCATCACCTTGTTGATGATAAGATACATGCACGTTCCAACGGTCCTTACTCTCTTGTAACTCAGCAGCCTCTGGGCGGTAAAGCTCAGTTCGGCGGACAGAGATTCGGAGAGATGGAGGTATGGGCACTTGAGGCGTATGGCGCAGCATATACCCTTCAGGAGATCCTCACAGTCAAGTCTGACGATATCACAGGCAGACGTAAGGCTTATGAGGCTATCATTAAGGGACAGAATATTCCTACTCCCGGTGTACCTGAATCCTTCAAGGTACTTGTTAAGGAGCTTCAGGCTCTGGCTCTCGATATCCGTGTGCTTGACAGCAACGGCGAGGAGATCAAGCTCTCAACTCTCGGCAACGAGGATGAGGTATCGCCTTATTCAGGTCAGCCCAGCGATGAGATGATCGAATCCCCCGAGACAGTTCACGCAGATGACGATGAGCTTCGCGAATCCTTCTTGTTTGAAGATGAAAACGGCAATCCCATTGAAGAAGATGCCGCTGATGAAGATGTGTTTGAGACCGAAGTCTATGACGACGACTCCGACTATCTTGATTAATAAACCGATAAACCGTGATTTAAATATATACAGTTAGGAGAACAGCTGTGGAACGTAATGAATTTTCATCTATAAAAATAGGTCTGGCATCTCCGGAAATGATCAGAGAGTGGTCTTATGG
>CAZVUD010000010.1:0-44012 GCA_964629615.1 uncultured Clostridium sp. | reverse complement strand
AAAGTATATCACCTACCGTGCTTCTCGGAGGAAGTGATGAATAGGGATCCTGGAATATGATCTGCATATCGGTTCTGATGCTGCGCATCTGGCTCGTCTTGTAATTTGTAATATCATTGCCGTCAAATATTATTTGACCGCCGCTTGAGGGATGGAGCTTTAATACCGTTCTTCCCATAGTGGTCTTTCCACATCCGGATTCACCAACTATACCAAGCGTTTCACCCGGCTTCAATGTAAAGGAGATATCGTCTACCGCAACAAGCTCGGTGAGCACCTTTCCCGACATGGATTTCTTAAGTGGGAAAGCCTTGCGGAGATGTCTTACCTCCAAAAGAGCCTCGGGATCGAAGGGCTTTTTGTAATCCTCCGAGAAGTCAGGTCCTGCTATATTTAATTTTTTATCAGCCATTGGACTTTTCCTCCTCATCGTACAAATGACATGCTACAAAATGTGTGGGGCTAACCTGTATCATGCCGGGGTATTCACCGCTGCACTTCTTCTGACACTTAGAGCATCTTTCCTTGAAGTAGCAGTGATCAGGCATGTTGACGGGGTTGGGGACATTGCCGGGGATGCTGAAGAGCGTATCGCTGTCAGAATCCATAGTGGGCTTGGACTTCTGGAGTCCTATCGTATAAGGATGCAGGGGGTTGTGGAATATCTCACGCACAGTTCCCTTTTCAATTACTCTGCCTGCATACATTACGACAACATAATCCGCCATTTCGGCTATAACGCCGAGGTCGTGTGTGATGAGCATTACAGATCCGTTGATCTTATGCTTGATATCACGAAGCAGGTCGAGTATCTGTGCCTGTATCGTAACGTCGAGAGCCGTTGTAGGCTCGTCCGCAATTATAAGTCTGGGATTGCATATGAGCGCCATGGATATCATGACTCTCTGACGCATTCCGCCTGAAAGCTCGTGGGGATAGGAATTGTAGACACGCTCGGGCGCGGCTATGCCGACAAGCTCAAGCATCTCCAGGCTTCTCGCCTTGGCATCCTCCTTTGTAGCGGTAGGATTATGTATGAAGGTTACCTCATCAAGCTGATTTCCTATCGTAAATACGGGGTTGAGCGACGTCATAGGCTCCTGGAATATCATGGATATCTGTCTGCCGCGGAGCTTATGTATATCATTTATGGGCATCTCGGCTATATCGTATACCTTTACATTATCGCCGTTCTCATCGCTGGACTTAAATCTGATGCTTCCCGAATATATCTGTCCCTGCGGTCCCTGAAGGAGACGCATTACCGACATACTCGTAACGGATTTACCGCATCCCGATTCTCCAACTACACCAACGGTGGAATTCTGCGGAATATCGAAGGAAACGCCGTTTACAGCCTTTACAACACCCTGATCTGTGAAAAAGTAGGTGTGGAGATCTTCTATCTCAAGAATGTTATTTTCGTCCTTCATCTGTGTAAGGTAGGCGCTCTCGGGTACTTTTCTGTACTTTTTCTTTTCAAGAGCCTTCATCTCGCGCGCATTAGCCTTTGCTATTGCACGTATCTCCTTACCTGTCAGATAATGACTGTTATTTTTCTTTTCTGCCATGGGATCATCTCCTCATCTTGGGGTCCAAAGCGTCACGCAAGCCGTCGCCGACGAAGTTGAATCCGAGCACGGCAATAATGATGCAGATACCGGGAGGTCCCCATATATTAAAGTAGTTCTTCAAAATATTAGAATCCTGTGCAGCGTTTATCATTGTACCCCATGCGGCGTACTTATCAGGCGCGCCTATTCCGAGGTATGAAAGTGATGCCTCGTAGAGTATCATACTGCCAAGGCTGAGCGTCATGTTTACTATGAGCTGAGGCATAACGTTAGGTACAAGATGCTTGAATATCTTTCTCTTTGTGGAATAGCCCATAGCCTCTGCGGCTACCATATACTCCTGCTCTCTGAGCGAAAGTATCTGACCTCTTACAAGTCTTGCTGTACCTGACCATGAGATAAGTGACAGGAATCCCATAAGATAGTATATCTTGTATTCAAGCGGAACGTTCCATGAATCCAGCAACGTACCAACGATAAGCAGGATAGGAAATCCGGGAAGGCACATAAGGACATCGCACACTCTCATGATGACATTGTCCACAGCACCGCCGAAATATCCCGCGATAGCACCGAATATAACGCCTATGATAGTTATAACGAACACGGCTATAAAGCTTACTGACAAGGATACACGTCCGCCGTACATAAGTCTTGCAAGAACGTCATATCCTGTCTGGTCGGTTCCGAGAGGATTGCTCTTTGTGGGAGCACCGAGCGTGTTTACGGGCTTTTCAGCCTCAACTATCTGATAGAAGGTCTGCTCTACGCCGTTCTCATCAATGTAGGTGATAACATGCTTTTCATATCCAACTGTCGTTGTCTGATTGAGCTCAGAGGGCGACTGCGTCCAAAAGAGCGGTCCTGCCCAGCAGAATATGAACAAGCTTACTATCATTACAAGTCCGATGATACTGAGCTTAGATCTGAAAAATCTGCGCAATATCATGCGCATAGGTGACATGAGCTTTACATTTTTATCAAGCGGCTCATCGATATCGATATCCGTAGCTTCCGAAAGGAGGGCATCTTCTTCATTAGTTATTTGATTTTCGTCAAAGTTTTCCATGTGTCAATGCTCCTTTCTTTAAGATGTAAGCTTAACTCTCGGGTCAACTGCCGCGTACATAAGGTCGGCAAGAAGAACACCTATGACGCTGAGGAGCGCCAAGAACATATTATATCCCATTATAAAGGGAATATCACCCTCAAACATTGCTTGGAATGCCTTGTTACCGATACCGGGAAGGTCAAATACCTGCTCGGTGATGATAGCACCCGAGAAGAGCGACGGGAGAAGTCCCGCAAGGCTCGTAACAAGCGGTATGAGTGTGTTTCTGAATGCGTGCTTATAAATAACTTTCTTTTCTTTAAGTCCTTTTGCGCGAGCTGTACGAATATAGTCGGAGTTAAGAACCTCAAGCATGTTCGTACGAGTCATTCTCATTCTTCCGCCTATGCTGAGTATTACAACTGTCAGCACGGGGAGTATCATATATTTCAGGTAATCAAGAATGTACGCCATACCCGTGAGTGTCTGAGTGGAATTTCCAAGACCCGACGGCGGCAGCCATCCGAGCTGCATGGCGAATATATTCTTAAGTATCTGAGCAAAGAAGAAGGAAGGCAAGGATATACCTATCATTACCAACACAGTAACTACATAGTCGCGTATGGAATACTGGTGAGTTGCGGCTGTAATTCCGAGAGGAATTGCAATCAGGAACTCAAATATCGTAGCAACGAGTGCAACCGCAAACGAAACGCCCATATGATCTCTTATGACCTCAAGCACGGGTGCGTTGTATTTAAAGCTCGTTCCGAAATCCAGCTTGCATATATTTTTAAGCCAGCCGAGATAACCCGAGGCAATACTTTGCACCTTGCCAAAGAAATCCTTGTTGTCAAAGTCCTTGTCAAGTCCGTACATTTCATACATACTGTTGACAGTTTCTTCGGGAATGGTAGCACCGCCCTGGTTCATTGTAGCGATTCGTGTTTCTATGTAGCTTACGGGCATGCATCTTATAAGTGCATAGATTATAAGTGATACTCCGATAAGAATAAGAATAGACAGCGCAATTCTTTTAAGTATATATTTTAACATAATAAATATCCATTCTGTCGCTTCTGCGACGCCTTATACAGAAATGCTCTGAATTATTTCGGTCTTACAGGTGGGCATGTTTTGCCCACCTGTATAATTTTTGATCTTTCTTTATCAGTCTACGAATTCTATCTTCCAGATGGAATCGAGAGGTGATGTGTAGGGGTTGATCTGCTCAGGGAGAGTTGAGGACTTGATAACATTTGCGTTATAAGCGTAAAGTACATCTCTCTGATATACGGGAAGCTCAACTGCAAGGTCAAGTACATATCCCATAGCTGTCTTATAAAGTTCTGTACGAACCTTCTGATCCTCTGTTTCACGAGCCTGGTCGATTATATCGCTGAGGTCGTTGAGGATAGCATTTTCCTCGGGATAGTTACCGGGCTGTGCAAGGATCTCACGGTAGCCCCAAGCGTATACGCTCGTAGCTGTGGAATTCTTGTGGTATACCTGGTACATATCAGGGTCGATGGAGGATCCCCATGCTGCTGCCCATACTGCAAGCGAGCCTGTGGAGAGCTTTGTAAGTGCCTGTGTATCCGGAACTACCTCGATCTGCCAGCCGCAGGAATTGAGTATCTCTGCTGCCTTCTGGAATGTGAGGTATGTCGGGTGGTCTGTAAGGTTAGAGCCTGCAATGGTGAACTTGATGGAAAGCGACTTGTCGCCCTCGCTTACACCTGCAGCTTCCATATACTGCTTGATCTGTGTTCTTACGTCTGCTTCGTTGAACTTAGGTGAATAGTGACCGTTATCTCTGTTGAGAGAGCCGTCAGGATTCTTGGGGTATGCCCAGCTTACTGTGGACATGGGCCAGTAGATAGTTTCAGCTGTATTCTTGGAATAGTAGCTGAGTGCAAGGCTGGTATCCATTGCCGTCATAATAGCGCGGCGGATATTGATGTCAGGAACAAGACCTGCATTGATACCGATATAACCGTAACCGAGCTGGTCTGTGGACTTCTGCTCGACGCCCTTGTTCTTGAGACTGTCGATTCTCTCGATATTTTCCTGTGTGAACTGAGGAGTTACAAAGTGTACCTCGCCCTGCTCAAGTGAGTCAAGTGCGTTGGATGCGCTTATTACCTTATAACGAACCTTCTCGATCTTGGGAGTACCCATGAGGAAGTTCTTATTAGCCTTGAAGTAAACAACGTTATCCTTGTAGAAATCGTTGCCGTTGGGGTTGTCATTGTTGTTGATATCTGTTGCCATATAAGAGCCTGCGCCTACAGGAACCTTAGTAACATCGGGATTCTGGATAACTTCCTTCATGAACTTGAAGGAGCCCCATTCAACACCGAACTCGTTATTCTTGATATCTACCTTGTAGCCCTTTGCATAGTAGTGCTGGGGAGCAACTGCGAAAGCAAAGTTCCATATAGCCTTGGGGTCAACACCGTTGATGGTTACCTGGAGAACGTCGTACTCGCCGTCGTTCTTAACAGTTCCGTCCTCGTTGTGCTCGTGAGCAACTGTGTAAGTGCCGTTCTTGCATGTAACGCTGCTTACGTCAGTTGTGTGACCGAGAGAAACGATACCGGAGATGTTCTTGTAGATAAGCTCGCCGTCAACGAGGTTCTCGTGAAGGATAACGTCCTTAGCCTGAGCTGCATACTCGCTCTGAAGAGTCTGTGCTGTTGCCCAGTACTTGAGGATCTGATCAAGCTCTGTGTTGATCTTAGCGTTGTAAACATAGTTGATAGCAGATGCCTTATCAGTTACAACATCCACGTTGTAGTTTCTTGTTACCTTCTTTATCTTGGACTTGATGTCCTTGTTGTTTGCGTCCTTCTCGTACTCAATGTCAACAAATCCCTCAGCATACATGAAGGATGTGAGTTCATCGAATTCGCCTGTGGACTTGTAGGGCTCTTCCTTATAAGCTTCCTTTGCAGACTCATAGTCGCTGTCAAGCTCTTCCTTGAAGTACTTGAGTGCGAGATCGTAGTCAGCCTGGAGCTGTGCAACGGTAACAGAGCTTGTATCGTTGGATATTGCCTTCTTGTAACCGTTTGAAAGGCTGTGAGATTTGATAGCCTCACACATTTCAGTATAAGAAACAGACTTTTCCTTAGTGGAATTGAGCTTAGCAACAAAGAGGTTTACAAGCTCGTTTATTCTGTCCTTTGCTCTCTGTCTTGCATTTTCAGCGATCTGGTCGTCGCTGTCGTCCTTGTTAGAGGACTTCTGTGTTCTGTATTCCTGAAGTCCGACGATATCGGTGGAGTACATTGTTGAAGAACCTGTGTATACAGGGTCAAGATAAACATAGAAATTGAAAAGTACGTCATTCATGGTAAGGGGCTTACCGTCAGAATACTTGATACCGTTCTTGATAACGAATGTATAAGTTGTCTTATCAGACGCCTCATCTCTTGTTATCTCATAGTCTTTTACTACTACTGCTTCATCATCGCCGCATGCAACAACGACCTCGTTGTTTACATAACCGTATGTGAGCATGCTCATCTGTGTCATACCAACTATTGTAGCATCCGGAGCTGTTGTTGAATAGAAGGGATTGAATACACCATCAAGGCTCTCTGACATTATAACGAATGCATCGGGCTTTGTGGTACCTACATTATTCTTTTTTGAACATGATGAGAGGGTCGAAATCGCACCTATGCACATTACTGCACAAAGGAGAGCTGAGATAATTCTCTTTTTCATTTTTTCCTCCTTGCCAAAAGGCATATATTAATTATAATTTAAATCAAATGTCAAGCCTCGGCTGACTTCAAGACGATCTCTACCCTACCCTCATCGTTGACCGTGATGATAAGGCTGCTGTCCTCTTTGTCATTTACACAATTTATAGCCGAGCTGTCGATTCCGTGAGCATTTCCCGCAGCGCAAACAAGTCCTATCTCGTATTCGCTGTTGAGATTCCAATCGCTTGAGATAACAAGATCTCCCGATACGGAAACATTTTCGATCTTAGCGCCGTCATCTATCGCACCCGCAAACAGACCGTAATTAAATCCGGGCTTACGAGAGCCTTTTATAGTAAATCTCACATTTTCGAACGTAACGTCCTTTATTTCAGCATTCTCGGAGATCTTACCGAAAAGTCCGCAATATATGGAGTTGTCGGAATCTGCCTGAGTTGCCGTGATGTTTGAGAATTTATGACCGTTACCGATTATCTCACCGTTGAACGTTCCCTTGGAAAGCACGGGTGACCAATACGATATACTTCCGAAATCAAGATCAGCCTTGATATCATATATACCGTTTATATCTATGTTATCCATAAACTGCTTTGCGGTATAGATGTTATATCTGTTGCCGGTCTCCCATTTTGTATAAACGGGGATCTTGGAATTTACGGCAATTCCCTTTTCATAATCGATCATGGTGCGGTAATCAAACGTACCGCTCATCTCGTTGCTCATATCGCTGTCCGTATAAGCTCCGATAAGTGTATATCCCTGACGCTTCGGCATGCTGTTCATGGATATCTGAACTGCCTGCTCGCTCTCCCATGCAGGAGATTCAAAGCTGAGGGTCGTGACGGTCATATCATCAAGACGCTTGAATGATCCGTCATTCTGTGCCTCATAGATCTCAAATTCAAAATAAGGTATCCATGCGGCGTAGAGCGTGAGTGCATACTCATCGTCTGCATATGTCTTTTCGGGATCGACCGTGAGCATATCACCATCAAAATTCCAAAGTCCCGAATAAACATATCCCTGTTCCTTGCCTGAAACAGACGTAAGCTCGCCCCATGCATCAAGAGGCTCTCCGTTTTCATTCACACGGGGTGAACGCTCCTTATACCATCCCGCAAGGAAGTATCCGTCGTTTGACACCTCCATTGCGCGATTGCCTCTCTTTTTATCGTTAGGAGCAAATATTGTAATTGATTTCTGACCGTTTCCTGCGTCCTTGCCATTCTCCGTGCTGTAAACATCAACGACCTTGATGCCCGTAGGTGTGCCTGCGAACATACCGCCATTGCTGTCAAAATACACCTTGACGTTGTATCCGCCGTTCTGGGCAAGCTCGGAATACGGTGCTTCCCATTGCGAGCATGCCGCAAGCGTCGTTACCGACGCCAGCAGCATTATAATACCCGCAAGTATTATGATCTTCTTTTTCATCTCGTTATATACCTCTAAAAATGATCAACGCTCATGTCTTTTTTTGCGCTTGATTATTACAACAGTCACGCAAGCAGCACCGATCACCAATACGACTGCACAAGCTATCACCGTGTATATGATCCACTCGTTGCCGTTATCACTCGTTGTATTGTCATCACCTGTGATAGGAGCTTCGGGTGTTTCTGTCTGGTCTTCGCCGTTTTCAAGATATTCCAGATCGGCAATTCTCTTTTCAGCCTGCTCAAGCTTTATTCTGAGGTCGCTTATGAGTGCCTTCTGAGCCTCTGTAGCGATCTTATTGTAAGCCTCTCTTGCGGCAAGAACGATCGCCTTATCGGAAAGCTGAACTGTATCCGGTATCTTTTCAATTGCAAGCTTTGCGGCATATGTTACGTCGTCCATAGCAGCAGCACCGTCAACTATCGTATCAAAGTAAAGTCCATATATCATGGAATCGTAATGCTGACCGTTAACAGGTCTTGTCATTACTATCGACTTATCAACACAGCCTACATGATCAACGAAGTTAGCACCGAAGTATGTGCAGTTGTTTGAGAGCGCACCGTTCCACATATAGAAAGGAACTATGCCAAGACCCTCATATACAAGCTCCTCACCGGAGATCTTGTAAAGCTTATATTCGCCTGAGCCGGGGATGTGCTTACCGTCGTATACTATCTCGGAATCATATTCCTCTTCAAGTATCGGAGCTTCGTAGCTTGCAAAGCTTACTACAGAAAGCTTCTGGCAATCAAAGAATGCCTTGTGTCCGATAGCCTTAAGGGAATGGGGGAGAGATACGACAGCGACATCAGAGCCTGCAAATGCATAAGCACTTATACGGGTCGTGCCCTCGGCAACCTTAACATATCCGCCCTCACCTGCATAGATTATAAGCTCGTATCCTGTGGGAACTACCTTATAGAGAGAGCCGTCGATAATGACAATATTATCATTGATCTTGTACGTATATACCGTGTTTTCATATGTCTTGCCGTTGAACTCAGTCGTTTCAACAGAAGAGAATCTGTCAATTGAGCAATATACGAAGGGGTTATCTCCGATATCTGTGAGCTTGTCGGTGATCGTAAGATCAAATTCCGTAAGCTCCTTCTTCATGAATGCACTGCTTCCGATGTACTCTGCTGCCGAAAGGTCAGCCTTTACTATTGCAGTGTATGCGAATGCGTAATCGCCAACACTTGTCACGCAGTTGAGATTTGCAGGTGACTCAAGGGATTCACAGTAAGCGAATGCACCCTCGTCTATAACACAGCCTTCCTTGTTGAATACCACATCAGTAAGGCTCTCGCTCATTGCAAATGCATACTGACCTATCTCCTTGACATTGGAGATATTCGCACTTATAAGACCTGTTGTATAGAATGCGCTTTCGCCGATGCTCTCAACACCGTTGAGATTTATCTCCTTAAGATTGCGGCAATATGCGAATGCGGAATTGGGAATACTCGTGATCCTTGAGCCAAGGAACACACTCTCAAGCTGCTGGCAGTATGTGAATGCTTCCTCACCTATGGATGTTGCAGCAAGCAATACAACGCTCTTGAGCTTAGGCGCATGATAACTGTATACGTACTGACCGTCCTTGATTATTTCGGATCCGGAGGCGATGTTCATGCCGTCCCACTTGTTGAAGATGTATCCTGAGAAAGCGCCGTCGCCAATGGTTATTGCATACTCAAGTCCGTCGCCCTCGATGCTCTCAAGGCTTTCCGTGCTGTAGAATGCTCTCTCACCGATCCTTGCGCCCTTGCCGAGAGTGATGCTCTTAAGCTTGGATGCTCCGTAGAATGCACCGCTTCCGATGGTTACATTATCACCGATAACAAGAGTTGTCATGGGAGATTTGAGGCTTACTGTGTATATGAGCTTGCCGTCCTCACCCTTTTCGGTGTCACGAACTATTTCATATGTGTTAGAGTTGAGATCAAGCTTGAATGCATCGCTTCCTATAATTACGTTATCACCAATTGTAACGCTCTCAAGGAAGTAGCAGTTCTTGAATGCACCCTCGCCTATCTTTGTACCGTTAGGAATTACTATATTTCTGATCTGTGAATTTGCAAATGCATAATCGCTGATCTCATCGGCACTTGCAACCGTGGGAGCAGCTGCGATCGCCGTTCCGTAGAATGCATACTTACCAATATACTTAAGATCGTCAGAAAGCTTTACGTTGCTGAGCGTATCACACTCAGAGAATGCGAAATCGCCAACCTTTACTACACCGGGCATGTTAACGCTCGTAAGGTTAACATTTGCGGAGAACGCGCCTGTACCTATCTCGGTAACAGAGCTGTCAGCCGTAAATTCTCCCTTGATCGCGGGAGCAACGAAGAATATAACGTTTCCGCCCTTATTGGAGATATAAGTTCCTGTCGAAGCGAAAATAGTATTCTCATCGGATACTGTGAAGCTTTCTATTGCGGATCTACTGAATGCATACTCGTTTATAGCACTTACATCCTTGCCGATGTTGAAGCTCTTAAGCGATGTGCATCCGAAGAACGCGCCTGCAGGAATAACGGAGGAGTTGATATCTATATTCTCAAGAGATGCACAGTTTGCAAATACATACTGACCAAGCTTAACTCTTTCAGCCTCAACAGTTACTGTCTTCAAGCTGTCGCAGTATGCAAATGCATAAGCCGCGATGGACTGTATGGTATCAGAGAACTCTACCTTCTTGAGGCTCGTGTTGTTTCTGAATGCGTTGTTTGCGATAGCTCTTGCATTGTCAAGCTTGAGCGTGCCCTTAAGATTACAGTTAAGGAATGCTTCCTTATTTATAAACTTAACATGCTCTATTCCCTCCACTGTTTCAAGTGAGGTACAATCTGTAAATGCGCTGTAGTCTATCTTTTCAAGCGTGGAAGGAAGAACTACCTTCTTAAGCTTTGTAAGTCCTGCGAAAGCGTAGGAGCTTATCGACTTGATTCCCTCGGGAATAACGACCTCCTCGATCGTGTCATCACCGAGATACCATGTCTTTGTGAGCTGAGGATCATCAATGGAGATCTCATCATCACTTGTTTTTTCAATATAGCTGTAGTTTGTAAATGCGTAAGATCCAATATCCGTTATACCGAGGTCATCGGGGATAACTACCTTACCGCCGTTACCGTAATAGTGTGAGAGGGATATTGCATTAGTCACAAAAGGATCCTTTACGGTAATGCTTATGGACTTTGCGTAATATGTGCTCTTGCCGTCCATCATTACCTGAACGGAGATGGAAGCATATCCTTCAGCCACTGCCGTTATCTGACCCTTGCTGTCTACCTTTACGATATTTTCATTGCTGGATTCAAATACTACCTCACAGTCATCCGGGAAGTAGAATTCCTCACGTCGCAATATCGTTACAGACTCGGACGGGTACATTGAAAGTGCGAAATTGTCCTGACTTGCAAACTTATAATCGCTTCCCGACGTGCCGAGATTTCTCGATCCGCTGTCAAGAATGTAATAAGCCTTATTTACATAATATCCTGTAAGTGTGAAGACGTCAGCTACAGGCTTATCGTACTTGACGTAACCTTCATCCTCTTCAGACAGTACCTTGATTATAAACTGTATCTCCTTGCCGGTCTCAGGATTTTTGATCTTGATTCGCGACATGGTTCCGCCCTTGACACCGACTGCCTTATTGTTTACGATAGTAACGGAATCGGGGTTCATTGTAACATACTCAAGCAGTGCTGTCCACTGATCCTCGGGGTAACCCACGGGATTGAGCTCATATACCTCATTGGGGCTTATCTCGATAACACCAAAACCGTTGTCATCGTAGTAATCGAAGTCTGTCATGTAGAAGTCCGTGAAATTGTCAGGGAGCTCTATCTCATACATAGCCTCGTTAAGAGCGTAGTCGTAAAGTGCAACTGAGAACGTGCCGCTCTTTTCGGATTCATTCATTATCTCATTGATATGATCCGTAAGCTCGTATGTAAGGTATGTAACTGAGTTTTCGTTGGAATATATGGGAGTAAGATATTTGTCGAATGATACGTAATCATAGCTTGATGTCGATGTGGACTCGTCGATAACGGTTGTAACATAACCGAAGTTTGCTGTCATCGCGTAGTGGTTATCGTATATCGCAAGCTTAGCGAAAAGTCTTGTCTTCTTTGCAGACTTATCGTATTCCGTATAGAATTCGCAATCTGTAAGTGCAGGTGCCTCGAAGTCAACTGTAAGCGGGAATGTGAAGGTGTTGGACTTATTTGTTTCCGAACCGTCGTTCTCGTAGTCAAGAAGTCCCTTGAGGGTGACCGTATACTTTGTGTTGTTCTTGAGATTGTGCTCCATAGCATCGAAGTCTATCTCAATATTTGCAGGATAAGGCGTGCTGCCCTCTCCGTAGGATTTACGTATTGATTCCTTTGTTTCGGTGAATATTACCTCTCCCGTGGAATCCTCGGTAATTGTTATCTCGATCTTAGCCGCATTTCTGAGCAAGCCTGCCCAAACATATCCAAGCGCGTGCACCGTGCCGTCCTGATTGGAGATGGATATGTACTTCCTGTCTGCAGAGATCTGCTTTGCGGAAGGATCCTGAAGGAAATAGTATGAGCCGAGGTAGCTTATGTAGTCAAGCTGTACCACACCGATAGGACGTGTTGCATATGCGTCTGCAAGTGTCTTATCAAGAAGGTCGATGGAGTTATCAAGCTCATCCTTGTTGGTTTCGAAGTAGTCTGTATCGAAAAGAGGAGCCTCGGACCAGTCACCGTAGAATGCAAGGTAAGGAACGCTCATGTCAACAGTCGTGCCCTCAACCGCCTTCAAGGTAACAAATCCCTCAACATACATTCCATTTTCAAACGACTTGTTGAGATATTCCTTGTCTGCATCGCTGAGTACTATCTTGACCTTTACATTTGCGGTCTGCTTTGCGTTCACAGTGATCTTTGTGCCGTTTTCAGCAGCATTGCTTACCGACACGATCTCTATCTTAGCACCTGTGAGAGCATAGCCCTCTTCGGTAACTGTGGTTTCACCCTTATTTGTCTTTATATCGCTTACGCCCTCTGTCATAACATATGCGGAAATATCATATGTGAGAGCACTTGTACCGAAGTTGTATACCGAGAACGTCAATTCATAAACTCCCGTTCTCGAAGGATCGTCGCCAAGCTCGATCTTTGTCTTATCCATAAGCTCGCCCGTCTTGCGGTCATATGTCTGAATGTAAGCGGGTGTGAGTGAGGAGTTAAGAAGGTTTGCAAGACCTGCGCCCTGCTTTCTTACCGAGTAAGGCAAGCCGTTCTTATTAAGAACTATGTCAGCCGTTGACATTACAAGGCGGTTTACCGTCTGATTTACAGCAACGGAATCATTTGCTATATCAGGGAACTTTTCTACTACATACTGACGAAGGAGCGCATACACAGCAGCCATGGATGTACCTGACATTCTGTCGTAGCTCTGACCGGGTACTGCCGAATAGATAGATCCGCCGTGAGCTGTGATCTCAGGCTTGATCTGAAGGTCGGGGTTAGGACCCCACGATGAGAAGTCAGACATGAAAGGACCTGCCTGCTGATCGCGGCTGATCTTGATCGTGCCCTTGGAGGTTGCCGCAAGTGCCTCACCTGCGTCCTGACGGATAGAACATACCGCGATCTTTGCATCACCTATGTTCATCTTGATCTCACCCGAAACGTTATTGTAGATTATAACGCCGCGTGCGCCCATCTTTTCAGCTGTATTTACTTTTTCTTCAAATGTGGAGGATCCTCTCTTTACAAGAGCGATCTTTCCTGTTACGTCAACGCCTGCGTAGTCCGCTTCTCTACCCGCACCGGGAACGGTAACGTACTCGATCTCAAGCTCGCTCTCGCCCTCGTTGAAGATATCGTCAAAGAAGCTTCTCTCCTTGTACGCCTTGTCGTTTGCCTCTGTGAAGTATACTATCTTGTTGTTGTGGAGCATGTAGGATGTCTTTGCACCGTTTATGGATGCAACGCTCATCGCACCTGCATATGTTCCGGGAGAACCTACCGTTGCACTGTCGGGGTTGGACGTGAGAGGAAGGTTACCGTTCTTTTCAGAGCCGTAAGCTGAGTTGTAAGCATTGGAAGCCGCAACTATAAGGCTTATGCCTCTTTCTCTGATCTTTTCGTATACACCCGATACTACTTCTCTGTCGCTCGCACGGCTGAATCCGCAGCTCGTACCAAGTGACATATTGATAACGTCAACTCCGAGAACTACGCAGTCCTCAAGAGCTGCAAGTATCCAAGGTGTACGTGCCTGAGCATCAGTGTCGGAGAATACCTTCATGATAGCAAGCTGTGCGTTGGGAGCAACACCTGTTATCTCGTCATCCTTACCGGCAATGATACCTGCTACGTGTGTACCGTGGTTGTTTTCTATCGGGAAAACGTCAGGGTCGTTATCCGCATAGTCAAATGCGAAAGGAACCTTTTCGTTGTAGTAAACGTCACCAACGCTGAGCACCGATCCGTTGTTTTCGGTGTGGAGCCTTGAAGCCGCTGTATCGGAGATGAGTGCATTTACTCTGTCCGATGTAAGACCAAGCTTGCTTCTGTCCGCTGTGAAGTTTGCAACCGAGAATGCTGTATGTGAGTGGTCAAGACCTGTATCAACTACCGCTACTACCATGCCTGTTCCGTCGTAAGGAACGCTGGAGCTGTCGAAGATACCCGTATCAAAAACGTCAACGTTGTTTTCAACAAGCTCGGTATCGCATGTGTTGTATACCTCGCCTACGATGGTCTGAGCTCTGTCGCCGATAGTCTTGCAGACACTTACGAAATCTGCCGCCTGAATAACTATCTCAAAGCCGGCAAGCACCGTGTCGTATGTAACGCCCACGCTGAACTTGACGCCGCTTTTTTCAAGGCTCTCGATTATATCGTTATTTTCCTTTGTGATCTCGGACTTTACGCCTGCCGCCATATCAGAATAAGCATATTCGCTGAATTTGATATTACTGCCGGAGTTATCGTAAGCATCAAGCAATGTCTGCGATTTCGTACTGACGATGACCGAGATATAATCCGTATCCTTAACGGTATCGGGAAGTCTGTATATGACAGTGTCATTATAGAAATCCTCTTTGTGTGAGTTTACGCTGCCCTTAAGAAGTTCAACGAACGGATGAGTCGTCTCACCGTCTGCCTTTTTGAACATTCCAAAGGAGATAGCCATGGACAAGGCAAGCACTAAAACTAATGCCGATGCCGCTATCCTGATCACTCTTTTTCTTTGTGCCATTGTTTTTCCAACCTTTCGTGTTTTTGCGATTTTCGAGCTATAAGGTCTTTTTAGCCATAAATGTCGATTATATAAATCATATTTTACCACATACTTCGGATTAAATCAAGTATTTTTTGTTAAGATATGAGTTAATATGTGAATTTTTTACATTTTTTATTAATACTTTTTAACATTATAGTAATAAAATGTTTTCACAAAGTTATTGATTTGCTTTTTTCGCTGTGATATACTTGAAGGCGATAATTGTTATTATGGAGTGGTGTAATCTCATTTGCAACATCACTTGCAAAAAAATTCATGCATTCCGTATAACAGTGCTACACGTTACGTTTGACAGCGCATATATAAAAAGGAAGGAAACTTTAAAGCTTTCGCCTTTCAAAATTGCAAGCCGACAGTTTTTTGCAAGTTTTAATTCATTTTCTCGCAAACGTAACAAAGAAAGGAAGGTCTATCATGAAAAAAAACACACGCAGATTTCTTTCTCTGATCTCCCTGTGCCTTGTGGCTTCCACCATGCTCGCTTCTCTCGCGTCATGTAAAAAGGATGACACATCGTCCGAGGATACAACTCAGGGTGAAGAAACCACAACTAACGACCAGGGCGGCACACCCGTTGAGCCTTCAGATGAGATCAACTACACAGTTGAGGTAGTATCGGCAGGCGGACTCGTGCTTGAGGGAGTAAAGTTTGATGTTTTAAACGGCAATGACACCGTTGCATCAGGCGAGATCACATCCGAGGGCAAGTCCAATGTCAAACTCAAAGCAGGACTCGACTACAAGATAAGTCTCTCAAACGTTCCCGACGGTTACGATGTAAACGAGGCATATACCTTTACGGGTACTTCCGCAAAGATAGTGCTTACATCTCACGTTATAGATGACACGAACCTTGACGGCGTAAGCTACAAGGTGGGCAGCGTAATGCACGACTTTACTGTAACCACCATCGACGGTAAGGAATTCACCCTTTCCGAGGTGCTTGAAGAAAAGAAGTGTGTACTCATAAACTTCTTCTATGTTGGTTGCTCTCCCTGCAAGGCAGAGTTCCCCTACATGAATGCAGTTGCCGAGGAATTTAAGGATTCTGTCGGATCTATCGCGATAAATCCCCTTCCCACTGAAACCGAGCAGAATGTCAAGGATTTCAGAGATAACAACAGCTACACCATGAACATGGCAAAGACAGGCTCAGATCTTTCATCTGCATTCGGCATTACAGGTTATCCTACATCCGTATTCATCGACAGATACGGTGTTATCTGCCTTATCGAAATTGGTAGTCTTCCCAGTGAGACTCCCTTCAGAAAGGCTTTCGAGCACTTCACAAATCCCCTTTACCAGCAGAAGCTCTTCACAAGCATTGGCGAGCTTCAGCCCGTAGTTAAGGTAGATATCGAGATGCCCTCCTCTGACGAGATCAAGAATGCAGTAACAGACGGCAGCTTCAACATTTCGTTCCGCGCTGAGGATAATCCCGATACACGCGAATACGCATGGCCCTTCGTGATCGACGAAAACGAAAAGAATGTTATCAAGACAACAAACTCCAAGCTTGACAATTCCTTCTCTCGTATCTACATCGATGTTGAGCTCAAGGCAGGTCAGGCATTCGGATTTGATTACTTTACTGAGACCGAAAAGGATTCCGACATATTCTACATAAGAGTTGACGGCAGACTTGTTTACAACATAAGCGGTGTTTCCACCGAGTATAATGCATGCTATCCTTGCGTTGCAAAGGAAGACGGCACATATACTCTTATGCTCACATACATCAAGAGCGCCATGGAGAACATAGGCGACGATATCGTTAAGCTCAAGAACCTCAGAGTTATAGACGCAAAGGATATCGATGTTGCAACATATATTCCCCGCTACATCGCAACAGAACGCGCTGCAGACGGTATGGGCTACAACAAGTATGAAGATGTCTATTACAACGAAAACGACGGTTACTACCACGTTTACAACGAAAACGGTCCCCTCTTATTTGCAAACCTTATGGGTGCAACTCCTTTTGCAGGAATAGGTATCAACTACCTCGCAGCTCCCAAGGAGATCGGTGGTAGCGGACCTATCATGTACGACGGCAAGGACATCTATCAGGAGGTCCTTGATGGAAACAGATATACTCTTAAATGGTACGCAAACTTCTCCATCAACGGTCTGCTTAACGGATACTGCCCTGTAACAGAGGAGCTCCGCTCCATACTTGAGGCTGCAGCACAGACCATTGGTGAAGAAAAGGATAATCCCAATGAATGGTTGCAGATGTGCTCATATTACGATGCATACGGCACCGACAAGCAGCTTGAAGACCCCATCAAGGGACTTGCATTCTTCTCTGCTTACGAAGCTATCGAAACAAAGGATCCCGAAAACGTTATAAAGAATTCCTTCACATATACACACGCTATCATGCCCAGAGGTTATCTGGCAAAGTTCACACCCGAAAAGAGCGGTATATACCTTATCCGTTCCTACGGTGACGCAGAGGTAGACGGTTGGATCTACAACGAAAGCGATCCCCATAATACTTGCTACGAATATAAATTTGCTGACAGAAACTATTCTCTCGGCAACGAATCTTACTATGTTGATACATGGAACGTTTACATGGTAGTTTACCTCACAGCAGGTAAGGATTACTACATCACAGCATGTCTTATTGACCCCGCTCTTACAGGTACAGTCGAATATTCAATACAGTACCTTGCTGAAAAGGACATAATGTTTACAATGGCATCTGCAGGTCCCTTCACCACAAGATTTAACGATGTTGGCGACATGAACGAGATCATTGCTCCCGGTATCGACATTACACTTGGAAGCGACGGACTCTACTACACACTCAACAAGAACGGTGAAGTCGACGATGAGTCCTCTAAGCTCTATGCTGACTTTACATGTCCCACAGAGACATTCGATACATCCATAATGCAGATGATCGAGCTCGGTGCATTTGACTTCAGATACAGCGATATAGACATGGTCGTTATCGCAAAGAAGAAGGCTCACACCGACAAGAACGGCAAATTCGACAAGGAAGCTTGCATTGCAGACCTCAAGGATTACTACGAGGATATGTACGATGGTCTTGAAAATGAGATTCTCGAAGCCATTAACGGCAAGTATCACGGCAATGGTGAAGACTGCACCGAAAGAATAAAAGAGATCGCAAACACCAAGATGATCAAAGAAGAAGGCGAAAAGTACGGATGCGTTGAGGTTGACGAAGAGCTTGCAAACATACTCCAGCTCCTCATGGATAAGTACACATTCGCAGGCGTTGAATCAAGCTGGAGAAAGCTTTGCTTCTACTACGAGGTGCTCAACGAGAAGGATGCTCTTTGATAAACCAAATATTTACATATAAACATTCGGTTTACATGTAAAATTTAATAAAGATCCCGTGAAAGCTTTTGTAATAAAGGCTTTTACGGGATCTTGCTTTATATTGCCGTTTTGCAGGTCTTCTCTTATATGAGCCAAAAATACAACAGGCGTGATATAATATCACGCCTGTTGTATTAATTATATCGCGTAGAAATCAAGCTTCTGCCTTTTCAAGCACGATGGTGAGCTCAAACGGATCTTCGTCAAATTCGTAGTACTTTTCAGTATCCACAACATAGCCTTCGTATGCTGCGCCTATCTTAGCCTTTCTGCCCTCATCTGTAATGGTGGGGAAACGCGCATATCCGTCATCACCTGTAGCAACAGGCATTCCGCAGATCTCATCCGAGCAAAGCTGTATGTAAACGCCCTTAAGAGGATTGCCGTCGGCATCAACTACCTTTACCTTGTATCCGGTGTCCTTGCTTTCTGTTATTTCTTCGCTTGTAGCTTCATCCGAGGTAGCCTCGCTTGATGTGCTCTCGCCCTCAGTTTCCACCTTTGTGGATGTATCCTCTGTTGAGGTATTCTCGTCATTTCCGCTGTCGCATGATACTATGCAAAGCGCAAGACTAAGACAAATGCAAAGAGCAAGCATAACTGCCAAAAATCTTTTCATGTCAATATCTCCTTATTTTTTAATTTTACAGCATATTATATCATATTTTCAAGTGTTTTGCAATACCCTTCACAAAAAATTCACCAAATCGCGCAAAAACAAAAAATAAGGCTTGCGCATACAAATGTATACGCAAGCCAAAAAACTTAAAATATCAATTATCTTCGTTTATTATGCTTTCTATCATGCTCTTAAGTCCAAGCTTTCCGTCCTTATCCTCATAATGTGCCGAGCCTATGATCTTATATCTTATAACACCGTCAGAGTCGATTATGAGCGTACCCGGGAAGGAGTCGCGCAGATTTAAGCTGTAATAATATTCGCTTCCGCTGTCCCAGCCAAACTTTATATAGTCGCCGTTGAAATCACCGAATTTATCATTTATGAATTCAGGGACACCGTCCTTGGATCCTATCTCCGCATGTATAGCATATACCATGACATCACCATTGTATTCTTCACCGATCCTGTTGAAATCGGGAAGCTCGACAACGCAAGGACCGCAGGTCGTATACCAGAAATTAATGACAGTAACCTTTGCGCTTGACTCATCGACATTGAACGTTCCGCCGCCGAAAAGCTCGATATCCTTGGCTATGCAAAGATCTCCGACTTCATTTCCGCGCTTGGGCGCATCGGGATCCTGAATTTCACCACCCGATGTCGATGTGTCTGCCGTGCTATCATCCTCCTTGCCACTATCCGCCTTGCCGTCAACAAAATTGAAATAATACAGCGCTCCTGCAAGTGAAAGTACCATAGCCGCCGCAACGACAAGAGATATCACTCTGTTTCGCTTCTTAATGCGCGAATTTTTGTTTCTGAAGTCTTCTTCACTCTCGCCCTCAGATCTGCCCACTCCGAGATCAGATGGCGCCAAAACGAATTTTGAGCCCTTCCACATGATCGCCTTTGTGGGGCAAACATCTATACACTCACCGCAATTGATACATTCATGGTCGCCGACCTTGCGGATATCCATTTTGCATTTGTCCACGCAAAGACCGCAATCTACGCATCTTGAGCTCTCGACCTTGATGCCGAATACCGATACTTTATTGAAAAGTCCGTACAGAGCTCCGAGAGGGCAAACGAAACGGCAGAAAAATCTGTATATAAATATTGCCGCAACTATCATTCCGATAAACAGAACGAATTTCCATGTAAAGAGCGGGCCGAGCATTGCAAACAGTCCGTCATTCGCCGTATTTGAAAGCAAGCCCATAGAGCCCTCAAGCATGCCTGCAGGACATATGTATTTACAAAATCCCGGGAGCGTCATTTTCTTAAGTCCAAACGAGAAGGTTATCACGAACACGAACAGAACGAGTAATACATACTTAAGATATGACAAAGCGCGTGTGAACTTGCTCTTTTTGAGTTTTGGTGTCTTTATCTTGTACAGCCAATCCTGAATAAGTCCGAAGGGACAAAGGAAACCGCATATCCAGCGTCCGAGGAATATTCCGAGCAGCACGAGTATGCCTGCAACGTAATACAATCCCTCAAACTTCTTCATGCTTCCCGCCTCGGCTATCGCATTCTGAAGTGACCCGAGCGGACATGCACCTACAGCTCCGGGACATGAATAGCAATTCATTCCGGGAACGCAGACACTCTTGAATTTTCCCTTATATATCTCTCCGTTTATAAATCCCTTGATATTTGCATTAAACAAAAGCGCGGCATACACCTGTATGAGGCGTCGCTTCGAGGGCATGCGGCTCTTGAACCATTCTTTTATCTTCATCCGTTACCTCCGATCAACCAAGTCCTATACATTCGGTGCATATTCTTATCGCCTTTTCAAAGGTGCCCTTTGCACCGTCGCCGCACAATCCCATAATGATGAGGAATGCGCCAACGGCAACTATTGCGATCTTTGTATAAAGCAATGCTCTCGCGCCGCGTCTGACAGCTCTCTGCTTTCTCTCCTTCTTTGCCGCCAATACATCGCCGTTTGCAAGGTATTCCCTTTCGGCAATTATGCCCTTTGCAGTATCGATGGATCTCTTAAGGCTTATATCAGTAAGGATCCTGCAGGAAAATCCTATAAGCAATGCAAGTGTCATTATCAGGAGTGACACCGTCGCACATTTCGTGACTGTTTCGTTTGCGTTCTTTATGTCACTGCCGAGTATTATAAGCAATGTCATACAGCATGCAAGCGCAAGGCAAGCCACGCAGACAGCGATCGCGCATACGCGCAGAGCCTTTCTCATCTTTGCAGAAGCAAAAAGCAGCTTGATCCTTGCATCTGACACCGTCATGTCTATCTTTTCTTCAAGCTTGCGATAGGACACGTCAAGATCGCGCACACCTTTGAGCTTTTTCTTATCATCGGGGAATATTATCATCATGACAGCACCCAGCACAAGCAATATCAGCAGCACATAAATGAGAGCTGATATGTGCGAGAATGCTTCCGTCACGCTCTCGCGTGAAAAAGGAGATCCTCCCCTTTTGTATATGCTGACGCAGGATACGATAAGCGATATTCCCGATGCCACAAGCAGCAAGGATACCACGATCCCGTATATCAGCTTTATTTTTTTAACTGTTTCATTAACCATTAAATATCACCTTTCAAAGTTAGAAATACACTACCTTAATATTGTACCACAATATATGTTTATTGTCAATGTTTTTGCGACCAAAGAGCAGTAAAATGCGTAAAATATTCCACACAGCATCACTGCTTTACGTAATACTTTGCAAGTCCGCCCTCGCTGGTCTCACGATACTGACTTTGCAGGTGTATTCCCGTTTCGTACATGGTCTTGACCACTGTATCAAATGACACCTTGCTCAGCGACGTGAGGAAATTGGCAAGGCTCAATGCATTTATCGCGCGCATTGCCGCAACTGCGTTTCGCTCTATACAAGGTATCTGGACGAGTCCGTCTACAGGATCACAGGTAAGACCGAGGTGATGCTCCATAGCCACCTCTGCGGCATATTCTATCTGCTCGATGCCCATATCGAAAAGCTCTGCCAATGCCGCCGCCGCCATAGAGCACGCACTGCCTATCTCAGCCTGACATCCGCATTCCGCTCCGCTTACCGACGCATTCTTTTTTATAATGTTTCCGATGATGCCACCTGTTGCAAGTGCCTTAACAATTGCTTCATTTTTAAACTGTTTGTTTTCCTGCATATATCTCAACACGGATGGCACAACGCCACAGCTTCCGCATGTCGGAGCTGTAACTATCTCACCTCCGCTTGCATTCTGCTCGCTCGCGGCAAATGCATATGCGCAAACTATCCTGTTTTCCCTTGTCTGTGCAGATTCGTCTATATGCCTTTGACTGTAAAGGAAATGCGCCTTTCTCGTAACTCCGAGTCCGCCCTCCAGCACTCCGCGTCCCTTAAGGCCATCATCAATGCTTTTTTTCATTATCTCCCAGACATATGCAAGGTGATCCCAGATCTGCGGTCCTTCAAACATCTCCACATATTCGGGAATACGTATATTGCGCTGTCCGCAAAATTCAGCGATCTCCTCAAATGTATTATGCGGATACACGTCCACAGTCTCACTCTTTTCGTTTACATCATATACGATGGATCCGCCGCCTATGCTGTATACGGTCTCTCGCCCGAGCTCCTCATCGCCAAGATATGCTACGAGCTCCATTGTGTTCGGATGTACAGTGGCAGGTGTCGTTCTGTCAAATACAACGCGGCAAGGGATGGGAGAGAATACCTCTCTTATCACCTTATCCGTCATATGCCCCTTGCCCGTTAAGGCAAGCGAGCCGTACAGTACAGCCTCAAAAGCATCTGCCCTTGCATATTCTTCCTTAAACTTTTTTGCCGCCTTGTGAGGTCCCATCGTATGTGAGCTGGATGGCCCTCTGCCGACTTTATATAATTCTCTTAAGCTTTCCATAAAACGCCTCTGTGATCTTTTCGGCAAATGCCGTATTTATGCATTATAATTATAACCCAAACATAGGCAATTGTCAAGTACGACGCTAAAAATGCGAAAAAAACAGATATTTTGTAAAAATATAAGTCAAAAACGACCTTATACGAGATTTTTACCATTTTTCTATTGACAAACGCTACATTTTTTCATATAATAATGTGTGATACATTTTTCAATATTATTCAGTTTTATACAATGAAAAGAGGATATATACCATGAGCATTAAGGTCGTTAAATTCGGCGGCTCGTCTTTGGCTGATGCCGAGCATTTCAAACAGGTCGCCAATATTATAAAAGCAGACAGCGCGCGCCGCTATGTCATTCCGTCTGCGCCCGGAAAGAGATTCTCCTCGGATATCAAGGTGACAGACATGCTTTATAAGTGCTATGATCTTATAAAGTCGCGCGCAAGCATAAGCGAGATAGAAGAGCAGTATGCAAAAATAGTTGCAAGATACACGAGCATTATAGACGAGCTTGGACTTAACTTTGATATGAGCGGCGAATTTGAATACGTCAAGAACGCCATGCTCCACAGTGCAGGTCGCGATTACGTTGCCAGCCGAGGCGAATACCTCAACGGCATCATACTTGCAAAATATCTCGGATTTGGATTTATCGACGCTGAAAACGTAATATTCTTCAACGACGACGGCTCGTTTGACGAGGCAAAGACAAACGAGGTATTAAAAGCCGAGCTTGCATGTCACGAAAATGCTGTCATCCCCGGATTTTACGGTTGCATGCCCAACGGCACGATCAAGACCTTCTCAAGAGGCGGATCTGACATCACGGGATCTATCGTTGCAAAGGCGGCATCTGCAGATCTTTATGAAAACTGGACGGATGTTTCGGGCTTCCTTATGACAGACCCGAGAGTAGTAGAAGATCCCTGCCCTATCGACACGATAACATACAGAGAGCTTCGCGAGCTCTCATATATGGGCGCAACTGTATTGCATGAGGATGCAATATTCCCTGTAAGATTTGCAGGCATTCCGATAAATATCAGAAACACCAACAAGCCCGAGGACAAGGGTACCATGATCGTTGCAAAAGCCGATAGCTATGACACAAAGCGCATCATCTCGGGTATCGCAGGCAAAAAGGGATTTTCTGTCATCACAGTCGAGAAGGACATGATGAACTCCGAGATAGGATTCGGTCGCAGGCTCCTTGAGATACTTGACGATTTCGGAATATCCTTCGAGCATCTTCCCTCAGGCATTGACACCATGAGCCTTGTAGTATCCACATCGGCGATTGAGCCCCACAGAGAAAAGCTGATAAGCCTTATCGAAAAGCGCACCAACGCAGATTCCGTTACCATTGAGGACGGCGTTGCACTCGTTGCTGTCGTAGGTCGCGGTATGGTCAAAGCCAAGGGCACGGCGGCGCGCGTGTTTGATGCTCTTTCAAACGCAGGCATAAATATCCGTATGATAGATCAGGGCTCCTGCGAGCTGAATATCATAATCGGTATAGATGAAAATGAATACGAAAAAGCAGTTCGCGCGATCTATTGCGAATTTGTAAAATAAAGCATCCTGCCAATAAATAATATCGATAATAAATATGCACCCCGAATGTGATTTCGGGGTGCATATCTGTCTTTAATATTCCTTTTTATTTAGTTACCTTAAGATCGAATATCTTGCAGGACTTCACAGCCTTGCCTTCCGCAGTATCTATGACCTTGCCGAGAGCAAAAAATCCGCCGTCACGGTCACAGACACGCACATAAGCATCACTTGGAAGATCTATGTGCAGCTTTTTCAAGTATATCGGGCAGCCGTCGCGAAACAGCTTCTCATAAAAGCTCTCAAGGCATATGCACGGATAGTCCTCAAAGATCCTTGATGTCGGAATGAGTGCATTTTCTCTCTCCTGCTCGCTCATTTCTTCAAGCGCATCAAGGGCATACGCGTCAGACAGAGCAATGCCGTTTGCTTCATCTCGGCGCAATGAAGCCATAACTCCTCCGCATCCGAGCTTTTTGCCTATATCAGCGCACAATGTCCTTATATATGTACCGCCAGAGCAATGGACTGCCAGGATAAATTCTCTCTTGTCGTCCGTCTTTTCCACGGATACAGAATATATCTCAATCTCCCTTGCGACCCTCTCCACCTCTATTCCGCGGCGTGCAAGGTCGCACAGCTTTTGACCGTTTACCTTAAGCGCGGAATACATCGGGGGTATCTGCACCGTTTTGCCGACAAAGCTCTCGGCGGCAGATCTCACATCGTCCTCTGTCGGATATGCGCCATCTGAAGGTATATGCTCTACCGTCACATTGCCTGTTATATCCTCGGTGTCAGTCTCATATCCGAGGCGCAGGGTGGCGGTATATCTTTTTTTGTCCTTTGCTATATATTCGCAAGCCTTTGCCGCTCTGCCTATAAGCACGACAAGCACTCCCGTAGCCAATGGATCAAGTGTTCCCGTATGACCCACCCTCGATGTACCGAAAAGCTTACGCATCTTGTAGACTACATCATGCGATGTTATTCCCGCAGGCTTGTTTACTGCTATTATTCCACCGGGTCTGTTGTCATTTTCGGTCTTTTTCATGTAAATTATTCCTCCGTATGTATCAGAAGCGAACTATCGCAGAGCAGATATTAAATCCCTTCTCGGAAAAATTCTTCTCGTATTCCGTCATGACATTGTCTTCTGCCCTCTCACTTGAATGGAGATCTCTTGTCATCCACTCAACGCAAAGTCCGCACGCCTCAAATTCTTCAAGGCTGAAATCAAAGAGAGGTGTGTTATCGGTCTTGAATATAAGCCTTCCGCCCTCTTTTAACACCTTGCGGTAGTTCTCAAGAAATCCTCTATGTGTAAGACGTCTTTTTGCATGTCCTTTTTTGTGCCACGGATCGCTGAAATTCAGATACAGGGTATCTATGCAATACTCGGGAAACCACTGGCAAAGATTTTCTGCGTTTCCTATAATAAATCTGAGATTGTCCTCTCGCGTATCAGCGCATGCCTTTGCCTTTTCAAGAGCTATACAGCACACATCGCTGACTCTTTCCATCGCAATAAAGTTGCACTCAGGGTGCTTCTCCGCCATACCGCAGGCAAAGTTTCCCTTGCCGCAGCCGATCTCAAGGCACAGAGGCTTGTCCTTTGCCTCAAAAGCGTAATAAGGATCCTGCTTTAAGCGCTCAAGATCTGTTATCATAAGTTCGGAGCAGGCTTCAATTCTTTCCGCTCCGTGTTTTTTCTTTCTCATTCTCATTGTTTTTCCGTCCTCATTTTAAGTGCGATCGCCGCGGAGATAAGTGTGACAACGCACAAAGCCCCGAGAGTCAGGCACAAGTATAATATCATGCTTCCGCCGGAGCCGGTGCCGTCCAAATCATCATTATCGCTTCGGTCCTCGCCGCTCTCCGAGATATCCTCATCTGTAGAGATAACAGTATCACTCTCAGATGCAACTGCAGATGTGCTCTCCGATATGTCAGCTGTATCTGTGCCCGTAAGCGTATCGCTCGTGTCTTCCGACTCGGTCGTATCTGTCGTGTCGGTCGTATCAGCTGTATCTGTCGTGTCGGTCGTATCCTCTACCTCGTAATCGCTCGGATCAAAGCTGGAATTGCCGTACTTGTCCGCATAATACAGAGCGCCGTCAAGCTCGGGCGTATTATTATTTCTGTCAACTCCGTATATTCTGATAGATGAGAGCTGTGCCGATGCTCCGTCCGCGCACTTTATCGCTATCACGTTTCCAAGCTTATCGATCGGAAATGTGCTTCCCTCGTATATGGAATACTGCGGTGTGTTCTGCCTTACGAGCTCGGTCATATCTCCGTCGGTATACGCAACAAGACAGCCGTTTATATACATAAGTATCTTGCTGGGCATGCGGTCCTCATTTACGGTCACACGCAGAGATACCGCGACAGTCTGCGACAATGCAGCGCTCTTGCCCTTACCGTAAAGAGCCTCTGTAAGCTCCTTTGATGACGTGGGCGACAGGATGCTCGCCTCATCCATCACCGAATGAGCCTTTCCGTCAAGCACAAGTGATATATCCCCTGTGCCGTCGGGCGTTATATATGCATCGACATAATATTTGTAATTGTAGGCAAGCACAAGAGATACATATCCGTTTGACACCTCATCATGCGTAAGCTCATATTCTATAACAAAATCGTTTTTTAAATAGTCTATGTATTCCGGCGCATCAAGCAGCCATTCGATGCTGTTACTGCCTGCTATGTAAAAATATGACGGAGAGCCTGTGCTGTTCTTGACCGTAAGCGGATATCCGCCCGATCCATTAAACTGTATAACATTTTTGTCCTTGCCTGCCAAATGCCAGCTCTTGTTTGTATTTGCAGGGTCTTTGGCTATATATTCGCCACTTCTCTTGTACAGCGTCGGAATATCAGCATTTGATGCAAATATAGACGTGATTGCCGTAGCGGCAAGCATCAAAGCCAATATGAATACAGGTATTGCCTTAAATAGCCTTTTCATATGCATTTAAACGTTAAATCTGAAAAGAACGATGTCTCCGTCCTTCATAACGTATTCCTTGCCTTCACTTCTCACAAGTCCCGCTTCCTTTGCAGCAACCATGTTTCCTGCCGCAACAAGGTCGTCAAATGCTATTACCTCTGCTCTGATAAATCCGCGTTCAAAATCGCTGTGTATCTTTCCTGCCGCCTGCGGTGCTTTGGTTCCTCTTGTAATAGTCCATGCTCTTACCTCTTCAGGTCCTGCGGTAAGATAAGAGATGAGTCCGAGCAGGCTGTAGCTTGCTTTTATAAGCTTGTCAAGACCGCTCTCTTCTATGCCGAGATCCTCAAGGAACATAGCCTTATCCTCGCCGTCAAGCTCGGCGATCTCTGCCTCTATTCCTGCGCAGACCGCGATAACTCCCGAATGCTCTTCCTCGGCAAATTTCTTAACTGCCATGTATGCAGGATTGTCAAGAGGCTCCGCTGCCACGTCGTCCTCACCTACGTTTGCAACGTAAATTACGGGCTTCATAGTAAGCAGGGGAGTATCATAAAGATATGCTCTCTCATCATCTGTAAGGGTCATGGTCCTTGCACATTTGCCGCTTTCAAGAGTCGCATATATCTTCTCGTACACCTCAAGCTCAGAAATAAGCGTCTTGTCGCCCTTCATAGCCTTCTTTGTCCTGTCCATGCGTCTTTCAAGCATTTCCATATCGGAAAAGATAAGCTCCATATTGATGGTTTCCAGGTCACGCAAGGGATCTACACTGCCATCAACATGGATGATATTATCATCCTCAAAGCATCTGACTACATGTATAACAGCGTCACATTCACGTATATTGGAAAGGAATTTATTTCCAAGTCCCTCGCCTCTTGAAGCACCCTTTACAAGACCTGCGATATCAACAAACTGAATTATGGCAGGTGTGTACTTTTTAGGATCGTACATTTTTGCAAGCACATCAAGGCGGCTGTCAGGAACTGTAACTATTCCGACATTAGGCTCTATCGTGCAGAACGGATAATTTGCAGACTCCGCACCTGCATTTGTAAGCGCATTAAAAAGCGTGGATTTTCCGACATTCGGAAGTCCTACTATACCAAGTTTCATTTTTATATCTCCTTTTATATCAAATACATTTTAAAGGCTCGCGGCTTTGCAAGCTTTTTTGAACATAGTATATATAGTATACCATATATCCGCATTTTTTTCAATAGCTGTATTTGAAATTATGCTCCCCACGTGCAAAAAAATGCCGCAAAATGTGCCGTCCGACACAGCTTAGGCATCGCTTTTGCCCTTATTTTTGAAAATCTGAATATGTATAAGCATTTTTGTATATTATTCAAATATAATGCATCCGTGTCGACAAATAAATCTACAGTGCAAATAAAAAACGAGCCTGACAACGATTTTGGCGATAAAAAAAGCAAAATTGAACAAATTCAAAACATTTCCGAAAAATATTAAAATTTTTTTAAAAAAATACTGTACAAATTCAAAAAGTTATGGTATAATTATTAACGGAACGGATTTTTCTTTACAATTGTATAAAATTCGGTCAAAATTCAGACATTTTTCACATAAAATTCGCACAAGGATTTTATGATATCATTAAACACACACCTATAATCAAGCATTTTGCATATTTTTGAATTTATGCATTCTTACACAGGAGGACGCAAAAAAGATGATGGATACCAAAATTCTTATAATCGACGATGATTCTGCCGTAAGTGAGTCAATTAGAGCTTATTTTGAAAATGAAGGATATGAAGTAAAGATAGCACAGGACGGAAGTGAGGGCGTTAGCTTTTTCAGAATGTATGAGCCCGACATCGTTCTTTTGGACATAATGCTGCCCAAAAAGGACGGCTGGCAGGTATGCCGTGAGATCCGCGAGATATCTCAGAAGCCTATCATCATGATCAGTGCAAAGAGCGATGTGTTTGACAAATGCCTCGGTCTTGAGCTCGGAGCAGACGACTACCTTGTTAAGCCCTTTGATCTTAAAGAGCTTTCCGCAAGGATCAAGGCGGTCCTCCGCCGTTGCCAGACTCATTCCGCAAAGGCTGAGGAGGAGATAATCCGCTTTGAAAATATTGAGATAAGCCTTCAGAAATATGAGCTTAAGCTCAACGGTCACTGCATAGACATCCCCCCGAAGGAGCTTGAGCTTCTCTACTTCCTTGCTTCCAACAGCAACAGAGTATTTACAAGAGATCAGCTTCTCGATAAGGTATGGGGATTTGATTACCTCGGCGACTCTCGCACGGTAGACGTACATATAAAGCGTCTGCGTGAAAAGCTTGAGGGCGCTTCCGACAAATGGGTGCTTAAGACAGTTTGGGGCGTTGGCTACAAATTTGAGCTTCTCGGATAATAGACTTTGCGCCAATCTGAGCGGTAACGCTCACATACGATTGGCGCAAAATTTTACCTGTTACCATCCATCGCGGTGAGAAAGGAATTAATTATGGACGAAAACAATTTGAAAGATAACTGCATGCCAAACGACGCAGGCAATGATGTCAATGACGAATACAGTGTAGACTCTGACGACACAAAAAACAGTCAGAGCGACTCGTCAATATCCGAAGATGAGCAATGCTCACAGGAGAATTCTGATAATGGCGGCTCATCCGACTCGGCAGAGCAGGATGACAATCATATAAATGATGCGGATAATGGCGCAAATGACAGCTCGACCGAAGAAAACAAAGACAACGACAGCTCTGATGATATTCCCGACCACGAGGGGACATCATACTCCAATTGGAGCTACGAGCAGATGCACGAGCCGATAGATCTCTCCCCTGTCAAAAGCAAAAACAAAGGCAAAAAGCTTGCCATCACGGTCTGCATAGTATTTGCCGCCGCAATGTCACTTTTGATATTTGCGCTGTTAAGCGGCATATTGCTCGCTACTCCCGAGGATATACATGGCGACACCGTAATAAACATCAGCGTGTCCGATTCTGCCCCGTCACCTCTTGAGGACGGATCTGCCTCTCCCGAGGCTCTTGAAGCCTTTAAGGACAGCACCGTTGTCATAAGTGCAGACTCGTCTACCGGAACGGGAATAATATTTTCGGAAAACGGCTATATCGTGACAAATTATCACGTTATCGAAGGAGCGCAGTCCATACAGGTGCTTCTGTACAACGGCGCGACATACAAGGCAAATATTGTGGGATATATCGAAGCAAACGACATAGCGGTTATAAAGATAAATGCAAAGGGTCTTAAGTATGCGACGTTTGCAACGGGCGGATGCTATCTCGGACAGAGAGTATACGCGGTCGGGAACCCTGCAGGATCAAGCTTTTCATGGAGCGTTACCTCAGGTATAGTTTCAGCTACGGAGCGCGAGGCTAAATTCCATGACGACAACGGAAGCCTTGAGAGGATAATGAGAGTCATACAGACAGACGCGCCTGTAAACCCGGGAAATTCGGGCGGTCCGCTCATAAATTCAAGCTGTCAGGTGGTAGGCATAATAACCATGCGCCTTTCAAACGATTATGTCGGCATGGGATTTGCCATCCCTGCAGATGATGCTGTGGAGCTTATAAAATCTATACTTTCAAACGAGGGCGATAAAAACGACGACTCCCCTGCTCAAATGGGTATCGTCGGGCTCAACGCGGTAAGCGGCTCATACTATTACCACGATGAAGCATCGGGAAGAATATACCAGGCAAACTCTGCATTTGTATCCAGATATCCTGATAAATGCTTCACCCCCTGCGATAGCGGAATATATGTGGTAACGCTGACACCCGGATACGATTCCGAAAACAAATTAAAGGTCGGCGATGTCATAATTGATATCGAAGGCTCGGGAAACAAAGACCTGACATATCTCGGAGAGGTATTGCAATCCAAAAAGGCAGGAGATACTGTAAGCATTAAGGTCAACCGCAACGGAGAGATACTTTACTTTGAGATCCTGCTGAAATAAAGCTTTTTTGAGTACAGGAGAGCATCCTGTACTCTTTTTTGCTCTCATTTCCGCCATTCGACAATAAATCTATTGACAGAATTCAAAAAAAAGTGTATAATACTATGGCTAAGATAAAGAAAAGGAGGTATCGCAGATATGGCGAAGGATGTCGGACAAAAGACTATAGCGCAGAACAAAAAGGCTTACCACGACTATTTCGTTGATGAAAAGTACGAAGCGGGCATTGAGCTTTTCGGCACAGAGGTGAAAAGCATCAGAGCAGGCAGTGTTAATCTGAAGGATGCATACTGCGATATCAAAAACGGCGAAATATTCGTTGTGGGTATGCATATAAGTCCGTACGAGCACGGAAATATATTCAATCGTGATCCCCTGCGAGATCGAAAATTGCTCATGCATAAGCGCGAGATAATGAAGCTTCACGGGCTTGCCGCGCAAAAGGGATTTTCGCTGATCCCCCTTTCTCTGTATTTCAGCGGCTCACGCGTCAAGGTCGAGGTGGGACTTTGCCGAGGTAAAAAGATGTATGATAAGCGCGACAGCATTGCAAAGCGCGATGCCGACCGTGATATCGACAGAAAAATGAAGGAATACAACAGATAATATCATCTGTATCCCCTCATTATCATGGGGGTGCAATGGTTTCGACAGGGATTCTGAGGTATGATAAGCGGGTAGAGCCGGGTAATCTCTTAAACTGCCCAAACTTAAAAAATAAACGACAACAATACAGTTGCTATGGCTGCCTAAGCTTAAGCCCTTAAGGGCTTAAGACAGGCAGTGCTGCGATCTGCGGATCGCCCGTTCCTCCGAATAGGACCACGAATTCGGACTGAACGTCATGTTAGTGGTGAACATGCATGGGTGTTTTACCGTTGAGCCCGTCATGCACAAAACGGTTGCTTCGTTTAATAGCCTGACTGTCGGCGATCAAGCGAAAAAGCCCAAAAGACCGTCTACACCCGAAGAAAGTTATATCAAGGGGTTTTTGGACAGGGGTTCGATTCCCCTCATCTCCACCAAAGCCAAAGGGGCGTCGCATAGCGACGTCCCTTTGGCTTTGATAGAAACGAGCGGCGCGAGAACTCTAACACCTAAAATTTCTTTGAAATTTTAGGTAAAAGGTTCGATTCCCACAAATTTTAAAGGGGCGTCGCATAGCGACGTCCTTTTGGATTTGATAGAGACGAGCGACGCGAGAACTCTAACACCTAAAATTTCTTTGAAATTTTAGGTAAAATGTTCGATTCCCACAAATTTTAAGTGAAAAGATAAGAGTGAAGAGTGAAAAGAAATGGTTGGCTTTTTCCCTTCGGGCAAAAAGCCTTTTTTATTGCAATTTTTCTTATTAAGCTTATTTTCTTTGAAAAGCATTGCTTTTCACTACGAAGTATGATATAATGAATTTGCAAACAAGTGAAAGCGGGGATGTATTATTATGTTACACAAAATGAACCTATACGATGACTCTTTTCAAAAGATAAAGGATACCACCAAGACTATCGAAATGAGATTATACGATGAAAAGCGCTCGCTGATCTCCATTGATGATACCATTGAATTTACTAATACAAAAAACGGCGAAATTTTAGTGTGCTTAGTTACAAACTTATATAGATACAAAAATTTTGATGAACTGTATAAGCATCACGACAAAATATCTATTGGTTATGAAGAATATGAAATTGCAGATCCTTCAGATATGCTTGCCTATTACAGTGCCGAAAAGGTAGAAAAATACGGTGTTCTCGGAATTGAAGTGAAAATTCTGCCAGTAATTTAAGAAACAAGTGCCATGGCTGTTGTATTATGTAACGAAAAGATCCTTGCCACAAATGAATTGATCTACGGAAAGGAGACCTTATCTCTCCCCAAAGGTCACAAAGAGGAAAACGAATCTCTGATTGATACTGCGATAAGAGAATGCTTCGAAGAAACAAATATCCTTATCACTAAAGCTGACCTTATAAAAGAACTCAAATCATTTTCTTATGAATTTTTAACGCCGGCAAATAAACTGATCAGAAAAACTATAGTTCCGTTTCTTTTTGAATTGAAAGACGAGGGAGAGCCAAAGGCAAAAGAAAAGCGTATGATATCCGTCAATTGGATGGACAAGGATGAATTTTTAGACAAATGTACACATGAAAATGTAAAAACAGTTGTAAATGAGACGTTGTCCTTATAAAATAATTTAAAATAAGGGTAATGATGCATTTGTAATACAAATGCGAAACCGGAGATAAAACAAAAGAGAGAGTAATGCGGAAAAAATCCGTAAAACTCTCTCTTTTCTATTTTTATGAGTGGTATTCTATTCGCCCTGAAGCTTGCACAGCAAATATCGCTCGGCATAAGCCGAATAGAGTTGGCTAATTGCCGCTCTTTTCGTTTATTACGATATCCTTGACCTTCATAAGTCTTGTGGTATTGCTTCTTTCATTTTCCTCCAGCTTTGACTGTATTGTCTTTATCGCATCGAGATACTGCGGCATAAGTATATATTCAAGCGCATTTACACGCCTGCGCGTTCTCTCTATCTCGCCTGCCAGGAGCTGTGCATTTTTCTCTATCTGCGCAAGCTTTACCATGTCACACAAGACACCCGAGAGCTCATCAACCGATGAGTCCAGCTCGCCCGAGGTGAAAGCATATCCGTAATTCAAGCCCTCACTGCTGTCCTTGATCTTAAAATCAAACACGGGAACTTCAACATTCATACGGTTCTTATATCCAACGCTCAGCTCGCCCTCCTTTTTGGGAAGCATGAGTGCCTCATGCATCTCCTTCTTTCCCATAGTGGCAGAGGCAAACGCAAAGCTTGTGTACACGCCCGAAAGCGCACTGTCCACCTTTTGCCTCAGTTCCTTATATTCCTTGACATTTTCAAGAAATTGACGCATAAGCTCATCTCTCTTGTCCTTGAGCAGCTTGTGTCCGCGACGTGCGGTATTATAGCGCGCCTGAAGCTTTTTCAGCTCCATTCTTGTCGGATTGACCTTCATCTGTGCCATGATATCAGCCCTTCCAATACTTGTCTACATATTCCGGCTTTATCCTCTTCATTTCGGCGCGCGGCAAAATAGACAAGAGCTCCCAGCCAAGATCCAAGGTCTCTATTATGCTTCGATTTTCATAAAATCCCTGATTTATATATCTTTCCTCAAATGCCTCGGCAAATTTTGCATAAAGTCTGTCTACCGGTGTAAGAGCAGACTCTCCGAGAACTACCATAAGCTCCTTTGCCTCCTTGCCTCTTGCATAAGACGAAAACAGCTGGTTCATAAGACCTGCATGGTCCTCTCTCGTTTTACCTGCGCCTATTCCCTTGTCCTTCAATCTTGAAAGTGATGGAAGCACGTCCACGGGCGGCATATATCCCTTTCTGTTCATCTCTCTTGAAAGGATTATCTGACCTTCTGTGATATATCCTGTAAGGTCAGGGATAGGATGAGTCTTATCATCCTCGGGCATGGTAAGTATCGGGATCATGGTTATGGATCCAAGACAGCCCATCTTTCTTCCCGCTCTCTCATAAAGAGAAGCCAGATCGGTATACATATATCCCGGGTATCCGCGTCTGCCGGGAACTTCCTTTCTTGCCGCCGACACCTCTCTTTGCGCCTCCGCATAATTTGTGATATCGGTTATTATCACAAGCACATGCATATTCTTTTCAAATGCAAGATACTCTGCGGCAGTCAGCGCCATTCTCGGGGTCATTATTCTCTCTATAGCAGGGTCGGACGCAAGGTTCATGAACATGCACGTTCTGTCGATCGCACCTGTCTTTTTGAAATCACTTACAAAATAGTCCGCTTCCTCAAATGTGATACCTACAGCGGCAAACACAACGGCAAAATTTTCGTTATCGCCAAGCACCCTTGCCTGTCTTGCAATCTGAGCCGCAAGATCTGCATGCGGCAGACCCGAGCCCGAAAAAATGGGGAGCTTCTGTCCTCTGACAAGAGTATTGAGTCCGTCTATCGTGGATATTCCCGTCTGAATAAATTCTGAAGGATAGTAACGTGCCGCGGGATTGATGGGGCTTCCGTTTATGTCCATATACATCTCGGGCATTATCTTTGCGCCGTTGTCAATGATCTCGCCCATTCCGTTGAACACTCTGCCAAGCATATCCTCAGATACGCCAAGCTGGACTCCGTGTCCCGAAAATCTCACCTTTGCATTTGCAACATTAAGTCCCGCGCTCGACTCAAAGAGCTGTACGAGCACGTTGCTTCCGTTTACTTCAAGTACTCTGCATCGGCGTATATCGCCATTTGGTAGCTCTATCTCACCAAGCTCGTCGTACTTCACACCCTCGACCTGCTTTATAAGCATCAAAGGACCTGCTATCTCCTCAACGGTTCTGTATTCTCTTATCATCTTGAGATATCCTCCTTCGGTGTGATCTGTGCAAGCTGCGCATCAATATTTCTGATTATTTCGCGATATGCATCCTCATGCTGACCATAACGCACAGACTTATATCTTCCTATCTCCTCACGCACGGGCAATTCGGTTATCTCGTCGATATCAGCGCCATTGCCTATAGCCTCGCGTGCCTTGTCTTCAAATGCGAACACGAGCTTCATAAGCAAGAGCTGCTTGTCAAGCTCACAATAGCTGTCATCGCCCTCGAAAGCATTTTGCTGCAGGAAATCCTCCCTGATGCTCTTTGCCGCCTCCAGCGTAAGCCTGTCGTCGTATGAGAGGGCATCCATGCCCACGAGCTTTACTATCTCCTGCAGATCATCCTCTACCTGCAATGTTTTCAGGCATCTCCGCGTGAGATCATTCCACTCAGCGCCCACATTATCCTCATACCACTTTGCAAGTCTGTCGCGGTAGAGCGAATAGGAATTGAGCCAATTTATTGCAGGGAAATGACGCTTATATGCAAGAGATGAATCAAGTCCCCAGAACACCTTAACTATTCTGAGAGTTGCCTGTGTGACAGGCTCGGATATATCACCGCCCTGCGGCGATACAGCACCTATAGCAGACAAGCATCCGTGCCTTGAATCGCTTCCAAGGCAAACTGCATTTCCTGCTCTTTCATAAAATTGCGCAAGCCTTGACGTCAGATATGCAGGATATCCCTCATCACCCGGCATCTCCTCAAGTCTGCCTGACATCTCGCGCAAAGCCTCTGCCCAGCGCGATGTTGAGTCAGCAATGACCGCAACATTATATCCCATATCTCTGTAATATTCAGCAATGGTTATACCTGTATATATAGACGCTTCTCTTGCCGCAACAGGCATATCGGAGGTATTGGCAATAAGTACGGTCCTCTCCATGAGAGATCTGCCTGTTCTCGGGTCGATTATCTCGGGAAATTCGCGCAAAACATCTGTCATTTCGTTTCCGCGCTCACCGCAACCGATATATACCACGATATCCACATCGCTCCATTTTGCCAGCTGATGCTGTACGACAGTCTTACCCGAGCCGAAAGGACCGGGAACACAGGCTGTACCTCCCTTTGATATTGGGAAAAGCGCATCTATTACCCTCTGTCCCGTTATCATAGGTTCTGTGGGAGAGAGCTTTTCCTTTATCGGACGAGCAACTCTCACAGGCCACTTCTGCATAAGACGTATCTCCTGTATGGTGCCGTCATCAAGCTTTACCTTGCCCACCCTGTCTGTGACAGTATAATCGCCGGAGTTCATCTCAACTACCGTTCCGTTCATATTGGGGGGCAACATTATCTTATGCTCTATGACATCATTTTCCATGACTCTTCCGAGTATATCACCTGCGCACACCCTATCACCAAAGGAAAGATCTGTGGTGAAATGCCACAGCTTCTCCCTGTCAAGCGCAGGAGCATCGACGCCTCTTGCAAGATTTGCGCCATACATATCTCTGAGCACCTCAAGAGGTCTTTCTATGCCGTCATAAATGTTAGTAAGAAGTCCCGGACCCAATTCGCAGGACAGTGGCTCGCCTGTATCAACCACCTTATCTCCCCTGCCAAGTCCCGCAGTTTCCTCATATACCTCAACAGATGCCCTATCACCGTGCATCTCGATTATCTCGCCGATAAGTCGGTTCTTGCCAACGCGTACAACGTTGAACATATCCGCATCTCTCATGCCCTCGGCAATGACGAGCGGTCCGGAAACCTTTAATATTTTACCTTCTGTCATCTTTATCGTATGCGTAAAACGCATCCTTTCGTAATATTGATCATTGATCCTTAAACAGGATATCTGCGCCCAAAGCACGCTCGGATGCGCGCTTTATGCTCTCCATTGCATATCCGCAGCTTCCGTTTCGTGACGGAATTGGGATTATTGCAGGGATAGGCTGATTTTTGTACTTTGAGATCAAAGCATCAAGGGATATGGCATAATCCTCCATTATAAATATTATGGCATTCTCCTTGTCACTTGCCAGTGATACAAGGATGTCCGCGGCGCTCTCGGCGTCGTTTGCCTCATATACCGCAAAGCCCACAGCCATAAAGCCCATAACGCTGTCGCGGTCGCCTATAATGCATATCTTACTCATAGGACTCCCTCAATCTTTCTTTTATGCTGTCGTCTGACAGCCCGCTTCTCTTTCCGCTGATGAGTATGCGCAGATTCTTCGCCTCTGTTTCTTTCGCCACAAGATATCCTGCGCCCACCTCTATGCCAAAGCTTATGCTCTTTGCTCTCTTTGCAATATCCATGAGCGTATCATCCGCAGCCTTTTCGCATCTCCATATCTGTCCCTTGCCAGACGATATCGCATCCGACACCTTAGAATAGCCCATGGAAAACAGCTTGTCCGCAAGCAGATCCATGCCGCCTTCAAGACAGTATGCAAGTGTGCCTATATCTATATTTCCGCCCTCGATATACGCAAGCTCAAGCCTTTCATTCTGCATGCCGTTGCCTGCAAATTTCAGCATTCGGATGCACATAAGTATATTGGCAAGGTCTATCCTGACCTTTACAAGAGATATCATGTACTGTGAGCCCGATGCTATGGCGGCACAAAGCATATCCTTATATGCCGCCTTATCCACCGTGATATCGATCACAGACGGATCGTGTGTCTTCGAATACAGCTCCATAGCTTCCGTAGCGGCAGCAGCCATATGCTTCGGATACATGGAAAGATCCCTGTCACACACCGCCTTTGCAATGCCGTCACACGGCACGGATGCACAGCTGTACATCATGCCATCGGTATCCACATTTCTGAGAGTTGCCTTGATAGCACATTTTATATTGTGGCAATCGTACGGATATCTGAAAAGGTCGTATGCGCTTGGATCCTCTGATATTTCATAAACAAGATCAAATGCATCGCAAAGCAGCTTGTCGGACACACTGTCAATATCTGCATCTCTCAAGTCATTTCCTTTTGATATAAGCTTTTGCATGATATCGTCCGTACCGTCTGACTCACAAAGCTCATACAGCTCGCTCATAAAAAGCAATCTTCCCTCCGCAAAGCGAAATCGCGGAGTCGAATACATATATTCGTTAGAGTTATTCTTTTTTCCCATATGCAAACGAGCCTTTCTGCGTATTATTCTTCACTTTCCGATACATCAGAGGGAAAGAGCATATCCATGATATCAGGCTCAGTCTGCTCGCGTATCTCTCCAAGTATCGCTTCGATCGATGCGTTTATCTCCACTCTGCCCATACGCAGGATAAATCCACCGCTTATATCGGCTACCTCCTGCGACAGGGTGACCTTGTCAAGCACATCACCTGTTATTTTTCCCACCGTAGCACGTCTTACGCCTGCCACGATATAAACTCCGCATGTATCCCTGTCACGCTTATTCATTATGACCTCATATCTGTCAGGGGAGATATCCTCCGAAAACAGTCTCATACTGCGTTTTTCTTCATCTATTCTCGATGAAAGCACGCGGCAGAGCAATTTTGTCATAAGATTTGTATATTTTTCAGTTTCAAGCGACGCTATCTCGTTTTTGGCACCTTCAAAGGCTTCATTGACCATAGCATTCTTCATATTCGATATGATCGCCTTTGAATTGCGCTCAAGCGTAGACCTTGCGGAATTTATGATGTTCTCGCCCTCAGCCATGGCTGAATTGAACATATCATCCGAAATAGTCTGCTTTTTGCGTGCCGCCTCGCCAAGTATATCCGCCGCGCGCGCATTTGCATCGGCTATCAGCTTATCAGCCGACGCCTGCGCATCCTCCACTATCTTATTTGTTATCTTCTCAATTCCATTCATTCAATAGTTCCTCCATAAAAGAGATAGAGTTGCCTACTGTCAGAAAGGAGCTCTGAATACCAAAAGAAGTGTTACGAGCAATGCAAATATTGCGTATGTTTCAACAAGTGCCGCACTTGTAATGGCTTTACCAAGCTGATCGGGACGCTTTGCAAGCAGATTTATACCCGATGCCGCAACTCTTCCCTGCCTTACAGCCGAGAATAAGCCAACTATTGCATACGGCAAAGCTGCCATAAGGAAATATCCGCCCTGCGCTACGGTAAGCTCCATTGGAGTTGAGAAAAGACCTATCTTGAATATGATAAGGAATGCCGCAACAAGTCCGTATACGCCCTGCGTCATGGGAAGTGCCTGAAGTGCCAATGCTTTACCGAATTTTTTAGGATCATCGGAAAGCAGACCGCTGGATGCTTCACCTACAAGGCTTACGCCCTTTGCGCTTCCGACACCCGAGAGCGCCGCAGCAAGTCCTGCGCCAAAAATAGCAAGATTCTGACCTGAAAAGATCTGTTCCAAGAGTTCAGCAAATGTCATAATAATCTCCTTTTAATCAAATATATTTGTATATTTTTATTCCTTTGAATATTTTTCAGACGGCTCAAGAGCCTCAAATTTTTCTCCGCCATCCTCATAGAATTTGTTGAAAAATTCAAGATATTGGAGTCGACTCGTATGAACGAAAGAGCCCAAAATGTTTATCGCAAGGTTCAGCGTATGACCTATAAGGCATGCCGCTATAAGCGCAACAAAGCCCATAACGCCTCCACCCCCCATAGTTCCCACAAGATTTACCACCTGACCGATTACTCCTGCGGCAAGTCCGAGGGCTAAGATACGCGAATAAGAAAGCAGATCGGATGCATAGCTCGTTATATCGTAAAGACCGAGCAAGCCCTTAAGCAATCTTACCACTATATTTTTCTCCTGCCTTGCGTGTGTAAGGACAATTATCAGCGCGCCTGCGCCTATAACCATAAGTCCAACCTGTGTGCTTACAACAAATATCAGTGCGATACCGCCAAATATTATCCACCACGGCAATATATCGCAAAGTGCGTCAAGCACCTTGCCATCCTTGCACAGAAGGACGAATTTTATAGCCATTCCGGCAATTATGTGCACTCCACCAACAGCCAGCGAAACCACAAGGAAGAGCATGGGATCATCAAGCGGATTGAACAGCAAGCCATTAAAGAACGGCAGTATCTCTCGCGCGTTCTCAATTCCCATCATATTCTCCATAACGGCATACGGAAGATCTCCGAACCATCCGCCGAACAATACTCCCATAAGCATGCTGGATATACCGCAAAATCCGAACATATAGAACATGCGCTTGGTATTATCCCTCATTCCCATAAGCTTCGGTATCATAAATCCGCCGACAGTCAAAATAAGACCGTATCCTACATCGGCAAACATAAGTCCAAATATGAAGAAATAGAATATGCTCATTATAAATGTGGGGTCGAAGGATGCGTATTTCGGATAGGAATACATTTCAATTACCCACTCAAATGTGGATGCAAATCCGTTGTTTTTAAGGTTTACAGGGACATCCTCTCCCTCTTTTGCATCGCGCAATTCATATGCGCACACAAGCTCATCAAGCATATCGGTCACCTTTTGTGAGCACTCACACGGCATCCATCCCTCAATTACCGAGCAGGACTTGGTATCTGCCGTTTTTTGCAGAGCCATCACATTCGTAAGCGATGTACTTTCAATATCATACATGACCTCAATGTCCGAAAGATACATTGAAAGCTCTCTTAAGCGCTCGCATACACCGTCGCGCGTGCGCATAAGCTCCTCTTTGTCATCCATAAGCTTTTCGGTCAGCTTTGCAGGATCAAGATCGCTTAAGGGAAGATCAACACAAACAAATCCGAGAGACGAAAGTTCTTTATTTACCTTAGATACAGATGACATATGGGATATGACCGTGCAATAGATCGCCGCCTTATCGCGCGACACCTCTTCTATGTATGCAAGGTCATCAGATATTGCATTCTGCACATCCGACATTTTAACGCCCACAGGAAAATAGCCTCGCAGTATACTTGTGTGAGCAGTCCTGTCGATATTTGTAGAAAATTCGGTAGAAAGCCATGGAGTGAGCGCGTGCATATCGGAAACCGTCATGCTTATATCGCCATCTATCCGATCAAGCTCAAGTATAAGCTCCTGAGCCTTTTGCACTGCCGCCTGCGCATTGGCATAGCTTCCGTCCGAAATAAATTCACCTCTGTTGACCTTTACACGGTCGTCGCCAAGCCGTGAGCGCCGCGAAGAATACTTACACAGCACAGGAAGCACGGAATCGATATTTTTGATCCTCTCGGATATTTCAGAGCGTTGCTTGCCGTAATTTACGGCGCTCAGCATACCGTCATATTCCTCTGTATCTACTATTCGCACCTCTATACAGCGTTGCTTGACCAGCCTGTGCATCACACTCTCTGCGCTGTCGCGCGGAGTGATAACGGTCAGCTTTTTCATTACGCTTATTGACATTCGTCCGCAAACCTCCTGCATATATACCTGACGGCTGCAGGCATATTCAGCTTTGCTCTGCGCTCAAGCGACTGAGCCTCTCTCTGCGCCTTCTCGATGCTCTCATCAATAAGCACCTTAGAATCCTGACGAACATTTGCAACTCTCTCGCTGTATTCAGTCTTCAGACTCTCACGGAGTGCTATACATTCTTCATCAGCCTGCTTTTTGGCATCCTCAACTATGGACTTTGCTTTGATGGTCGCATCAGCAATGATGCGCTCAGCCTCATCTTCAGCTCCCATTACCTTTAGTACAGCTTCTTTTGACATAGACAGACCATACCTTTCAATTTTTTTAACCCCAGAGCGATACTGCTCTAAGGTATAGAATACAATAAAATTATAACACGAAAATAAACATTTTTCAAGTATTTTGCAAATACTTTACCGATATTTTTTAAGTTTCGCAATATATTTGACACTTTTTGAACAGATAATGCCGAAATGTAAAAAAAGAGCACACGCTTTGCCCATGCAAAAGTGTGCTCTGTACAAATAAAATATCAAATATCCAAGGTCAGATGTCCGTCTGAATACATGACCTTCGCAAAGCAAGGTCGCTCAAGCCTGTCTCCTACAGGGGTATTGGGCGCGTGAAAAGCCATATACATATCCCCGTCAAATGATCTGAATATCATTCCGTGTCCGCCGTCGTACATTCCCTGCATCGTGCGGGAATATATGGGCTCATCATCATGCGTCCAATGACCGTCAAGGCGGTCCTCACGACTTCTTGAAACTCCTATGCAATACCCGTCGGAAGCAAAATTAGACCAAGTCATAAGCAATTTTCCGTCATTTGAGGTGTACATAAAGCAACCGTCCGTAACTCCCCTGACAGCCCACTTGGGCTCATTTGCGGAAAAAAGCTCGATTGGGTCGGATATAAAATGTGAAAGATCAAAAGATAACTTAGCTGCGGCAAATGAACCTATATGATCCTTTTTGCAGGTCCATTCATGCACAAATACCATCCACAACTGTCCTTCAGGGTCTTTATAGAGAGTGCCGTCTATCGCATCAATATCATGAGGGGTTATGTGACCGTCAGATATCTGGATAAATGGTCCCTCGGGGCTGTCGGATCGGAATACAGCACAACCTCTGTGAGCTGTGCTTTTGCTAAGATATGTCGTTATCATATAATAATATCCATTGTATTCATGCACCTCGGGCGCCCAATGGCAACCGCCGTCATCATTCGGATCTGAAAGGACAACTTTATTTCCGAGCGATATCCAATCGCCGCCAAGATCCTTGGATGTGTTTTTATACACCTCCCAGCCCGTGCCGTACATGTAATATATTCCGTTTTTCGGTAAGACAAAAGGGTCGCGAAGCTTATTTACATTTGATGTTATCATACTTTTCCTCCACAGATGCTTATATGAAGATATTACCACAAAGGTAACTATCAAGCAACAGGATTTTTAAAACGATCTATGAATATTGTGTTAAAGCCATAAAACAAAAAACACACGGAAAAACCGTGTGATAATTGCCTTTTATTTACCTAACAATAAGAAAGGAAAGAAGGGAGTGTAAACAGAAACTCAAAACAAGAACCACAGTGAAAAGTAAATTTTCAAAAGAGGTTCAAGCCCTCGGTCTATTAGTATCAGTCAACTGAATGCATTACTGCACTTACATCTCTGACCTATCAAACTCGTAGTCTACAAGTGACCTTACTCATTCTGGATGATGGGATATCTAATCTTGAAGCATGTTTCACGCTTAGATGCCTTCAGCGTTTATC
>CAZVUD010000009.1:11018-44493 GCA_964629615.1 uncultured Clostridium sp. | reverse complement strand
TCAAGTAATTTTTCGTAAATTTATCTTAATTTACTTCTTCATTTTATCATATTATACACGGTTTGTCAAGTACTTATTTTGGGTTTGTGCTGATACAAAAAAGCTGTCGCAAAATGCGACAGCTCTTTTGTATTTATTATCTTAAGACATCATTCGTCTTTTTTCTTTTTTGCAATGCCGTAGCATACAACTGCTGTAGCTGTAAGAGCAAATATTCCGCTTACTGCAGATCCGCATCCCGGCTTTTCAGTGCTTGCAGATGTATCGGTTTCAACTGAAGTATCTGCAGGAGCCGCTGTTGTGACATCATCTGTGGAGATCTCCTCCTCACCTGTTGTGGTTTCTTCTTCCTTTACGAGAGGCTCAAATACGCTCTCTCCGGGGATGTATGTCTGATAGATGTAATTGAGTCTGCCTGCAGGTGCAACGTCGCCGTAGAGGTAGAAATCCTCCATCTCGTCGTATACAACGCCTTCATCAGCATCAGCCCACTTGAACTCAAGGTAGATCTGTCTGTAATCTTCAATACCAAGCACCTCAAGCGGTACTTCGATCATCATCTTGTTGCCCTCAACGTGATATGTCACATTTGCTACATTGGTAAATCCAAACTCGCCGTTCTCACCGCTGTATTTTGCAATGCTTGTCACGCAGTCGCTTTCAGGCGCGTAGTTTACTATAAAGTCATATCCGTACCAGCCTGTTTCAGGATCGTTATCAGAATTGAGGAACAATTGCATCCAGCTGGACTCACCGTCAAATCTCTGGATAGTATCCTTTGTTTCAACGTAGAAATATACGTTCTTTGTATCGTTTGTTACCTTGGAATTAACTATGTCGTTTCTTCCTGACTTATCAGTGTAGTTCTGCTTACCAAAGCCCATACCGTCTCTGTCAACAGTATCGCCCTCGCCGTCGCGGTAATTAATAAGCACCTTATCCCACTGTGAGAAATCGCCCGTAACATTTATGGGGTTTCTTGCGTCCTGCACGATGTTGGGTGCAGAGCCCTTAAGCTTCTGGATATTGTAGATTATCTGCATATAGTAGTTATCGAAATATCCGCCTCTCATCATTTCAGCGTCACGGCTGAATTCAACCGACGCGGTGTCGATAAATACTACCTGATTTTCATCTGCGCCCTTCTGTCTTTGCGCTACCCATTCGTTCCAGCCTGTTACGAGAACGAACTTAACATCATTTTCGATAGCATAATCCCACTGGTGCTGGAAGTTGAGTCCGAGATATGAAAGAGTGGGGTCCTTATCAAACTTCATTCTGTAAAGCATAAGCTTCTTCTCACCGTCGTAGCTTCTGCCGCGGTTGAGCTCTGTATTATGATCGTAATAGAGAGAAGAGAAGCTAAAGCAAACGCTACCGCAGTGCTGTGCAATAGAAACGCTTATCGCGCTGGGATTGCCCTCGCTGTCCTTGTGTATGCCCTGAGGCCATGTAAAGCTCATCCAAGGCCATGCATTGTCCTTTAAGGGATTACTTCTGTCGTTGGGCCACTGTGTTTCCTTAAATGTGAATTTCTCTTTTATTTTGTTAAGAGCCTGTATATCAGAGCGCGTTGTAGCCTGAGTGGAATCACCTATGATACAGGGCTTTCCGTCTACATAGAACCATGCATCGGGATATACATTTGCGCTGTATATCTTCTCATCCAATTCCTTCATTACTGTAATGGAATTTGAATTGGTATAGAATACTACTCTCGGAGGATTGTATCCCATCTCAACATACTCGTGAATGATCTTCATAAGCTTTATTGAGTTTTGGAGATACGGGAATCCGTTTGTTACATCAAGGTAGAGAAAGTCAACGCCTGCCTCTGTGAGCAATTCGATATGCTTACGCATTACCCACTCATCGCTTGAATAGTAATATCCGTAAAGGGGCTCTGCAAAATAGTGCATAACGCCCGTGCCGCCGTATATATTCTTGCGTGTTTCGGGATCCTTATAATTCGCATTTTTTGCATTTTCGCCGTACTTTAAGCGTATCTCCTCAAGGTTATAAACACCGCTATCGCCGTGCTCGCCCATCCAAAGGAAATAGAAAAGTCCTACATAATGCTCGCCGTTCTCGCCGATTATACCTGTTTCGATGGCGTCGGGAAGTACTCTTCCAACATCGTCCTTTGCAGCATAGCCACCCGAGGTATAGTTGGGATCGTTAACAAATGTGTATGTTCTGTCCTCGCCGTTTACTTTGTATGAAACGGTAACCGTGCCGTCATCATTCTCGGTGTACTTGAGAGTTCCGAGATAGCTGTCCTCTACAGTTGTTTCTTTTGACACGTACTCAGGGCTCTGCCAAGGATCGTCAAGCTCGGATACCTTGCCTAAATTCTTAGCCTCTATGTACTTTTCATAAAGCTGAGAGTTGGTAGTTCCCTCTGACAGCTTATCAAAGCTGAGTGCGGATACAGCCGCAGTTACAGTACCAAGGCACAGAAGCGCCACCAATACTGCCGTAATTATTCTTTTCATAAAATGCTCCTTTCGTGATCTCGCATTTTGTGTTACAACAAGTACATTATAACAAATTTTTTCTTATTTTACAAGGGGTTTTCACAGTTTTTTTAAATTATTATTTTCATTATTTATATCTGTTTGTGGATGTTGCACAAACTCAGTGCGTGCTTTTTTACACATCTCACAAACATAAAGGCTTCATTTGAAGAAAATGACCTTGCCGTATTATTAAGCAAGGTCATTTTCTTTATTTAATGTCATTTATGTCGTAAGGTGTTGTCTGATATACAAAGTAATTCAGCCAATTATAATACATAAGGCTCGCGCTCGATCTCCAGGTCACGCACGGTTCTTTTGTATCATCGTCATCAGGAAAATAATTCTTCGGCACGTCGATGGCAAGACCGAGGTTCTTGTCGCGCAGGTATTCAGCCTTCAGTGTATCGGCATCATATTCGGGATGCCCTGTCACAAATATCTGCCTGCCGCGCTTTGTCATGCACGCATATACACCTGCTTCCTTGGAGGACGCAAGTATCTTGAGTCCCTCAACAGCCTCTATATCCTCCCTCTTGCAGGTCGTGTGTCTTGAATGAGGAACCATGAACACATCGTCAAATCCGCGGAAAAGTATGGATCTTTTGTGATCCAGCGTGTGCGGAAACACACCGAACAGCTTTTTGTCCAGCTTTTGCTTCTGTATACCGAAATGGTAATACAATCCTGCCTGTGCTCCCCAACAGATATGCAAGGTAGACGTAACGTGTGTCTTGCTCCATTCCATTATCCTGCAAAGCTCTTCCCAATATTCAACTTCCTCAAATTCAAGATGCTCAACAGGCGCACCTGTGATTATAAGTCCGTCGTAGCGGTTGTCCTTTACATCATCAAAGGTCTTGTAAAAGGACAGTATATGCTCTTCTGACGTGTGTGTAGACTTATGGCTTGCCGTTTGCAAAAGCTCAAGCTCCACCTGAAGGGGGCTGTTGCCTATAAGTCTTGCAATCTGCGTTTCGGTAACTATCTTCTTCGGCATCAGATTGAGCATAAGTATATGCAGGGGTCTTATATCCTGCGTTATTGCCCGTGTTTCTGTCATTACAAATATGTTTTCTTCAAGCAATGTTTGCGTTGCAGGAAGAAGATTCGGTATCTTTATAGGCATAAACTCTCCCTCTCTTTTTTGTGGCAGATGCCAAAGCATCGGCTCTTTTAAATCGCGCCCTTGTCTTAAGCCTCAAGAGCCTGCTTTATATCAGCAATAAGATCCTCTGCATTTTCAATTCCGCAGGACATTCTTACAAGATCAGGTCCTACACCTGCGGCGATAAGCTCATCATCTGTCATCTGTCTGTGAGTTGAGCTTGCCGGATGCAGACAGCATGTTCTTGCATCAGCTACATGTGTTTCGATAGCAGCGATCTTAAGATTCTTCATAAACTTCTCAGCCGCAGCTCTGCCGCCCTTGATACCAAAGCTTACAACGCCGCAAGTGCCGTTAGGCATATACTTCTTAGCAAGGCTGTAGTACTTATCGCCTTCAAGTGAGGGATAGCTTACCCATGCAATGCGGTCGTCAGACGCGAGATATCTTGCAACAGCAAGTCCGTTCTCGCAATGGCGCTTCATTCTTACATGGAGGCTCTCAAGACCGAGGTTGAGTATAAATGCATTCTGCGGAGCCTGTATAGATCCGAGGTCTCTCATAAGCTGTGCAGTTGCCTTTGTGATATATGCGCCGCCAATTCCGAATCTCTCAGTATAAACTATGCCGTGGTAGCTCTCATCGGGAGTGCAAAGTCCGGGGAACTTATCGGGGTATCTTGTCCAGTCAAACTTACCCGAATCAACTATGCATCCGCCCACAGCCGCGCCGTGACCGTCCATATACTTAGTTGTGGAATGAGTAACTATATCCGCACCCCACTCAAATGGACGGCAGTTTACAGGTGTTGCAAATGTGTTATCTATAATGAGCGGAACGCCGTGATCGTGTGCGGCTTTTGCAAACTTTTCTATATCAAGCACGGTAAGTGCAGGGTTTGCTATGGTCTCGCCGAACACAGCCTTGGTGTTTTCCTTGAATGCCGCGCAAAGCTCTTCCTCTGTGCAGTCGGGAGAAACGAATGTAAAATCAACTCCCATTCTCTTGAGGGTTACGGAGAAAAGGTTGAATGTACCGCCGTATATGCTTGAAGAGCATACTACATGATCTCCGCATGACGCGATATTGAATATAGCAAAGAAGTTGGCAGCCTGTCCCGATGAAGTGAGCATAGCCGCGCTTCCGCCCTCCATATCGCATATCTTTGCCGCTACGGAATCGTTTGTGGGATTCTGAAGTCTGGAATAGAAATATCCAGATGCTTCAAGGTCAAAGAGCTTACCCATATCCTCGCTCGTAGCATATTTGAAGGTAGTGCTCTGTATTATCGGGATCTGTCTGGGCTCGCCGTTTCCGGGAGTGTAGCCGCCCTGAACACACTTTGTTTCTATTTTGTAGTTTGACATATAATTTGTACCTCTCTTTATTCTAAAGCTGATATTACAGACTGATTACCTTCCTGCTCGATACAGCTTTTATTTATTCCGTTTACATTTTTTATATTCGCGCATTTGCCAAAGGCAAATGCCTCGATCTTTTCTATCGATGATGCGCTGATGCTCTCAAGCGATGCACATCCGTAAAATGCCGATCTTCCTATATGCTTCAGGCTCTCGGGCAAGCAGATCTCTTTGAGGCTCTTACAATTCATAAATGCTTGCATATATATTTTTTCAAGGGCAGAGCCTTCTTTGAATGTAATGCTCTCAAGCGATATACAGCCATCAAAAGCCTCCTCGCATATATTCTCCACATTTTGCCCGATACTTACTTCTCTGAGTGACACGCAGTCCTCAAAGGCTGATATTCCGATATCGCCGAATAGTGCTATATCGACGCTCAAAATATATGGGCAATCAAAAAACGCTTTGGTGTCTATGCTGTCGCCCTCGATTTTTATATGTGTGAGGGACTGCGGCACGAATGAAGAATTCCATTCCCTGCTTTCAGAGCCGAATATATAGCCGAAAAATCTGTTATCATCTCTCGACTGTCCCACGAACGGAACAGACATATGCTTTAATGACGAGCAGTTCATAAACGCGCCAAGCCCTATGCTCTCAACACTGCTCGGTATATCCAATATATAGAGTGAGCTGCAATTTTCAAATGCATATTCCTCTATTTCGTAAAGCTTTTTGGGAAGGCTGATATACACAAGAGATCTGCAATCGCTGAATGCAAATTTCTCAATGTATTTAACGCTCTCGGGCAATACCACCGCCTCAAGGCTCTTAAATCCGTAAAAAGCGTTCTCGTATATGACATTTGTCGCATCGCCCAAAATTATCATGGTGAGCGATCCCGGCACATTTACGCCGTTTGAGGCATATTCCGAAGCGCCGAATATATATCCGCCGTTTTTATTATCCTTGCCGTCCCCGATAAACGGTATACGGAGAGTTCTTAAGCTCTTGCACGCATCAAACACGCCAAAGCCCATTATCTCAACGCTGTCAGGCACATACACCGCAACGACGTCAGACCCCTCAAAGGCTCTGTCGCCTATCTTGTTGACAGAAGATCCGTCAATACGCTCCGGTATCACGACAATAGACGATCCGCCTATATATTTATCTATACATATGCCGTCACTATTTACACTGTATTCAAAGCAAGACGCCTCGCACTCACTGTATGTCTTGAATGCAAGCTCCGCATTTTCCTTATGCTTATTGTATTTTGATAACAGCTCATTATTCTCCTCATCACTTACAGAGTAATTCGGAGGGGTGTAGTTTCCTCTGTCAATAAAATCCTCCTTGCCCTTTGAGCATCCAAAGAGCATGAGCGTGACAGAGAGGATACATACTATCCTTGATCCTTTGCTTAACGCCATTTGTTTAATCCTTTTTATTTTTATTTCGTAACTGCCTCACACACATCCTGCATCTCCTGTTCTCTCTCTGACAGAAGTGTCTTTTTTCTCTGACTGTAATAAAGCAGGAGGGCTATCAGAGGTATGAGCTGTGTTGCAAACCAAAGTCCGCTGTCACCAAGCGACGCAAAAGATGCCATCTCACCAAGTCTTGTGTCATACATGGTATACGGAAGCATACATCCGTATGTAAAAATACACAACACCAGAGTTTCAAAAATGCCCTCTCTTGCCGCCATTATCTTGTTTTTCTCATATGAATATACAAACAGCTGTAAAATGGATATTATGACACACGGAAATATATTTCCGAGATGCCTTACTACCCATAGGTTATTTTCCATATCATTCGTAGACTGCTCTATCCTGTTTATGATCTCTGCAAATCCATTGCAAAAGAATGAGTATGACATTCCCATGACAGTGCAGACAAGTATGGACATGAGCAAAGCTCTTACGATACGCATCTTTTTTTCTTTATTCTGTTTGGCGATCAATTCTGAAATCACCTCCGTAGGCATATAATTTTTTCACAGCTATTGACTCACGGTCGCATTTTTGATATAATATGGATATACAAAAGAGTTTTATAGAGGTGAGTACATGTCCGACAAAAAGAAGGTATCAAACTGTGAAAGCTGTGAATTCTATGATTTCGACGAGGAATACGGCGAAAATGTCTGCAATATATCCCTCGATGAGGATGAAATGCTGGATTTTTTGGGCAGGAACACACAAAGCTGCCCGTATTACAGGTTTTACGACGAATATAAAAGTGTACAAAAGCAGAATTGACATTCTGCTTTTGTTTTTTAAAGCATGTCCTTGTCAAATGCCAGCGGCAATATTTCTGACAGCTTATATTCAGTTATATTTTGTCCGTCGTACAGCAATATGAGAAATTCATCAGAGCAAAATTCGCTCATTACCTGCCTGCATATTCCGCAAGGAGCGCATATCTCGCTTATATCCTCTCCGCGCTTATGACCAACGATGGATATTGCGTCAAATTCTCTGTGCCCGTTTGCCACTGCCGTGAAAAAAGCAGTGCGCTCGGCACAGTTTGCGCATCCGTATGAGGAATTTTCAACATTAGTTCCCTCATATACAGTACCGTCGCGGCAAAGGAGCGCCGCTCCAACGCAAAAGCCCGAATAGGGAGAGTATGATCTTTCGCTTGCGCTTACCGCCATGTCGGTAAGCCTTTTTTTCATTTCATTGCTTATCATGCTATTATTTGTTATCCATAGCGACCGCGGTGTTGAGCGCGATCTCCATCATTTCCGTGAATGTATTTTGAATATCCTCAGCGCTTATCTGCTCGCCTGTGATAAGGTTATTGGATACCGTGCATATGGTAAGAGCTCTCTTATTTGCTCTTGCCGCGTTCATATAAAGAGCCGCAGCCTCCATCTCACAGCCAAGCACACCCATCTTGTACCACTTCTTGTTGTCATCCTGCGCATCGTCATAAAATCTGTCGGACGAAAGGATGTTACCTACATGATATTTTGAGCCAAGCTTCTTTGCCTCGTTTACTGCGGCGCAGAGAAGGTCAAAATCCGCAATGGGAGCATATACGCCCGGGAGATGGAACTGCTCGCCGTAGCTTGAATCGGTGCACGCACCCATACCGAGTATTACTTCCCTTACCTTGATGTCCTCTCTCATAGCTCCGACAGAGCCTATTCTCATGATATTTTCAACTCCGAAAAAGTTGAAAAGCTCGTAGCTGTATATACCCATGGAAGGCATGCCCATACCACTTGCCATTACCGAAACGCGTGTACCCTTGTACATGCCCGTATATCCCTGTATGCCTCTTACGTTATTGAAAAGCACAGGCGACTCAAGAAAATTCTCTGCTATAAATTTTGAACGAAGGGGGTCACCGGGCATAAGCACGGTCTTTGCTATATCTTCTGGTCTTGCAATATTGTGAGGTGTTGCCATGATAAAATCTCCTTGTATTTAAATATATTTATTTTTATTTATCCTGAAGTGTATTATTGACATTGCATGTCAATTCTTAACGGTCTCTTCCATGAAGTACGCCGCCTCTGAATCTGCACAGTGAAGGAAGAATGCAAGCGGGAACATCTCCATAGCCTTACCAACATTGCCCGGGTCGTCATTTCCCGAAAATCCCATATGGTATCTGATGGCAAACGCTTCATCGCGAGTGAGGCGCATATATCCTGATACTATATATACAGACTTCTCTCCATGACCGTAAGGAAGTGTATCATCTATCGTATAATAAGGAACGCTCTCCCATCTGCCCTCGGGATTTTTAACGTTGCGGAAGCTCACCTTATAAAAATTGGTCTTGCATACATCGTGCAAAAGAGCCGCTATTGCAATGCTCTCCTCGGAATATGACACACCGTACTGCTCCTTTATCCTTGGGCGCGAAAGTATATCGCAAAGGCAATCGTACACATTTAAGCTGTGCTCGCAAAGTCCGCCCTCATAGTTGCCGTGAAATCTCGTGCTGGCAGGTGCGGTAAAGAAATCGCACGCATCTGACAAAAGGTAAGCCAAGAGCTTATCTGCGCCCTCTCTGTTTATCTTTTCGTTGAATATCTCAAGAAATCTTTCCTTCGGAGTCATATTTTTCCGTACCTTTCGTGCATTTTACAAATTCATATATATTCTAACAAATCATTATGTATTTGTCAAGTACAATTGTGTTAATATTTGAGAATATACAATATTAAAGAAGACATTATAAAAGCGATATGCATATGATACTCGGTTTATCTGCAGACCATCCGCACCATTTGCACACTTGTTCCCTTTCTTATTATGACAATATAAAGCACAATGCACGGCGGTGACATGCACCGCCGTGCAAAGCATCAATATCCCTTTTTTCCGAAAAAACATCTGTACAGAAGCTTGCGACAAAATTCTGCAGGAATGACGGTAAGCGACAGCAAAAACACGCAAAGCAGCTCGCGCAATGTCAGCGGCGCTGTCCGCAGTGCCTGACCGCCGAGATACACGAACAATATCTGTATTACAAGCACAAGTGACATTATAAACACAAATCCGCGATTGCCCGACAGATTTGAAAACAGCTTCAGGCGGTCCGTGCGACATCCAAAGCAATTAAACACGGATGCAAATATAAACAAGGCGAAAAATGCGCTCAGAAGATATATGTTATCGGGAGCATATCTGTACATTCCCGTTATCCTCGGGATCTTCAAGAAGCATATACACAGCGCGATCGTAGCACTGCCCGAAAGCAGTATCTCGTTTATCATGTATCCGTTAAGTATAGGCTCGTCGCGGCGCTTCGGTCTTTCCTTCATATCCGAATCAAGCGGTGCCTCCCCTGCAAACGCAAGTCCGCCGAGCGTATCCATTATGATATTGATCCAAAGCATCTGCACCACCGTGACAGGCGAATCTATTCCAAGAAACGGACATATCACCGATACGCCCACAGCGCAGAAGTTCATAAGCAGCTGCAGGCTTATGAATTTGCGTATACTCTTGAATATATTTCTGCCGTAATGCACTGCCTTCACCACCGACGACAGGTCATCGTCAAGTATGACTATATCTCCTGCATCCTTTGCCACCTGAGTTCCGCTACCCATGGCAAATCCAACATCCGCCGCCTTTAAGGCAGGGGCATCATTTATACCGTCTCCCGTCATTCCAACGACGAGATCAAGCTCGCCTGCAATTCGTACAAGGCGGCTCTTGTCAGTAGGCAAGGCACGGGCTACCACCGACAGGCGCGGTAATATCGCCTTAAGCTCAATATCTGACATTCTGCTCATTTCCGCACTTGATATCACGATATCGTTGTCATTGTTGCAGATACCGCATGAAAGCGCTATGCTCTTAGCCGTCTGCTTGTTATCCCCTGTTATCATTACGGTCTGTATTCCTGCGTCTTTAAGCTTTTGCACCGAGCCTGACGCTTCTCTTCTCACCCTGTCGGACAGCAAAACGAAGCATATAAGGCAGAGATCGGGTATTATTCCGCGCTCCAATTTTTCCATGCCCGACATATCTGTACATTCGCTTATCATAAGCACTCTTTTGCCTGACGCGGTAAGCTCATCAAGTATATCCGTCATGCGTCCGCGCTCAAGTCTTACTCTGTCACCGCGCGCATCCATATATTGCACGGCATGCGGCATAAGGATATCAGGTGCGCCCTTTATCATAATAATCCTGCCGTGACCGAGATCTGCACATGCATAGGAATATTTCCGCTTGCTATCAAACGGAACACGCCTTACATCCGTGTGCGGCATACTGAGCACCCTTGAGTGTATCACAGACTCTGCAAGTGCCCTCTCGGCGGCATTGCCGCCAAGCGGGCACCTTTTGCCGTTTTCAACACCTATGACTGCACTCGTATTAAGTACAGATCCGTAAAAATAGCTCTCATATATCTTCTCTGCGCGCGAAAGCAGGTCGGACGCGCCACTGTATCTTTCGCCATTTCCCGTATATATATCCCCGACAGACATAACCCCCTCGGTCAAAGTGCCTGTCTTGTCACAGAAAAGTATGTTCATACTGCCTGCCGATTCTATGCCGACAGGCTTTTTTACAAGTACCTTGTCCTTCAGCATTCTTTTGGTGTTTGAAGATAACACCACCGATATCATCATTGGCAGTCCCTCGGGCACAGCTACCACGATCACGGTAAGTCCAAGCGTCAGTGCGCCAAAGAGTGAGGACATGAGAAATTCAAGATCTGTAAGCTTATATTTGATTATACCCATGTCAAATCCAGAATCTATGACAAATATGTTAAACAGATATATAAATGCAATGCAAAAGGCGGCAATATATCCAAGTCGGCTGATCTGTGAGGCAAGCCTTGCAAGTCTTATCTTAAGCGGACTCTCCCTTTGCTCTGTCTGTATCTCCTCGCATATTTTCCCAAGAGATGTTTTATCACCCACAGCGCAAGTCCTCATGATCCCCTCGCCCGACATTATAGTGCTCCCCCTGTGCACTCTGTAAGGCGAATGTGGGGTGTCATCATCCGCATCATCGCGCATACGCACTCTTTTTTCGAACTCACAGCTCTCACCCGTCATAGACGAGGTGTCCACCGTAAGACTGCCATCTATAATCTCGCCGTCCGCACATATCATCTCTCCTGCCGACAGCATTATTATATCCCCGACAACTACATCCGATATGTCAACAGCACTTATCTCACCATCCCTTAAGGCTCTCACCTTCTGCATGTCCCCGACCCCCGTCAGATGGTCGAACGCCCTCTCAGAGCCGCACTCGGACAGTGTTGATATAAATGTCGCAAGAAATACCGATACTGCTATGCCTATACATTCGATATAGTTTGCGCTCTTGAACATAAATATAAGATTTATCACAAGTGCACCGAGCAGTATCTTTATAACGGGATCTCCGAGATTTTTAAGCAGTTTTTTGAAAAATCCCTCTCTTTTTTTCTTTGACATGACATTGCTCCCGTGCTTTGAACGGGATATTCTGACCTCTGCGGAGCTTAGTCCGCGCGGTCTGTCCTTGTATTGCATATTAATTCCTCCAAGCCTTTTTCATAGAAGCATTATATGCACACAAAGCGCCAAAAAGAAGCGCATTGGCAATAAGCCAATGCGCTTCTTTTTATAAATACATATTTATCTTTCATCAAGCGGGATATATCCGTGCGGCTTTGATATGCACTTATACGCAGGGCGTATTATGCGGTTTGACGTACAATATTCCTCTATCCTGTGCGCGCACCAGCCAGCGACCCTTGCTATGGCAAACAGAGGCGTATACATTTCCTCAGGGATATCAAGCATTCGGTATACGAGCCCCGAATACAGATCCACATTGGCACACATAGCCTTGGTATTGCCCTTATATATTCTGAAAAGCTCGGGAGTCAAGCGCTCTATTTTGCAGAGCAGCTCAAAATCCTCGCCATATCCCTTCTTATACGCAAGATCCTTTGCATAGGTCTTCAGCATAACGGCTCTGGGGTCGGATCTTGTATATACCGCATGTCCCATACCGTATATAAGTCCGCTTCCGTCATAAGCCTCTCCGTTCAGTATCTTGAGCAAGAACGCCGCTACCTCATCGTCATCTCCCGTATTTTTGACATTAGCCTTTATACAGTCAAACATATCCTGCACCTTTATATTAGCACCGCCGTGACGCGGTCCTTTAAGCGCACCTATAGCCGCACTGACCGACGAATATGTGTCCGAGCCCGAGCTTGCAAGCACACGGCAGGCAAATGTTGAGCAGTTACCTCCGCCATGCTCTGCATGAACGCAAAGGCAAAGATCAAGCAGCTTAGCCTCCTCCTCGGTATACTTCATATCAGGGCGCAGTACACGCAAAAAGTTCTGCGCCGTGGACAATTCATCGGCAGGATTGTGGATATTCAGGCTCTCCTCCTTAAACGCGTTTTTGTATACCGCATATGACTGAGCCGCTATCACAGGCAGTCTTGCCACCAACTCTATGCTCTGGTGGAGCATGTTCTCAAGGCTGTTTCCATCAGGGTCATCGTCATATGCATACAGCGACAAGACAGATGTTGCCATCTTGTTCATTATCGACATGGACGGCGCCTTCATTATTATGTCCTCTGTAAATCTCGGGGGAAGCCGCCTGTAGGACGCCAGCAGTGACGTAAATTCGCAAAGCTGATCCTTTGTTGGCAGATGACCGAAGAAAAGCAGATATGCACATTCCTCAAAGCCGTATCTGTCCTCTTTTACAAAATTGTTGACAAGCTCGCTGATATCATATCCCCTATATTCAAGCTGACCCTCAACAGATACCTTTTCTCCCTCGCTTATCATATATCCGTGTGCGCTTCCGATATTGGTAACTCCCGCAGTTACGCCCGAGCCGTCAGCCTCACGCAGACCGCGCTTGACACGATAATTGTCAAAAGCCTCATTTGGTATGGTATACGCTTTGTTGGCTTCATCAAGAATATGCTTAAACCTTACATCGGACATGTCCGTAAGATCGTTGCGATAGATAGGATTCATATATGCCTTCTCCTTTCCGACCGTAATATCTGTGTTTATTTTCAGTATTATATCATACAAACAGTCACTTTTGCAATTAATAAATTGTAAACTTTCATATTTTTAATAAAAAACGGGATTTATTATGCAAAAATGCAAGAATAAAGCCCTTGATATTTCATATATTTGCTATTTCACCCTTATCCACCGTTATAACACAAACAAGGCTCTCATCCTTTTCGCGTATCTTGAATGAGATCATTTCCCGAAGCTGAGCATCTGTATATTTCACATCAAACGGAACGCACACATCAAATATGAGATTGGAATGAGTATTTCCGCGGACGAACCTGAGATCATGTATATCAAATCTCTCGTCTATCTCCTTGACAACATTTCGCACGAGCTGCTTAAGCTCTGTCACCTGCTCGTCATCGGTAACTATGGGATCCATATGTATGGTTGCGCGGATATGCAATTCTTCTTCAAGCTGTTTTTCAATGAGATCTATCATATCATGAGTATCGAATATGTTCTTTGAGCCATCTACCTCGATATGCAGTGAGGCAATAACTATGCCGGGACCATAATTATGCACCACCATATCATGTATGCCGAGGGCATCGGGATATCTTGAAACTATCTCGGATATATCGGCAACAGTTTGCGGATCGGCGGCGTGACCGAGTATGGAATTCTTTGTCTCGTTCAATATCTTTATACCTGCAATGAATATGATCACAGCAACTATCACACCCATTATGGCATCCATCAGCCCGAACCCCGTTATCTTGAACACTATCATGGATATAAGCACCGCAAAAGTAGCTATCGCATCCGAAAAGCTGTCGGCAGATGTTGCCATCATGACCTCAGAATTTATCTTGCGTCCAAGCTTGCGATTAAACAGGCACAGCCAGAGCTTTACAACTATTGATACAGACAGCACCACTATTGAAATGTATGAGAACTCCGTATCCGATTCTCCCGAAAAAAGCCCTCTTACAGATTCCGTGAAAAGGTCGTAGCCAATTATAAGTATCAGAAATGACACTATCATTGACGCCACATATTCTATTCTCGCATGTCCGAACGGATGCTCCTTGTCGGCAGGCTTTGACGCCATCTTAAAGCTTATAAGGGATATTATCTGAGATCCCGCATCTGAAAAATTATTGATACCGTCCGCCTGTATGGCGATAGATCCGAATAATATTCCGACAGCCACCTTACCGACGGCTATTATAAGATTGAGTATTATTCCCACTATGCTCGAAAGCGTACCGTACGCCTGACGCACACGCGGTGATCTTATATCATCTCTGTCCTTTACGAACAGCCTGAGCAACAATTCTGTCATATATCTCCGTATGTGACCGCAACACTATGCAGTCAGTCCTCATTTCCCCAATATTTTCTGTCAAGACTGCGAAGCTGTATAGCCTCCGCTATATGTTCTGCTCTTATGACCTCGCTTGATGCAAGATCGGCAATAGTGCGCGCCACCCTCATTATCCTGTCATATCCGCGCGCGGAAAGTCCCATATTATCATATGCGGATCGGAGCAGCTCCATGGCATCCGAGTCAGCGCGGCAATATTTGCGTATACCTGAAGCGTCCAGCATGGAATTGCATATTATTCCGTCATCCTTCATTCTTTCAGCCGCAAAATGCCTTGCCGATATAACTCTTTCTCTTACGCTTGCACTGCTCTCGCAGGTAACACTGTCGCTTGACAGCTCATCATAGCTGAGTGACGGGAGCTCTATCTGTATATCTATTCTGTCAAGCATTGGTCCGCTTATTTTGGATATATATCGCTTTACGTCCTGTGGCTTGCAGGTGCATTTTCTCGTAGGATGACCAAAATATCCGCATCTGCACGGATTCATGGCGGCAACGAGCATAAAATGGCACGGGAAGGTCACTCTGCCGTTCGCACGAGTTATTGTCACACGTCCATCCTCTATCGGCTGTCTCAGCGAATCCGTGACCTGCTTTGGAAACTCAGGCAGCTCATCTAAGAAAAGCACTCCGTTATTGGCAAGCGACACCTCACCCGGCATGGGATACACACCGCCGCCCACAAGGCTTGCCGCACTCATGGTGTGATGAGGCGAGCGGAAGGGGCGCACTGAAAGCAAGGATACTCCCTCAGGCAGATTTCCCGACACGGAATGTATCTTTGTGGTTTCTATAGCCTCGTCAAAGGTAAGCGGAGGCAATATAGTCGGAAGTCTTTTTGCCAGCATGGATTTTCCCGTTCCGGGAGGTCCTATCAGAAGTATATTGTGACCGCCCGTTGCGGCTATCTCCATTGCTCTTTTTGCCTGCGCCTGACCCTTTACATCAGAAAAATCCAAAGGATATGTATTGGCAAGATCAAGCATATCTCCCGTTTCGGATGCCTGCGGCTCCAGCAGAGCCGTTCCGTTTAAATGATCGACTATCTGCCGCATATTTTTAACCGAATATACCTTTATTCCATATACCGCAGCCGCCTCGGGAGCATTACCGCAGGGTACGAATATCTCCTCAAACCCGTTATCTCTCGCCGCCACGCACATGGAAAGCACTCCCTTTACAGGGCGCAGATCACCCGAAAGCGACAATTCCCCCACAAAGCACTTTTTGGATATATCCGCATCAGAGCGCACGATGCCCGAGCTCTTCATTATTCCGAGCAAAATTGCCACATCGTATGCCGAGCCCTCTTTCTTTCGGTCTGCAGGAGCTAAATTTACCATGAAATACATTTCAGGAAACCTATAACCGCTGTTTATGCAAGCCGTGCGGACTCTCTCCTTGGCTTCCTTTACAGCCATATCGGGCAAGCCGACCAATTCAAAATTCGGCAGTCTCGCCTGACCGTCTGCCTCTACCGTGACTATATATCCGTCTATTCCGTATATTCCTGCGCAGTACACTGATGATAACATAATCCTAAATTCCCTTTGCTGCAATTTTTTATATTTTCGACATGGACATCACCGTTAATTATAATTATATCATAATATGCCGAAAATTACAACAAAGGGTTAGTCATTAAATTGCACAAATTTTGGATTTATATTTGTACAATTTTCACCTTGAAATATTTGCAATTTTTTGATATAATGGAGATTGAACGGTAAAATTGCGGTATTCGCCCCATATATATTCGGAATATTTAAAAATGTTTCCGAAAGTGGGGCTTTAAAGTCGTATGTTACTATTGACTTTTTTCACATTATGTTGTATAATTTTTATATATACGGTCTTATTTTTGCAATACCGCACGACCGAGATCTATTACGGAGGATTTATTAATGAAAAAGATCATAGCTATCGCGCTCGCGGCATTAATGCTTACTTCTCTTGCCGCTTGTGACTCTGGCGATTCGAGCGACCTGACTAACATTGGTGACTATGCCGCTCCCAACAACACCTACACAACTGAAAACGGCGTGTTCTCTTTTGAGGAAGGTACGGGCGACACTGCTATCATTACAGGATACACGGCTACATCCACATCTCCCCACGCGATCTCTATTCCCGAAACAGTCGGTGAGGATGAGAGACTCGTGGTATCTATCGGCAAGGAAGCCTTCAGAGAAGCAGGAGCATACATTACATCCGTGACATTGCCCTCCACCGTCAAGACCATTGACGACGGCGCTTTCCACAGCTGCAATATGCTTACCGAGATAACCATTCCCGACACCGTAACATCCATAGGCAAGCTCGCATTCTACGGCTGTCAGTCACTTGAAAAGGTGAATTTCGGTGAAGAGTCCAAGCTTACAAGCATAGGCGACTACGCATTTGTAAACTGCTCAGCTCTCGAAAACTTCAGCTTCCCAGAATCTCTCGTAAATATCGGAGATGCATCCTTTAAGAATTCCGCTATTTCCAAGGTTGAGCTCAAGAATTCCGTAAAGACCATCGGCAAGCAGGCATTTGCTGAATGCGAGGCTCTCAACTACGAGAACTGCGTTATACTTACCGAGAGCATCACTGAGATAGGCGAATACGCATTTGACATCTATCGCGAATACGTATCTGCTCCCGAGGGCTCATATGCACTTGAATATATAAACAAGAACCTTTTTGAAAAGCCCACAGATGAGGCTGAAAGCAAATAAGGCAAATAAAAAAGAACAGGCGCGCGCCTGTTCTTTTTTTATTTAATCCTCGCCATTTTCTTCGGCTTCAGTGTCCTCGCTAAAGGTAATGCCCTCAAGTATCTTGGATATCTTTGCGCCATACTCGATAGAGCCATCCTCAATAAAGGTAAGCTCGGGAGTAATACGGAGATTCATATTTTTTGCGACCTGTCCGCGAATGAATCCCTGTGCGGCACGCAGTCCGTTCTTAACCTCGCGCTTATCTGCATTATATGCAGAATAATATATCTTTGCATACTTCAAGTCAGGAGTTACCTCAGCTCCCGTGATGCTTATAAATGCCTTTGCAACTCTGGGGTCCTTTACCTCTCTTATTATCTTAGCGACCTCGCGCTGCATTTCTTCATTTATTCTTCCTCTTCTGTAATTTGCCATTTTTGTCCCTTCCAAAGCAGACACAGTCCGAAAGGTCTGCTTTTTTATTTATTTATATTGAATAAAAGACGCATATCTGTCTTAAGTCCTACCATACCGCTGTCCGCAAAATACGGGCACAGCAGCAAGCGTATCTCACCATCGCATGTGTACATGAATTCCGTTCCGAGCATGTCAGAGATATACATTAGCATTTCCAATGTCTTTAATACATTGCTATTATCTTCTGCCTTTATGACCGAGGATATCATGTAGAGATCACCTTTGCCTATTATGTTAAATCCGACTTTGCTTGTGCCGCACACAGACGCTGACATCATAACGGCATGTAAAAACATGTAAAGCATATCCTCCGACAACACAGCCTCGCCGCCAAGCGGCATAAGCTCGCCGTCCGAATATGATATATCGACATCCACGTTGTATATTTCAGATAACAGCCCAAGGTCAGCTTCCGTATTCATGTATCTGCCTGCAAGCGCGGCGCAGTTATCGAATAAGTATCTTACCTTTGAGTCTTTACGGTATACGGCATCTCCGACAGATCTCGCCATAACACGCTCTGGAATACGGATATTGTCATTATACCTTATAAGCTCCACGGCATCATCTTCACCAAGCATGCACACGAGCATTGCCACAGAGCTTGATGGGAAACGCAAAAACAAAGCATAATTTCCGCTCTTTGTCAGTGAGATGAACGCACGGCAGGACATATCCTTCAGATTTTCACGGGTATGCTCAAGTTCTGCATTTGAAAAGCGGTATATATCAAAGAAATTGTTATTTGAAGCAGGCACATTGCTTGCAATGATATCTCCGAGCCTGCCTATAGAATACGATATAAGATATATCTCTTCTTTGCTTTTCATCTCTATCCCCCGAACCTGTACTTGATGTCCTATATATTATATTATATCACAGGCATTTTGTCAAGCTTTTTGAAAAGCGCATATTTCATATTCGGATATAGCAGTCATAAGTCTGTCAAATGTATCCGATATACTCTCACCGTTCTCTATATTCACCGTGATATCCGCATATTTTCTGTACAGCTCCGCGCGCTCGTTGTACATATCCTTAAGAGTAAAGCCGTTCTTCATAACAACGCCTCTGTGCGTGAAATCGCCAAGTCTGCGGACAAGATCCTCGTAGCTGATATTTATATATATCACCTTTCCGATAGACTTCAAGTGGCGCATGGCTTCATCACAATACACTACACTTCCCCCCGTCGATATGACACTGTTCTCACACTCTATCGAAAGGTTCACACGGTTTTCGATATCAAGAAAACCGTCTATTCCGTTTTGCTCTATAAGCTCGCACAAAAGCTTTCCCTCGCTCTCCTGTATGAGAAGATCCGAATCCGTAAATTTGTATCCGAGCTGCTTTGCAAGAATAACGCCAACCGTACTTTTTCCGCAGGAGGGCATGCCTATCAGAATTATGTTGTTCATGTTCCGACACTTTCCTATCTCTTTTATTACATATTAGTATAACAGACAAAAGGCTAAAAGTCAATAAGTATACATTCAAAAATTCCTGCATGAGCCGCAACTAATGTCAATAAGGCTTGTGCACGAGCGTGCACAAGCCTTATCGTTCATATACAATTGGTATTACTTGAAGTATCTCTCAAGAAGTCCCTCAAATGCCTTACCGTGTCTTGCCTCATCGCGAGCCATTTCGTGAACGGTGTCATGTATAGCATCAAGGTTCTGCTGCTTTGCAAGCTTTGCAAGCTCAAACTTACCGAGTGTTGCGCCGTTTTCAGCCTCAACTCTGAGCTCAAGGTTCTTCTTTGTGGAGTCAGTAACTACCTCACCGAGAAGCTCTGCAAACTTAGCCGCATGCTCTGCCTCCTCGTAAGCAGCCTTTTCCCAATAAAGACCGATCTCGGGGTAACCCTCTCTGTGTGCAACTCTTGCCATAGCAAGGTACATACCTACCTCTGTGCATTCGCCTGTGAAGTTAGCACGAAGTCCCTCAATGATCTCCTCGCTTGCGCCCTTAGCAACACCAACAACGTGCTCAGCAGCCCAAACCTTTTCATCTTCCTTTACCTCAGTAAACTTATCTGCAGGAACCTTGCACTGGGGGCATCTCTCAGGGGGAGTATCTCCCTCGTGAACGTAACCGCAAACTGAACAAACAAACTTTTTCATAACTGTTTCTCCTTGATAATTAATATAATTGTGATAATATGGTTTTTAATTTATAACACTTACAATATCCTGTGCGCTCACGCTGTCGCTCGAAAGCATCTCAAGCGTGATGCTTGCAAGGCTGTCCACCAGTCTTTTGTTTATAACTCCGAAAGCAATATGCATCTTGCAATCACTCTTGCGCGGATTTCTTGAGCATTCCGACTGACAGCAAAGGCATTTGTTTATATATGTCTTTCCGTCTATCGCCTCTATTATGTCAAGAGCCGTGAGAGAGCGCGGTTCACGCGCCAGCTCATATCCGCCGCAAACACCCTTGTATGATCGCACTATGTCGCTTGCAACAAGCTTGCGCAATATCTTCAAGGCAAATTGCTGTGAGATCTTTGCTCTGTCGGATATCTCCGTGGCGCCGATCTTTTTTCCGTCCGTGCTGAGCACTATGCATATTCTGATGGCGTAATCGGCTTCACTCGTTATCCGCATTTCTCTACCTGCCATTTTTAATGTATACCTTTTTGGTACACTTTGATTATATCACATACACAAGTCATTGTCAATAGCTTTTTTAAAAAATTTTTCAGATTTTTTAAATTAAAAAATTTCGGGAGATGGCATTATGGCGCCATCTCCCGAAAGCTGTATATTACTTTAATTTATATCTGTAAATATCGCGTCCGCGCGTGAAATTACCGAAAAGATATTTCAGCGATGCAGACTCCAGCGACACATAAAGCTCGCCATCCTTAACAGCTATGCCCTCTGCCATGGGCTGTAATTCAACATCATCTTCAAGGCTTTCGGAATCGCAGAACCAAGCAGGTATCTCCACTCCCTCTATCTCGATAGTTCCGTCAGGCTCGCTTTCTGTATTATCAGTATAAAAATACAGATGTGAGGTCGAAAATGCATAAGATGTAGAGAATATCCACTTGCCGTCATGATACGCCATTCCCTGCACCTTATTCGGTATGGACAGCACCTTATCAGGCAAGATCTCGGCAAGACCTGTGTCAGACGAATCATCTATGAGATATCCGCAAATTATGGCGCGATTTATCTGTCCGTCAGCCACGGTGAAATTATGGGCTTCATCCGTAACATATGCACCGTCATTGTTGAATTCTCCGACCCAGAGATACTTTCCGTCGCTGTAGCAGAACGAGGGGCGTGCATGCACGCTTACCGTGTCCTTTAAAGCTATGTCATCGCCGTTCTTTGCATCCTTAATATCAGATAGCGAAAGCACATAAAGCGCCATGTCATCGTCATCACTGCTTATCCAAAGCACATCATTGTATACCGCAATTCCTCCGACATGTCCTGTATAAGGATGACCGTCAGATGTCACAAGATCAACATGTCTTACATGATGGTTCTTGCCGTCAACTATATAAATTCTCGACGCAGTCTCGCCGTCGGTCATATATGCGGAATGGAGAAATATATCATTCTCGCTGTCATAAGCATATCCCTGCATGATAGCTCCGTCGTATATTCCGGGCGTTTCATAAGCGCTCTTGGACGATCTGAAAAATTCGCTGTATCTGATGGGTGTGAAAAAGTGTGCTCCTGCCAATGTAAGTATAGTAAGCACGAGTATCACCGCCAAGGCGATAAGTATCACCTTCAGAAACGTCGGAAATTTCTTTTCTTTTACTGCTTCTGTATTTTGGTTATTCATAATATCTCCTCAAGGATCAATTTATTTTCAGGGAGAAGGCGGGACAGGGCAGATTATTGCCTCCGCGCAATGTGGCATTCTCCTCTGTTATGCGTGTAGCATACGCATAATTAACATATGTGGGTGTGACATCACTCGGAACATCAACTATAACCGATGCTCTGCCGCCTATAGTGGCACTCACGGGGATAAGCTGATCTATGTCACCAACAGAAAATCCACTGACCGACATGCCGATGCTGTCTACAGGTGTGTGACCGAGAGCAGTAAGCCCAGCGCTTACGTTTTCAAAGTCAATAACTATCTGTCCGGAGTCCTCATCATAGTACACGCTGACAGGTGACGGAGAGGACACCTCGCTCTCTCTGCCTATATTGTATTCGCGCGCAAGCGCAATATCCGCAATGCGCTCGCCAAGCTCCATCTTTCTGGGAGAATGAGCCCAATCGGGGTAATCGCTCGGGGCTTCAAGGTCCATAGACACGGTGAGAGTTGAATTCTGTATCACCTTTTTGGCATCAAACTGCTTTACGCGTATCATATGGAGATAGGGGAAGAACTGAGTTCCCTCGTCTCTGTAGCTTGATATCTGAACATTATAGAAAGGAAATTCAAAGCCAAAGCTCCTTCTTTCATCCGCAACAAGCAAAGCCAGCTCGTACGTATACTTTTCGGCAAGCGCGCGGTCGCCGCCCTCGCTCTCGCCCTGGAAAAAGAGCATGCCCTTAAAGCTTAATCCTATAAAAGGATATATAAGTGCATTGTAATATCCCGATTCACGCACATTTGCGCCGTAAAAATATCCTTCATTATGTGCAATATGCTCAGGCAAAAGCTCTCTTATGCATGCGCCGCCTGCGCACATCATTATCATTCCCTGCGGAACATCGCTCTGCCTTGACACCTTGCGCGCAAAATAAAATCCCATAGCGGAGAATTCGCAGCAAGCCTCTCGTGTCGGGCGCTTCCAGCACCAATCGGGGTTTATTATATCAGGCTGAGGATAATTGCAATACTCCTGATGAGCATAAACATAGCTCTGTGTCTGTGTAAATAATCTTATGCTCTCGTCCTCATAAAATTCCACGCTTGGGGTAAGAGAGAGACAAGGCGCAAGATTAAGCTCTGCATTGGACTGACCTCCTATGAGCCACACGTCACCTATAAGTATATCTTCAAGCACTTGGCGGTTGCCAAGGTCATCGTATATCTCCATCGACTTCGGATCGCGGTCATAATTCATGGGTGGAAATGTCAATACCCACTTTCCGTCCTCCATAACAGTGCATTCGGCATGTCTCAAATTAAACTCGCCGAACACCTTTGAGCCTGTATTTTGTGAAAAGCCCCACACCTTTATAGGCTTTTCTATTTGCAAGACCATATGCGAGGAAAAAGCACACGATACTTTAAACTGTGGGCACACCCACAAATTATCAGATTTTTCGACCGTTTTTTTATCACTCGTAGGAAGAGCCACGGATCCCATAAATATTGCCTCCGATCAAATCATTGCAAAATGCCGATATATCAGCACAAGACTACATATAATTTTATCACCGAAAGCCGCTTTTGTCAATCATTATTTTTTATATTGTCGAAAATGCACACAAAAAGCATTAAAATGTATTGACAGGCAGTTTTGAATGTGATAGAATTATAAGGTTAAATTAACCTTAGTTAACTTAAGGTATACACCGAGGAATACATAATGGGATTTGAATTTTTTCTGACAGCCATATCATTTGGTATCGCGCTGTCCATGGACGCGTTTTCGGTATCTATTGCCAACGGTCTGAAATATCCGAACATGAAGATAGGCAAGATGTGCGCAGTGTCGGGGACATTCGCCTTCTATCAGGCTCTCATGCCTATGCTCGGCTGGCTCTTGATACAGTTCTTGCTTGACATATTCACAGGGCTATCGGTTGCAATACCGTACATAGCATTGGCGCTTCTCTCCTATATAGGCGGCAAGATGATATACGAAGGCATACGCGGAAGCGAAGAGGAGATAGACACGAGCCTTACATTTGGTGCATTGATGGTTCAGGGTATAGCTACATCCATAGATGCCCTCTCCACAGGTCTTGACATGACATCATATGATCTTAAAGAGGCGCTTATATCATCTGTCATAATTGCTCTTGTCACATTCATAATATGCACGGTCGGCATATTCGCCGGCAAAAAGCTCGGGGCTCGCCTTGCGAAAAAGGCAGGCATACTCGGAGGCGCGATACTTATCATCATCGGGCTGAAGATATTCATATCGGGCGTTTTCCTCTGATAATTACATAAAAATAAATCGGGGCTTCAAAATCTTGAAGCCCCGATAGATTTTTATATATTAAATATCGTATTTTGAAAGTATCTCCGAGGGAGATCTTGCAAGCAGCATTCTGACAGGCAATGTTCCGCAGAACGCGCTTATGATAAACAGCATAACGAGCGTTATTGCGGCAAGCCAAACAGGATAATATACCACATTCAGCATAAGAACGCTGAGCGACATAAGCACAAATATTCCCGCGCTCATAATTATATATCCAACAAGCACCGTAAGGCAGAACAGAACGACCGCCTCTATAAAATATCTGTATATGATATTTTGCTTGCTTACGCCTATCGCGCGGCTTATTCCCACCTCTTTGATATCTCCCATAAGGGAGGATCTCATGATGAGATACATGCAAAGCGACATTATAACAACGACTACGACGAGCATGACCGTCAGAGCCTTTATATTGGTCTCATAGCTCTCCTTATAATAATCGTAAAGCTCATCTGTCGTATAAATGCTATCTCTGTCGATGCCCATACCCTCAAGCTTGCTTACAAGAGCCTCGCTGTTATCCGTCAGAAGAATATATCCTGCCATGCTGTAGTAATCATTTCCGATATATTCGCCAATTTCCTTGGAGCTCTTGCCGCTATAGCACACGACATTTGCATAATCCTTCGGTGTCATGATGATATTGTATACATTTGATGCCTGATCATAAAGCTCGCTCAGGCACATTTGGTATTTATCATTAAAATACTTTGTCTCCTGCTCATAGCTTTCTTTACATTCATAAAGCATGCTTTGATCGATATCGTCCACAGACTCATAGCCGTACACCGCCCTTATATAAGATTCAAGGCTGAGCAGGTATTCTACATTGCGATATATGTAATACGTATCTATACCCTCTGTGATATCCACGCCATATTTATCAATGGAATATTGGCTGATCTCCTCGCGCGAGGTATCGGCATCGATAACGCCGCGCAAAACAAAGCTTCGTCCGTTTATAAATAGCTCTTTACCGATCTGACTTGCGTCATATATATCAGACGATACATATACCTCACCGTCTGCAAGATCCTTGAAGGCTGCAAGCTTATCTGAAAGATGCTCGGTATCTGTCATATAATTCGTGGGGACACCAAAATACTGTACCATTATACTGCGCGCAAATTCATAATCAGACTTGTAGTATACAGCATTTTCATCGTGCACTACTCCGACCACCTTGTACATGTCGGAATCGCCGTACCATCCGTCAGATGTACATAAAGTATAAAGAAGATCCTCATATGTATCTATATAGTCCACGCCGCATGACTCAATAAGCTTATCTGCAAAGGCAGTGGATATGATCACATCATTATCGCTCTTTAATTCCCGCGTTCCGCACACGAGCGCAGTATCTCCCATAAGTCGCAACGGCAGAGGGATCGCGCTTGCCCGAAAATAAGATGTAAACTGATTTCTGTAGGTCTCAAAATCACCTATGCGGAAATTCACATAATTGATCCCTGTATTATACAGTGCCGCATTCATGGTACATTGTGAAAAGATTATATCTCCGCTCTCGTATAAGCTGTCTAACTGCTCAATGTCGAGAATGTCGCTTGAGACTATGACCTCTTTTTCATGATAATTATATTTGATATCATCGACAGCCCTTATAGCCACGCCAAACATCGCAGTCATAAATACTATGATAGCCGAGAACATGATAAGGCACATGCAAAGGAACGCTTTTCCCTTCTTTCTAATGCCGAAGTTAGAATTCCATCCGCTCTTTACGGCAGACTTGAAGTGATACATGCGTCCTGTCTTTCCGTATTGCAACGGCTCTTCAAGTATCGGGTCTATCTTCTTTTGCTCTCGCTTGGCTCTCTCCTTAAAGCTTCCCTCGTGTATCTTGACCTCAGCGCTCTTATCTACAAATTTAAGCTTTTGGTCAGAATCCACCTTTATATAGAGAGTTCCCTTGTGGGATATGAACGTCACGTTTCTCGGCGCAGACTCGCGGTCGCCAAAGTAGCTTACGCATATGTCGCCTACTACCTCTGACTTATCCATATCGCCGAGATATATCTCGCCGTCCGATCTGCCCGTATATCCCTCGCAAAGCTGATTTTCTCTTTCGCCCACGACCTGACCGTCAACTATCTCTATAACTCTGTCGCAATACAGATCTATAAGACTTTCCTCATGCGTGACGAGCACGACAAGATGCTTTTGTGCGATAGATCGGAGCAGATCCATGACAAGCACGGTATTTTGCTCATCAAGATTTCCCGTAGGCTCATCTGCCAATATGACCTTCGGGTTTTTAACTATCGCCCTTGCTATCGCAACTCTCTGCTGCTGACCGCCCGAAAGCGCGTCAGGAAGGCGATTTTTGTATTTTTCCATCTCAACGTCGCGCAAAGCCGCCATAACGCGCCTCTCTATGAGATCTTCGTCGGTTATTCCGCAAAGCCTCAGTGACATGGCAACGTTTTCAAATACGGTCACGCTCTTTTGCAGATTGTAGTTTTGGAATATATACCCTATATTTATATTTCTTTCATAAGAGGCATCGGGAGTTATGCGGGCATCACCCAGCATGACACTACCGAAGTCAGCCTTATCAAGTCCGCCTATAACATTGAGCAGCGTAGTTTTTCCGCATCCTGACTTACCAAATATCGCCACGATGCCGCTGTTTGGCAATTCAAGCGTTACGTTATTTACGGCATGCACGGAATTCTGCCTGCCGCGCTTATAATATTTATCAAGACCATTAAGCTTTAACATACAAACATATCAGCTTTCACGCTGTCCTCCTTTCAAGGCTTTTCTGACGCTCTGTGAGAACATCTTTTTATTGTATTTTCTTGTAAGCAATACCGTTATTACGATGACGCCCACAAGCATAAGAACATACTGCGGAGCATGCATGAACGGGAACGTGGGATTGAGTCTCGGGCTTCTGTATATAAATACAGCCGTCACTGCAAGCAGTACTATTGAAGGTATAACAGATATGAGCATCTGAACATACATGGATATCTTTACTACACGGTTCTCTATGCCCATGGAACGGAGTATGGCAAGATCCGCCCTCTTTGATGTTATTACTCTTGAAGAGCAAAGTGCAAGGAAGAATGCAAGGAATGCTATCATCATGGCCCAGAGCAATATCATGAACACCGCTTCAAGATATTGTGAGATCATCAGGGATTCCCGTGTTGCCGTGGTGCAGGAAGGCACGCTGACATATCCGAGTGCACGGAGCTTTTCGGTCATGCTCTGTGCCTCAATATCGCTGTCAAAGAACAACGATGCCTGAGTGTAATCATCTTTTATCGCAAACTCTACTATTTTCTTTGCCGCGGCGCTCGATATATATATCGCATTATCATATTTCGAATTATCAATATATATATCCTCGTGTGCATATACGCTCGAATATCCCGAAGTATATGCATAATTCGACATTTCATCCATCTGTCGGATCAAAGTGAGATTCACCCCACTTATGGGCGTGATGGTAGTTTGGTTCGTATAGGAATCCGTCTTTGTGTTTTTAAAGAATATCTCATATTCATACGGCTGTATAGCATCCTTGATCGGGAATACATATTCGCTGTATTCTCCCGTAATGTAAGCCTCATTATCCGCAAGGGTGTTGTCTGCGCGTATATTGAATTGAATGTTTTTCGAAAATCCGCGGGAATCCATAAATTTTATATTAGCCGACACGGAATTTCTGACATCAGAGCGATTAAAGAAGGCGGCATCGCTTGCGCGCTCAAAGCCTTCCTTTGTCATAAGCACACAACCGTACTCACGTGTATTGTCATAATAATAGGAAACACCGCAGACCTTTAAATTCACAGTTCCTCCGAGCAGAGATATCCTGTCCTCTGTAAGCTCGTCCTTGCCGTATACCATCTGCCAGCTTATCGGCAATACGAGAACTGCCTCATCGTCCGACACAGGCAATCTGCCTACATCTACAGTCACCTTATCGATAAAGGAAAATCTCAATCTTGCATCGACATGCATCTGATGATCCTGTACATATCGTCTTATGTAAAAGCTGCTGTCAAGCAGATAGTCATATTGGATATACTGATCTATATTCAGCTTTTTCTGAAGCTCTGAAAGCTCGCTCTCGCTTATAGGCTCGCCGTCCTGTCTTATTATTATGCTTCTGCCGTCTATATGTGTGAACATATAGTTTTTATCAAATGCATCAAGATCGGATATGCACAGAGCTGTTGCAAAAAACGATCCTATCATGGCTATCACCATGAGTAAGCAAGTAAACAACGAGAGCTTGGGCATGGATCTGAACCTGTGCGCGCCAAGCCTTATTCCCTTTGATAAGACGTGGGTATTTTTACATTCACAGCTTGTGTGATCTAAAGCCTTTATCTCTGTATCACGAAGCTTTTCATCGCGCTCCACCGCTCCGTCAAATATACGTATCTCGCGCGTTGCAAACTCCTCCACCTCGTCAAAGCTGTGAGTTACTATGACCACGAGCTTGTCACGGGAGATATCCGAGAGCAGCTGTATTATCTCGCGCGATGTCTGTGCATCCAGATTTCCCGTAGGCTCATCGGCAAGAATGACAGGGCTGTCCTTTGCCAAGGCTCTTGCGATAACAGTCCTCTGCTTTTGACCGCCCGAGAGCTTTGATCCCTTATGGTGCTTGAATTTTGTAAGTCCGACACGGTCGATGAGCTCCAGCGCCCTATTTCTTCTTTCCTTTGCGGAATCTATATGCATCAGCGCAAGCTCTATGTTTTCAAGCACAGTGAAGCTGTCGATTATATTGTATTCCTGAAATACGAATGATATATATTTCTGTCGGTAAAGCTCCCAATCCTTTTGAGAATAATGGGCAGTTTCCTCCCCCTCGATATAGAGCTGTCCCTCCTCGTATGTGTCAATACCGCTGAGGATATTGAGCAGTGTCGTCTTTCCGCTTCCCGATTTACCCGTTACCGCAACGAATTCTCCGATATCAAGATCAAGATTTACACCTCGGATACCAACTGCGACCGAGCCCTCCGAAACATAGATCTTTCCTACATCTCTAAGACTTATAAGTGACATACATATCTCCTTTCTTTACCGCATATCGGCTTTTATATAAAAAATAACGGCACAAAACAGTACTTTCAATAACAACTCATTTAAATGCCGCGCCGATATACTTAATATTGTCTGATAACATTATCTCACACTTTCCAAAAAATTGCAATAGAAATATGTGAATTTTATATTTATTTTTATTTTATTGACCATATGGACATATTTTAATGAAAAAATATTTTGTTGCTTTTTATATCTACGTGTAATTTGCTGTCCTTGACAGTCGATGCATGACACATCACATCAGCTCTTGTCGCACGATTTTCCTTGACGCATAAGGCTTTTGCTGTTATAATCCTACTTAAAGAGATGCTGTCATCCCAAAAAGACAAAAAGCAAAAGGAGAAGAAAAAATGAAAATGACACGCAAAAAAATATTATGCACTGTTGCCGCAGTTGCAGTTGTTCTTGTAGGCATAATATGCATGTATTCGGCTTCGTCGGCAAAAAGAGCAAGGGAACGCGCCGAATATGAGAGGATGCTTGAGGAAGCAAGGTCAGACGGAGCCCAAGACACATCCACCGACACCCTGAGCATCAACGACCACCTGAGCGGCGGCGAGCAAACGAGCGATGAAGACACGACAGAAGAGATAACCACCGCGGCTCCCGTATATGAGCTGGCATTTGAATCCAACGGAAACGGCACATGCACCGTTACAGGCATCGGGAACATAACCGACTCCTGCATAGTGATACCCGAAAAGAACAGCGAGGGACTTGTAGTGACGAGCATCGCGGACAATGCCTTTTACGGCAACAACCGAATAAACACGATCCAGATACCGTCCACAGTAACATCGATAGGCAACAAGGCATTCGGAAGCTGTACTTCCCTTGTGTTCATTTCGGTAAACAGCAAGAACACGAGCTTTAAGGACATAGACGGGGTGCTGTATTCAAGATCGGGCGACACCCTCATCCACTACCCTGCGCAAAAGGGCAACGAAGCCATCTCCATACCAAAGAGCGTACTTAAGATATCCGACATGGCATTTTACAGCTGCTCATCACTCAAAAAGATAAGCTTTGGCGGAAGTATGGCGGATTGGAGCAGGATAAGCATAGGTGAAATGAACTATGCCTTGTATTCCGCATCAATAATCTGCGCCGACAATACAGGAAGCGGCAAATAATATAACAAAAATATTTTTAAAATTTGCACATCCTGCTTGACCGAGCAAAAGATATATGCTATACTGTGTATACAGTATATGATCTTACAGGAGGCAGATAAGCTATGTACGGAAAGAACACATGGATGATAGCAGACGGATATATGAGCGACACCAAAAAGGGCGAATATGTAAGCCACGAGGCAATATGCGTATTAAACCTCTCAGGCAAGGACGCAAATATAAACATCTCTATATTCTTTGAGGACAGAGAGCCCATCAAAAACATAAGAGCAGTATGCAAAAACGAGCGCACAAATCACATCAGACTTGACAGAGTCGTGCTTGACGACGGCAGTATCATACCCAAAAACACGCCCTACGCCGTGCTTGTTGAGAGTGACACGCCGATAGTAGTGCAGGCTTCCCGACTTGACGTAAGCCAGCCCGAATACTCGCTTATGACGACTATAGCATACTGATACCCTTCCATGCCCTATTGTAGCACAAATTTTACTTGATTGCAAGGGGTTTTGCAAAAATTCGTCAAAAAAAAAAACGATTTTATTTTAAAAAATGGCTGTTGCAAGTGATCTTGCAACAGCTTTTTTGTTATATACAGGATCTTGAAACACAAAATTACAAATGGCATTACCAGCGATTAAATTCCGAAAGCTCAAGCCCCTCGTTGTTTTCAAGAGCAAAATTTACCGCCCAAGTACCCGGGAACACGAGCAGATCGTTGCCCTTAACGTCCACAACATGCCTTGTGTCGCCTGCAAGGCGGAGATCCTTGATCTCACACGGGGATTTCTCAACATATCTTATCTGATCGTGCGGCATATCCATTCTGGAATAACCAACGCCGTACTCACTCTGCATTCTGAATTTCAAAACGTCATACTGAAGCACGCCTACAACGCCGACGATCACTCTCTCCATACCTGCATCAGGCAAGAAGAATATCTGTATCGCACCTTCCTCGGCTATCTGCTCCATGCCCTTCTGGAACTGCTTTCTCTTCATGGAATCTATCTGCTCTATGACCGCAAAATGCTCGGGTGCGAATGTAGGTATGCCCTTGAATCTCACCTTGAGCGGAGGCTCGCATATCGTGTCACCTATTGAGAAGATACCCGGGTCGAACACGCCGATGATATCACCTGCATACGCCTCATCAATGACCTCGCGCTCCTGCGCCATCATCTGCTGCGGCTGTGAGAGCCTTATCATCTTTCCAGCCTGAACATGCAGATATTCCCTGCCCTTTACGAATTTACCAGAGCATATTCGCATAAAAGCTATTCTGTCTCTGTGCGCCTTGTTCATATTGGCTTGTATCTTGAACACGAAAGCCGAAAAATGCTCGTCAAAGGTATCTACCTCGCCGTCCTCTGCTTCTCTTGCAACAGGAGATGTCGTTATCTTCAAGAAGGATTCAAGGAAGGGCTCGATACCGAAATTGTTAAGCGCCGAGCCGAAAAATACGGGTGAGAGCTTTCCTGTGCGTATCTTTTCAAGGTCAAAATCAGGGCATGCTCCGTCTATAAGCTCGACCTGCTCTACAAGCGGCTCGCGGAGATTCTGTCCGATAAGCTCGTCAAGCTTTTCCGTATCGGTTATGTCGCACTCAATGGCACGAAGCCTTTCGCGACCGCCGTGGAAATTGTCAAATGTGAGGATGCATCTCTTCTCTCTGTCAAAAACGCCCTTGAATGTCTGACCGCAGGATATGGGCCAATTCATGGGATATGTGTATATACCGAATTCCTTTTCAAGCTCGTCAAGCAGATCGAACGGATCTCTCGCCTCTCTGTCCAGCTTGTTTATAAAGGTAAATATCGGAATATGGCGTGCCGCGCATACGCGGAAGAGCTTTCTTGTCTGCGGCTCTATACCCTTTGCGGCATCGATTACCATAACGACAGAATCCGCCGCCATGAGCGTACGGTATGTGTCCTCGGAGAAGTCCTGATGTCCGGGGGTGTCAAGGATATTTACGCAATAGCCGTTGTATTCAAACTGCATTACCGAGGAGGTTACAGAGATACCTCTCTGCTTTTCAAGCTCCATCCAGTCGGAAACTGCATGCTTGTCGCTCTGCTTGCCCTTTACCGAGCCTGCGCTCTGTATAGCACCGCCGTAAAGAAGGAATTTCTCGGTAAGTGTAGTCTTACCTGCGTCGGGGTGGGATATTATTGCAAACGTACGTCTGCGGTTTATTTCTTGTCTTAGATCTGCCACTTTTAACTCCTGAAAAATCAAATTTCTACATTTTATATATTGTCTTATATATTGCCGTGTAATATTATAGCAAAAACATAATTGCATGTCAAGAGTTAAATTGAAAATCTCGGTATCAGCTAAATTTAAGTGGCGCATGCAAAAGACACATTTCATTTATCGATGTGCAAAAAAATAACAATAAAATATTGACATTGCAGTTTTGCTGTAGTATAATCAAAGTACGGCATAACTTTAAATTTTACCCACAAGTGTATTTTCCCTTATGAACTATATGCTCTTATTTGTGTGCTATGTGGGAAATTACTATGGTGTATAAAGTCGTGTCGCAACAATCGGAGCATGTGCTTTAGTGCATCTGCTTCGGTTGGTGCACTTTTTTATTTTCACTTGGAGGAAATGTCATGAAAAAATCGCTTCTTTTAGTCATCCTTCTTGCTTTTGTCCTTGCACTTACCCTTTCGGGGTGTGACAATGATGATATTGAGGATGAAACAACAGAAAATTCCACCTCACAGGATTCTGAATCCACCACTGAAGATATATGCAGTGTAAACGGACACGATTGGAAGGACGCGACATGTACCGAGCCTAAGACTTGTGAAAGATGTAAACTCACAGAGGGCGAACCACTGAACCATGATTGGAAAGATGCAACTTGCACAGAGCCTAAAACTTGTGAAAGATGTAAACTCACCGAGGGTGAACCGCTGAATCACGATTGGAAGGACGCAACTTGCACAGAGCCTAAAACTTGTGAAAGATGTAAAATCACCGAGGGTGAACCGCTGAATCACGATTGGAAGGATGCAACTTGCACAGAGCC
>CAZVUD010000009.1:0-10918 GCA_964629615.1 uncultured Clostridium sp. | reverse complement strand
TCACCGAGGGTGAACCGCTGAATCACGATTGGAAGGATGCGACATGTACAGAACCTAAGACTTGTGAAAGATGTAAACTCACCGAGGGTGAACCGCTGAATCACGATTGGAAGGATGCAACTTGCACAGAGCCTAAAACTTGTGAAAGATGTAAACTCACCGAGGGTCAGCCTCTGAACCATGATTGGAAGGATGCGACATGTACAGAGCCTAAGACTTGCGAAAGATGTAAACTCACCGAGGGTGAACCGCTGAATCACGATTGGAAGGATGCGACATGTACAGAACCTAAGACTTGTGAAAGATGTCAAGCTGCCTATGGTAACCCTTCAGAACATAATTGGCAGGACGGAACATGTAAACTGTGCAACAGAAAATACAGCGTTGGACTTTCATACAGGCGCGTATATAGCAAAAGCGAGTATGCCGTGCACAGAATTGGAACCTGCGAAGATACCGATATTATAATACCTCCATATTATATGGGATGTCCCGTTACCGCTATTGAATCTGGTGCATTCCAAGACTGTAGCAATATTACAAGTATTGCCATTCCATATGGAGTTACAGAAATAGGCTGGTATGCGTTTAATGGATGTCGAAGCCTAAAGAGCATCACAATTCCAAGCAGTGTTACAACCATTGGTGAATTTGCATTCGATGGTTGTGCAAGCCTCAAAAGCATAAGTATTCCCAATGGTGTTACATACATTGGGCGTTGGGCATTTGGCAATTGCAGTAGCCTTACAAGTGTAACCATTCCCGATGGTATTAAATACATTGCGAGTTACACGTTCTACTATTGCAACAATCTCACAAGCATAAATATTCCCGACAGCGTTATAGGCATTTTGGGGTCCGCATTCGCTGGTTGCAGCAGCCTCACAAACATAAATATTCCTGACAGTGTTACAGTCATTTCGGATTACGCATTCAGTGGTTGCAGCTTCACAAGTATAAAAATTCCTGACAGTGTTACAGAAATTGATGAGGGCGTATTCTTTGGTTGCAGAAGCCTCAAGAGCATTATAATTCCAAACAGTGTTACACGCATTGGGGATCAGGCATTTTCACATTGCATTAACCTTCAGAGCATTACTCTCCCGAACAGCATTACCAACATTGGAAATAACGCATTTTCCCATTGTTTGAATCTTAAAAACATTATTATTCCGAACAGTGTTACGCACATTGGAAAGTACGTATTCAATGGATCCACCAATATCACAAGCATAAATATTCCTAATAGTGTTACTCACATTGACAATGATGCCTTTATATATTCCAGCATCACCGACATATACTTTGACGGCACAATGGAAATGTGGAATAGCCAGGGATTCAACAGCATAAATAGCGCCATAACCATCCACTGCTCCGACGGAGATATACAAACCGACAAGCAAACACAATAATTATCACACAAAAGCCTTCCATCCCGAAGGCTTTTTGTGTTTTAGCCATTATTTAAATTATATTTTTGAAACTCAAACAAAAGGTATTGCAATTTGAAATTTTATGTGTTATAATGTTCTTATTGCAAAGCATTAAAGCAAAGAATACAGGAAAGAGAGATTTTACAAAATGAACGTAAAAGAAAAATTCTCCGCACTTAACAGTAATACAAGCGACCCCAGATCAAGACAGTACTTAGTACCTAAGAGAATAGTTTTGACACAGGGCGATGTCAGAGATGCCGAAACATTGCTTACAGAAAAGAGCAATCAGATAACACTTGTTACAGGTCCTCATTGCACCCTTGAAAACCACAAGGGACAGAAGAACGCAGGTGTACTTGTAGACTTCGGAATCGAATTCCCCGGAAGCGCAAGAATAATGGTTTGGGGCGTCAGAGGCAGAAACAACCGCGCCGACATACTTGTGCGCTTTGGTGAGAGCGTAGCTGAGGCTATGACTCCCCTCTTCGTTGAAAACACCACAAACGACCACGCTATCCGCGACAGAGTTATGAATGTGGGCTTCCTTTCATCCAACGAAACAAATGAATCGGGATACCGTTTTGCTTACATAGAGCTTCTTGAAGAAGAGGGTCTTGTAGAGCTTAAGGCTATCCAGGGCGTATTTACATACAGAGATCTTGACTACAAGGGCTCTTTCGATTGCTCCGATCCTCTGCTCACAAAGATATGGAATACAGCCGCTTACACCGCACATGTCAACATGCAGGAATACCTTTGGGACGGTATCAAGCGCGACAGACTTGTCTGGATAGGCGACATGCACACCGAGATAAACACCATACTCACAGTATTCGGATATAACGACATAATCCCTGCATCCCTTGATATCGTAAGAGATGAAACTCCTGCAGGTCAGTCCATGAACGGCATGTCATCCTATTCTATCTGGTGGCTCCTTATGCAGCGCGATCTCTACCGCGCAACAGGCAACCTTGAATACCTCAAGGAGCAGACAGAATACCTCACCGCTCTTATGGCAGCCTTCATCTCCTTTGTAGATGAAAACGGCAGTGAGCGCATGCCCGAAACAAGATTTATCGACTGGCCCAACCACAACAACCCCAAGGCTGAGCACGCAGGTCTTCAGGGACTTCTCAAGATGGCTCTTGACGAGGGTGCTTACCTTCTCCGCGTTCTCGGCAACGAACAGCTTGCCGCAGAATGTGAAAGCGCGGCAAAGAAGATGTACAATCATGTTCCCGACTGCGACGGATCAAAGCAGGCGGCTTCCCTTCTCGCTCTTTCGGGTCTTGCAGATCCCAAGGTCATCAACGACAATGTGATAGCTCCCGGAGGCGCACACGGATTCTCCACATTCTTCGGATATTACCTGCTTAAGGCAAAGGCTCTTGCAGGCGACACTGCTGGCGCGCTTAAGGATATGAAGACATATTACGGCGGCATGCTTGACATGGGTGCAACCACATTCTGGGAGGACTTTGACATCAATTGGCTTGAAAATGCCGCTCCCATAACCGAGCCTGTACCCGAGGGCAAGATAGACATTCACGGAGGCTACGGCGCATATTGCTACATCAAATTCCGCCACTCCCTCTGCCACGGCTGGGCATCAGGTCCCTGTCCCTTCCTTACAAACTACGTACTCGGCATAAGAACAGTATCCCCCGACACGTATGAGGTAAAGCCTGACCTTGCAGGTCTTTCATGGGCAAAGGGTACTTACCCCACTCCCGCAGGCATTATCGAAGTGGAAGCAAGACTTGTTGGTGACAAGACTGTAGTTGACATCAAGGCTCCTGCAGGCATCAATATAATCCAATAAGATCACTCGCTTTAGCAGTCTTTGATAGCAAAGGCTGCTAAAAGCGCATATTGTGCATTTTTATTTCTCTACCTGAAAATGTGAGGATAATATATGAATATTGTAATTATAGGTAGCGGAGCTGTGGGCGAAACGCTTGTCGGATTTATCTGCCGCGAGGGTCACAGCGTAACTATTATAGATGAAGATCCCGACATAGTGGATGCGGCGGTAAACACCTACGACATCATGGGCATTATAGGCAACGGCTCCAGCATAGAAACGCAAAAGGAGGCAGGTATTCCAAGCTGTGATCTCGTCATAGCGGTATCACCGAGCGACGAGATGAATCTGCTGTGCTGTATGATAGCGCGCAAGCTTGGCGCAAAGCACTCCATTGCAAGAGTCAGAGATCCCGAATACCTGAGTCAGACCAGATTTATGTGCACTCAGCTTGGAATCGACATGATAGTAAATCCCGAATATGAGGCGGCGCGCGAAACAGCAAGGCTCGTTCGCTTCCCTGCCGCAACCAAGATAGAAAAATTCTTTCAGGGTCAGGTCGAGGTGCTTGAGGTACACATAGGCGAAATGCATCCGCTCATCGGTATTCAGCTGAAGGATTTTAAGCAAAAATTCAATACAAACGCCCTCATATGCGCAGTTCGCCGCAATGAGGAAACAGTCATCCCAAGCGGTGACTTCATAATATCCTGCGGTGACACCATATCCATTACTGCGCAAAGGCGCGACATGGCAGACCTCTTTATGAAGTTCAGCCTCGGCAACAAGCAGAAGCGCATCAAAAATGTCATGATACTCGGCGGCGGCAGGATATCGAGATATCTTGCATCGGCAATATGCAATGAATTCTCGGTCACCATAGTGGAAAATGACCTTGAGCTGTGTGAAGAGCTTGCCTCAACTCTGCCAAAGGTAGATATAATCCACGGCGACCCGACAGACACAGATCTTCTTATCGACGAGGGCATAGACAACATGGGCGCATGCATAACCATGACAGATGACGACAAAGCCAACATCATAATTGCCATGTTTGCAAAGACCCGCAATGTGAAAAAGGTAATAACATACATTCCCGCATCTCTGCAGAAGCTTACAAATTCCGCAGGGCTTGACTCCAATATCACACCCAAGAGCCTTGTCGTTGCAAAGGTACTTGGCTACATCCGCGGTCTTGACAATGTGGGAGCAAAGGGCTCAAAGAGCGCTATCAAGGCACTTTACAAGATGTGCGACAACACCGCAGAGGCTCTGCAATTTGACGTGGCAGAGGACTTTGACAAGCTGTCTGTTCCGCTTAAAGACATTAAGCTGCGCAAAAATACCCTTATCGCCGCCATAATTCGCGACGGCAATGTAACATATCCGCACGGTAACTCCACAATGGAGATCGGCGACAGCGTGATAGTCGTTACCACAAACGAAAAGATGTACGATCTCGGCGATATTCTGGCTTGACGGAGGATCATCATGAATATTAAAATGATAAGATATATCCTCGGTCAGCTCTCGCTGGTTGAGTGCGCGCTCATGCTCGTGCCTACCATCACATGCCTATGCTACGGAGAATATTCGACCATATGGTCATTTATCATACCCATGCTGATGCTTCTTGCGATCGGCACTGTGCTTGTCATATTCAAGCCCAAAAATACAACTATCGGTGTCAAAGAGGGATTTGTGATCGTCGGCATGTCATGGATGGTCATGTCTCTCTTCGGATGCCTCCCGTTTATGATATCGGGACTCATCCCCAATTTCTTCGACGCATATTTTGAAACTGTGTCGGGATTTACCACCACGGGTTCAAGCGTACTCAATGCCGCCGATTATCTTAAGCTCTGGGAGCCCATATCAAGCGAGGTGGGAATGAGGGGCATATTTATGTGGCGCAGCTTCACACACTGGGTAGGCGGAATGGGAGTTCTCGTATTCGTGCTTGCATTTATGCCACAGCATGATCTTAAATCCTCAAAGCTCGTATACATAATGAAGGCAGAATGCCCCGGTCCTAAGGTGGATAAGCTGGTATCAACCATAAAAAAGACCGCAAGGATAATGTATGCCATATATTTCATAATGACCGTCATAATGGCAGTGCTTCTCCTGTTTGGCGGTATGGATGTCTATGAATCCATGTGCATCTCGTTCGGAACGGCAGGCACGGGAGGATTCTCCATATGGGCTGACAACATGGTCGCTCTCGGAGGGGTTGAGCATTACAGCTTCTGCATATGGGTGATAACAATATTTATGCTCCTGTTCAGTGTAAACTTCAACCTCTATTATCTGATAATAACAGGCAAGGTGCTTACGGCTATAATGTCCGAGGAGCTCAGATGGTTTGCATCCATAGTTGTAGTCGCCATCGCGATAGTGACGGCAAATACTATGGCATTCGGATTTTACAATGATCTTTCGGTATCGGTGCGCGATGCCGCATTCCAGGTGGCGACCATCATATCGACATCGGGCTTTGCAAATGTGAATTTCGATCTGTGGCCATACCTTTCAAAGATAGTGCTCTTCATACTTATGTTCATAGGCGCATGCGCAGGATCTACGGGCGGCGGTATAAAGGTCAGCAGGATAGTTATAACCGCAAAGACCGCGTGGACCAACATACGCAAGATGCTTCATCCGCGCGATGTTAAAATGGTCAGATTTGAAGGCAAGATAGTGGATGAAAGCACAAAAAGCTCCACTTTCGCTTACTTTGTTATATATGCAATAGTTTACTTTATTTCATTTTTCCTCGTCACGCTTTTCGATGGCGTTGACATGGAAACATCATTCAGCGCAGTTGCCTGCACGCTGAATAACATAGGCCCGGGATTTTCCCGCGTCGGACCCTTTGAGAGCTTCTCATTCTTGTCGATACCGTCAAAGATAGTGCTCACACTCGATATGCTCATAGGCAGGCTTGAGATATTCCCCATGCTGTTTTTGTTCTCTCCCTCTGTATGGAGAAAAAAATAAACAGTGGCAGGATCAATTTTTAAAATAACACCAAAAAGAAAGATGACAGATATGACTGATGCAAAATTTATAGTTTTTGAGGGCATAGACGGCGCAGGCAAGACCACGCAGATACAGCTCCTCGCAAAAGCCTTAAGGGAAAGAGGAATAGAGTGCGACATCAGCGCCGAGCCTACAAAGCTTCCGCTTGGTGTAAAGATACGACGCTGTCTGTCAGGTGAGCTCAGCTCCACCCCTATTCAGATGGCAGAGCTTTTTGCCGCCGACAGAGCTATGCACAACACACATCCACAGTGCGGTATAAACAAGCTTCTCAATGACGGTATAACTGCCATAAGCGACCGATACTATTATTCATCCATGGCATATCAGGGAGCTGACATAGGCTTTGATAAGGTCATGGAGCTCAATCTCGGCAATCCCGACATAAGACACCCCGATCTTTGTGTATTTCTCGACCTCACCCCCGACGTAAGTCTTGAAAGGATAAAGAGCGCAAACAGAGAAACGACCGAGATATACGAAACATATGAGATACTTGAAAAAACCAGAAATAAGTTTTTTGAGATACTCGACACCATGGAAAAAATGGGCGACAGGATCGTAAAGATAGACGCCTCGGGCTCTATTGAGGATGTGGCTCAGAAGATACTTGACGCAGTTCTTGCGATCTATTAAAACAGCGGCGTGATGCGATCTTATGCATCACGCCGTTATTTATCTTTTCACAAGATATTTTCTCATATCCACAGCGCAGGCAAACAGGATTATAAGTCCCTTTATTATATACTGCATGTTGGAATCTATTCCAAGAGAGGTGAGCCCCACGAATATCAGCCTGAGCAACACTACTCCCATTATAACGCCAAAGACCTTTCCAATACCGCCAACAAAGGAAACTCCGCCTATTACACATGCCGCTATTGCGTCAAGCTCGTAGTTCAGACCCGTGGACGCCGAATTCGACCCTATCCTTGCCGCCTCTATAAATCCCGTAACTCCGTACATTATTCCTGCCAAGGTGAACACCAAAACCGTCACCAATGCGACATTTACACCCGACACATTAGCCGCCTCCGGATTAGAGCCGACGGCGAACATGTTCTTGCCGAATACAGTCTTGTTCCATATGAACCATATGATCGCCGTCAGTGCTATGACATACAGAACATATTTCGGCACAGGCGTCGATCCTACCATGAAAGCCTTTCCCGTTATAAGCTCGGTATAGGACGCATCAAGTCCCGATATGGACTGACCGTTGTTGTTTCCAAGCCCGAGATATATCAGCAGTGCGCCGTAGGCTATAAGCTGGGTTGATAAGGTAACTATAAAGGGATGCAAATGGAATTTCGACACGCAAAATCCGTTTACAGCGCCAATGGTGCCGCCTATTGCCAGCACCGCAAGTAAAACCGCATACACAGGCAATGTTCCTATCATCGGGAACATCTTGTTTGCATATCCGCTTCGCTGCAGAAGCGATGCCGCCACACATGCAACCACACCCACGACTCTGCCTGCAGACAGGTCTGTACCTGTCAGTATTATAGTTCCCGCAATTCCGAGAGCTATGGGAAGATTTGCCGCGGACAGTGATATTATATTTATCACAGATGCCGCCGAAAGAAAGCTCGGCCGTGACAGTTGGATTATAAATACCGCCAGAATAAGCAATATATAAAGCGAATTGTTAATGAAGAACTCAGATATCGCCCCAAGCCTTTCCTTTTTGGTCATCTGTCTGTATTTTTCAGATCTTAAAAATTGCATTTACTCTTCCTCCGTATCAGACAAATCGCGTTGCAAGCGACATGATCTCTTCCTGACTCGTTTTGTCACAGTACAATTCACCCGATATCCTGCCGCTTGACATAACGTATATCCTGTCGCATATGCCCAATATCTCGGGTAGCTCGCTGGATATCACTATCACGCACTTTCCTTCGCACGCCAAGGAATCTATGATCTTGTATATCTCGTATTTTGCTCCCACATCTATGCCGCGCGTAGGTTCATCAAGTATCAATATATCAGGAGATGTCAATATCCACCTTGAAAGTATGATCTTTTGCTGATTTCCGCCCGAGAGAGCAGATATCCTGTCGTGCCTTCCACTTGCCTTGACTCTCATTTTCTTTATCTCCTCGTCGGTCTGCCGCTTTATCGCGGCATCACTAAGCCACAGAAATTTGCGGTACGACCTCAGGCTTGATACCGTAGTATTCAAGCAAAGATCAAGTATGGAAAATATGCCCGTGCTCCTGCGCTCTTCGGTAAGAAAGGCAAATCCGTTCTTTATGGCGCGGCGCGGATCCTTATTGTCCACCTCGCGTCTGCCGACAAATATCCGACCGCTTGACTTTTGAGAAAGTCCGAATATGATCTCAAAAAGCTCGCTTCTCCCTGCTCCGTCCAAACCTGCAAAACCCAAAACCTCGCCGCGCCTTGCATAAAAGCTCACATTTTTTACATTCGTATATCTGCCCGATATTCCTCTTACCTCAAGATATACATCGCTCGGTGTGTGCTTCTTCTCGGGAAATCTGTCGCTCATCTCGCGTCCCACCATAAGGCTTATTATCCTGTCGTTGTCAAGCATATCCGCGCTCTGCGTGCTTATGTGCTTGCCGTCACGCATCACGGTCACGGTGTCGCATATAGTCAATATCTCCTCCATCTTGTGTGAGATATAAATTATTCCGCATCCCATGTCCTTCAGCCTTCTTATAATGGAAAACAGCTTTTCAGCCTCGCTTGACGAAAGCGAGCTCGTAGGCTCATCAAGAACTATTACCTTCGCGTTATACGACAAAGCCTTCGCGATCTCTATCATCTGCCTTTGCGCCACATTAAGTTTTTCAAGCACCGCCGAGGGATCTGTATTTAAAGACAAAGTGTCAAATATCTCGCGTGTCTTGGTCGTCGCGAGCTTATCCCGAGTTATAAACCCGAATGCACGCGGATACCTGCCAAGCCAGATGTTTTCGCAAGCACTGCGCTTGCCTGCCTGACTAAGCTCCTGATGCACCATGGCAACTCCGCTTTCCAATGCATCCTTCGGACTCTTGATATCAGCTTTTTTGCCGTCAAGCAATATCTCTCCGCTGTCCATTTCATATATGCCGAAAAGTATCTTCATAAGGGTGGATTTTCCTGCGCCATTTTCACCCATCAGTGCATGCACACTTCCCCTCTTTAGCGTAAAGGACACTTTATCAAGCGCACGCACCCCCGAAAAGCTCTTGCATATATTTTTCATTTCAAGTAAAACATCCGACATAATATCACGCTCCGAGATATTTTGAATAAGGTATCCTGAGCTTTTTCACTCCCGTATCAGAGCTTATATCATCCAATCCCGAAAGCAGATATGATCCGTTAGATGCGTTTTGCGCGATCATTGATAATACGCGCGCCATGGCGTCCGCATCCTGCTTTACCGTACCCGTCATGCGTCCGCTGTCTATAAGCTCGCGCGCGGCAAGCGTAGCATCAACACCGAATACAGGAATATTCAGCTTTTTGTCGCCCGTATTGTAGCCTGCGGCATTAAGTGCGGATATCGCGCCCTCTGCCATTCCGTCATTATTGCATATCACTACCTCGACCGAATTTTTGCTCTTGTCGTTGTAGGATGACAAAATAGTCGTCATATATTCATTTGCCGACTGTGCAGACCACTGACCGTTCTTGTCTACAAGATATTTGTCCTTATTCGATGCGTCGTAAAATTCAAGCTCATGATATCCGCGGCTCTTCAATATCTCGTTTGCCACCTCTACGGAATACTTTGATCTGTATATAGCCTCGTTGTTTCCTTCCTCCCCCTTAAACAGAACATATGATATCTTGCCGTCGCCGTTTCGGTCGACAGAATCGTAATTTGAGGCTATATATTCCCCGATCATCTCGCCCTGAAGCTTGCCTGCCTCCTCAGCTCTTGTTCCTACATAAAAGCATTTTTCATAGCTTTCGATCACCTCGTCTGAAACCTCGCGGTTAAAGAATATCAAGGGTATGTCGGCATTTTTGGCAAGTCTTACTATGCCCATTGCCGCATCATCCGAGCCTGTGTTTACGATATTCACAAGTAAGCACTTCGCGCCCGACGTAATGGCAGTCTGTATCTGCTCTGTCTGCGTGGTCTGATTTCCGTTTCCGTCGTGATCACGGCAAGACAGCGATGCCTGCGAAATGGCACTATTAAGCGCGCCGCGCACGCTTGAAATATAGGTATCACTGTAGCTGTAATAAAAAACGTGTATTTGATCGTCAATGCCCTTAGGCGCGCACCCAAATGAGAGAGCGCACAGGCAAATTGCAAGTAAAATTATAATAAATCTTTTCATATATGACCTTCCCCAAAGCTTAGCGTTCGGCATACAGCCGACGGCTTAAATATACACTTTTAGTTTGTCACGATATCAGAAACATATTCATTTTATCAAGTTTAAAATATTTTTTGTAAAAGCTATTGACAAATCTGACATTTTGTGTTACAATATTTGAGTCGCATAAATAACGACGTTTGGAGAAGTCGCGTAGCTGGTCGAGCGCGCACGATTGGAAATCGTGTAACCGTCAAAAGCGGTTCGAGAGTTCGAATCTCTCCTTCTCCGCCAAAACAGAAAAGCAACGGTTCACCCGTTGCTTTTTTGTTTTGATCAAG
>CAZVUD010000008.1:0-45127 GCA_964629615.1 uncultured Clostridium sp. | reverse complement strand
TTCCTCGATACTCCTGGACATGAAGCGTTTACAGCAATGAGAGCAAGAGGTGCGCAGGCTACGGATATAGCTATCCTTGTAGTTGCGGCGGATGACGGTATCATGCCGCAGACAGTCGAGGCTATAAACCACGCAAAGGCGGCAGGAATAGATATCATAGTTGCCATAAACAAGATGGATAAGCCCACGGCAAATCCCGATATGATCAAGCAGGAGCTCACAAAATACGAGCTTATTCCCGAGGACTGGGGCGGCGATGTTATCTGCGTTCCCGTTTCGGCACTTACGGGTATGGGCATAGAGGAACTGCTTGAAAACGTACTTCTCGTAGCAGAGGTCAAGGAGCTTAAGGCTAATCCCAACAGACGCGCAAAGGGTCTTGTTATTGAGGCGAAGCTTGACCGCGGAAGAGGTCCTGTTGCTACTGTATTGGTACAGAACGGTACTCTTCATAACGGAGATATCGTTATTGCAGGTACAGCTGTCGGAAGAGTAAGAGCCATGACAGACCACAACGGCAAGACCGTAAAGACGGCAGGTCCTTCTGTTCCTGTTGAGATAATCGGTCTTAGCGAGGTTCCGCTCTCGGGCGACGAATTTGCGGCTGTAGAGGACGAAAGAATGGCGCGTGAGCTTGCAGACAGAAGAAAGAACGACGCAAAGGAAGAGATATTCAAGGCAAATGCAAGAGCCAACCTCAACGACCTGTTTGCACAGATCAGCGAGGGCGTAAAGGAGCTTAATGTCATCGTTAAGGCTGACGTGGGCGGTTCTGCAGAGGCTGTAAAGCAATCTCTTGAAAAGCTTACGAACGAAGAGGTCAAGGTGAGAGTAATACATTCCGCGGCAGGCGGTATCACCGAGGGCGATGTTATGTTTGCGGCGGCTTCCAATGCGATCATAGTAGGATTTAACGTGCGTCCTGATAAGGCGGCTATTGATTCTGCCGAGCGTCAGGGTGTTGATATAAGAACATACCGTGTCATCTATCAGTGCATAGAGGAGATACAGGCGGCTATGAAGGGTATGCTTGCTCCCAAATTCCGAGAGAACCTTCTCGGACACAGCGAGGTGCGCCAGACCATACATGTGCCGAATGTCGGAACCATTGCAGGCTCTTATGTGCTTGACGGTAAGGTAACACGTGCTTCTCAGATCAGAGTAGTTCGTGACGGTGTAGTTATATTTGAGGATAAGATATCCTCTCTTAAGAGATTCAAGGATGACGTCAAGGAGGTAGCGCAGGGATATGAATGCGGTATCGGTCTTGATAAGTTCAACGATATACGTATCGGGGATATCCTTGAGGCGTTCATTATTGAGGAGATAGAAAGGTAAGATACAAAAGCCTCTTATATTGAGGCTTGTGTCGGGAGGAATTCTCATGATACATGAAAAATCATGCGGAGCGCTTGTGATACATTTTGATAAAAGCAACATTCCTCATATTCTTATGATAAAGCACGTAAGCGGAGGGCATCGCTCATTTCCCAAGGGCCATGTTGAGGCAGGAGAGAACGAACATATGACCGCAGAGCGCGAGGTCGCGGAGGAAACGGGTGTAAGGATACACATTCATGAAAAATTCAGACACAGTGTTTTCTATTCACCAAGACCGAATGTGAGAAAAGAGGTAGTGTATTTTCTTGCATTTACAAAATTCACTCATGCACGTCCGCAGCCTGATGAGATTGCCGAGGTGGAATGGATACCGCTTATGGAGGCAGAGAATGCTCTGACTCACGAAAACGATAAGATAGTTCTTCGCGACGCTATCGGATATATCGAGTCCAAACGCTTAGGCGAAAGATTTACAAGCTGTGCAAGAACGCAGGATCATTGATGCTCTTGCACGGAAAAGAGAGTCGGACGTGAGTTCGGCTCTCTTTCATTAAGATGTTTTTTGGAGGATCGCAATACATGATAGATACTGTAATATTTGATCTTGACGGAACATTGCTTGATACGCTCGCCGATCTGCATTCATCTGTGGATCATGTGCTTTCCGCACACGGCTACCCCACTCGCAGCTTGCTTGAGGTCAAGAGCTTTGTGGGTAACGGCGTACCAAAGCTTATAGAGCGGTCGATGCCCGAGAATTGCCCGATATATGATGAATTGCTGTCTGAATTTAAAGTGTATTACGGAGAGCATTGCCATGACACGACAAGGGCTTATGACGGCGTGACAGAGGCACTTAGAGCGCTGAGGCGTGACGGCATGAAGATAGGTGTGGTATCAAACAAGCTTGACGGGGCGGTAAAGAGCCTTTGCGAAAGATATTTCGGATCGCTTGTGGATATAGCTGTGGGAGAACGCGAGGGGATAGAGAAAAAGCCCTCTCCCGATTCCGTGCTTGAGGTGATACATAAGCTTGGAAGCAGGCATGCCGTGTATGTCGGGGATTCCGATGTGGATATAAAGACTGCAGAAAATGCAGGTATTCCCTGCATATCCGTTACATGGGGGTTCAGGGACAAGCATTTTCTTATGCAGAGCGGCGGATATATGTTTGCAGACAGCACAAAAGAGATGCTTGATATAATAGAGAGGCTTAAGGTGATCTGAATGATTATACCCGAAAGATTTAAAGAGAGGATGCGCACATACAGCGGAGTGGATGCAGAGAGACTGTTTGCCGCTCTTGAGAGCGAGGACGCAGTGCGCGCATTCAGAGTAAATGATATAAAGATATCGACGGAGGATTTTTTATATATAAATCCGTTTGACGCAGAAAAGATACCCTATTCGGATAACGGATTTTATACTACCGAGCAAAAGCCGGGAAATCATCCTTATCACAAGGCGGGCATGATATATATGCAAGACCCATCGGCACAGATATCGCTTGGCGCCATCGACATAAAGGCAGGCTGGAGGGTGCTTGACGCGTGTGCAAGCCCGGGAGGCAAGGCGACACAGGCATCGGCATGCGTTGGTGATGGCGGTGTTGTTGTAGCAAATGAATATGTGACAAAGCGCTGCAGGATACTTGAAGAAAACGTATCAAGGCTTGGATGCCGAAACACGGTCATACTGAATCTTGACACAAAATATATCGCGCAGACATATAAGGAATTTTTTGATCTCGTTATATGTGATGCGCCCTGCTCCGGGGAAGGCATGTTCCGCAAGAATATAGCGGCGGTAAATGAGTGGAGCGAGGAAAATATCGCCATGTGCGCCGAGCGTCAATTTGAGATACTTGAAAATTGCGCCGTTTGCGTTGCACCTGACGGATATCTTTTGTATTCGACATGCACCTTTTCCATGGAGGAGGACGAATGCAATGTCAAGAGATTTCTCGATGCGCACGATGAGTTTGAGCTTTGCCCCGTAAACGAAAGGATACGTAAATATACCTCCGACGGCATTATGATAGACGGCTGTGAGTATGATATGACCCTCACGCGCAGGTTCTATCCGTATGTTTCAAGCGGTGAAGGTCAGTTTGTCGCGCTTATGCATAAAAAATACTCTTGTGTGAATAAAGATACACACAAGAGTGATCGCAAAAAGCGCGCAGATGCCATTCGAAAAAGCCGCGAGGAGACAGAAGCCTTGGATGCGGCAAGAAGATTTTTACGCGACAATATGCAAGATATAGAATACCTTGAGCCTGTATATTACAACGGAAAGGTATATTTGTCACCTGATGTGCCGAGAACGGAGTTTGGCATATTTTCCTTGGGCGTGCTTATGGGAGAGTGCAGAAAGGGAAGGATAGTGCCGTCGCACCATCTGTTCTCAGCGCTTGGTCATAAGTTTAAAAACCGAATATTTATGCATATCGATGACGAGAGGGTAGAGCAGTATCTGAACGGACACGAGATATATGATGGCAATGCTGCCGACGGTTGGGGCGTCATCATGCTTGACGGTGCGGCTCTTGGCGGCGTCAAGGTGTCGGGCGGAGCTTGCAAAAATCATTATCTTAAGTGATTTTAAGGCAGATAAGAGGCTGATACAGATGCGCTGAGATGCTCTCGTCTGTATTCAGATGGGGATGTGTTCAGCTGCTTGTAGAAAGCACGGTTGAATGTGCGCAGTGTGGAAAATCCCGATATCTCGCATATCTTTGTAATGCTGAGATCTGTCGATATCAGCTTTCGAGAGGCGTAAGATATCCTCAGGGAATTTATGTAATCGTTGAATCTGACTCCCAGCTTTCCGCTGAATATGTGCGAGATATAGTATTTACTGAGATGCAGCTCCTCTTCAAGCACCGAGAGCGACAGCTCCCGCTTGAAGTTTTTGGAGCAATAATCCACGATCATCTTTACAGCATCGCCCTCGTCCGATTGCGTGCTGTAAAGATCAAGATCGGAAAGGCATTCGCAAAACAGGTTTGAGATGAATCCGCGCAGATTTATATTGTAGTACCTGTCATTTTCATCGAGTGAAGAAAGGCAATCGATTATCCTTGGTATGCGGTAGTCGTCATCGGCGTTGTGTATCAATGGGTATGTCGGCGATGAACGTAAGAATATGTCGGAAAGCTCGGGACATATGTCGGGATTTATTATGAAGAGCTTATATTTATGAAGGTCACTTATCTTTTCAAATCTGTGAACCTTGTTTGGAAAAACGGCGAGAAGATCGCCTTTTTTTAATACATATCTGTTAAGATCGATATAGGCTTCCACTTCGCCTTCGAGCATGTATACGATCTCTATGTGATAGTGCAGATGCGATCTGCACCATAATTTTGATAATCCGCTCGTGTTGTCGTAATAGTAATAATCTCCGCTTTTTATCTCATATTCCACTCTCATTTTTGTCACCGCCTGTATATATTCTAGGAATTCTGGATGATATCAGGCAAAGAGCTTGATATTCAAAGCTGTTTGCTCTGTGCGACATAACGGTAAGCTGTCGGTTATTAAGACCGAACAAAATTACTCTGTCGCGAATGTCTACGTTTGGTATATCAGTCACGTCCACCATGCACTGATCCATGCAGATCCTGCCTACAAGATGTGCCTTGTATATTTTGTTTGCGTGTATTACGGTTACAAGGCTGTCCTTGTATTCTCGTATAAATCCGTCGGCATATCCGATGGGTAAGGTGGCTATGAGTCTGTCAGACTCTGCAACATAATCGCCGCCGTATCCGAGGCGCTCTCCTGCCGTCATTTTGTGAATGTGAGATATTATGGCTTCAAGGCGCATGACGGGTAAGAGCTCGTGTCTGTATCCGCTTTCGGTAGGATATCCGTATAGAGATATGCCGAGACGTATTCCGTCAAGGTGAAATTCGGGGTATCTTAGGGATGCGGCACTGTTGCATATGTGGCAAAAGCCTATGTCATACCCCTTTTCAGACAGCCCCTCCTTGACCTGTATGAAGCGGTCAAATTGCAGCTTGGTGGTATTGTCGGGATAGCTGTCCGCGTCTGAAAAATGTGAGAACATTCCGCATACATCAAGCCCCGTCATACCGAAAATAAGACAAATATTGTCTATAGCCTCGCGTATCTCACTGTCGGTGTGTGCGCACAGCCCGATGCGGTTCATTCCTGTGTCAAGCGCTATGTGTATCTTGACCTTTACACCTGCCGCGCTTGCGCTTTCCGACAGCTGATTGCAGTATTCAAGAGATATGCCGCTCTGAGTTATGTTGTTTTCGGACAGCAGGGGAGCAAGTTCTTGCGGAGTGTATCCGAGTATGAGTATATCGGCGCTCTCACTTCCGCTTATATTGCGCAGGGATGTGCGTATGTCTATGGCTTCCTCGGCTGATGATACGGCAAAAAAGTCGCATCCCTCAAGATACAGAGCCTTGGCGCATTCGCCTGCGCCGTGACCGTATGCGTCCGCCTTAAGAACGCATATGGGACGTGCGGAAATATCCCTTGTAAGCTGTCTGTAATTTGCTTTCAGGTTGTCTATATTTATATATGCATATGCCCGACTTTCACTAAAGCAGGGCAGGGTAGAATATAATCTTTTTATACGGGAACTCATGATTTATGTATCTCCGATCCGTGGATTCAGAATAATTATAGCACAGCAAGACAAATATTGCAATAGCCTGAAAAATATTTTTGGCGGTATAATAATTTTTGATGCCTTATATATTATTATTTATATATTGACAATTATAGAGAATTGTGGTAAAATTTAATGTGAGAAACTTTGTTTAAAATACGCTATGCGCAAATTTTTGGTAATTTGGGGGTTTTTATGGAACAGAACAAGATCGCAGAGCTTAAAAGCATCGCAAACAGAATAAGAATAGGTGTTATCCGATCCACCAATGCCGCAGGCTCGGGACATCCGGGCGGATCACTTTCGATAGCAGATATCATGGCTTATCTGTATTTTCATGAAATGAATGTAGATCCAAATGAGCCGAGCAAGCCTGACCGTGACAGACTGGTTTTGTCAAAGGGACATACTGCACCCGCACTTTACAGCGCACTTGCCATACGCGGATATTTTCCCGAGGAGGAATTGCTCACGCTCAGACATATAGATTCCAGACTTCAGGGACATCCCGATATGAAGGGAATACCCGGAGTGGATATGTCCACAGGCTCACTTGGCATGGGTATTTCGGCTGCGTGCGGAATGGCGCTTGCTTCTAAGATAGACGGCAAGGATAACCGTGTTTATGCCATACTCGGTGACGGTGAATGTGAGGAAGGTCAGGTGTGGGAAGCAGCTATGTTTGCCGCTCACTATAAGCTTGATAATCTCTGCGTTATCGTGGACTCAAACAAGCTGCAGATAGACGGACCCGTAGCGGAGGTCATAGGACCTGCTCCGTTTGAAGAAAAGTTTTTGTCGTTCGGCTTTGAGGTGGCGACCATAAACGGTCACGACTTTGAAGAGATAGATGCGGCTATGAGCCGTGCAAGACAGACCAAGGGTCGCCCGTTTGCAATAATTGCAAATACCGTCAAGGGACGCGGAGTGTCCTTTATGGAGGGTCAGGTGAAGTGGCACGGAAATGCTCCGAGCGACGAGCAGAGAGATATTGCGCTCACAGAGCTTGGCGCAGATCTTCATATGTGATTTACGGAGGGATTTGAAATGGCAGACAAGATAGCTACAAGAGAGAGCTACGGCAAGGCTCTCGTGGAATTTGCAGATAAATATGATTATGTTGTGATTGATGCCGATCTGGCAGAGGCAACAAAGACAGTAATGTTCAAGAAGGCTTATCCGTCAAGATTTTTTGATTGCGGAATAGCTGAGGGAAATATGATAAGCGTTGCGGCAGGACTTGCGGCGGCAGGCAAGACGGTATTTGCATCCTCATTTGCCATGTTTGCGGCAGGCAGAGCCTTCGAGCAGGTGAGAAACAGTGTGGGATATCCGCACCTCAATGTAAAGGTCGGAGCTACTCATGCAGGTATTACCGTCGGAGAGGACGGAGCTACTCATCAGTGCCTTGAGGATATCGCGCTTATGAGGACCATACCCGGAATGACCGTGGTATGCCCGAGCGATGCTGTAGAGGCAAGAGCGGCTACCGAGGCGGCAATAAAGACATATGGCCCGTTCTATCTCAGATTTGGCAGGTATGCCGTTCCGGTTATAAATGACCGCCCCGATTATGAGTTCGTTCTCGGACGCGGCGTTCTTCTTCGCGACGGAGGAGATGTTTCGATAATTGCAACGGGACTTACGGTTTCCATGGCTCTTGAGGCGGCAGATATGCTCAAGGGAGAGGGAGTGGATGCAAGAGTTATAAACATCCATACCATAAAGCCCATAGACAGGGATATCATAATAAAGGCGGCGCGCGAAACAGGTGCGATAGTTACCTGCGAGGAGCACAATATAATTGGCGGACTCGGAAGCGCAGTTGCAGAGGTAGTGTGTGAGGAATGCCCTGTTTTGGTAAAGAGAGTGGGTATTGAGGACTGCTTTGGCAGATCGGGTAAGGTAGTGCCCTTGCTTGAAAGATACGGACTTACGAGCCATCACATAGCTTGCGTTGCCAAGGAAGCGGCGGCAAACAAGAAAAAATAAGAAAAATAAGAAAGATATAAAATGGTTAAAATAACTTCTGTATTGGATCACAGCCGCGCAAAAAGAGCGGGAATAGCCGCAGGCGACGTGCTTTTATCCATAAACGGCAGGGAGATATCCGATGTCCTTGATTACAGATTTTTCCTGACAGATACGACAGTGCTTCTCGGTCTTAAGCGCGGCGAAGAGTCTTACAGCGTGAGCATCAAAAAGCAGCAGTATGATGACATAGGTCTGGAGTTTGAAACACCGCTTATGGACAAAAAGCAATCCTGTCACAACAAGTGCATATTCTGCTTTATAGATCAGCTTCCGAAGGGAATGAGGGAAACTCTGTATTTCAAGGACGACGATTCAAGACTCTCCTTCCTCCACGGAAATTATATAACTCTTACAAATCTGCATGACAGGGATATAGACAGGATAATAGAGATGCATATCTCGCCTATCAACATATCCGTGCACACTACCAACCCCGAGCTCAGAATAAAGATGATGCACAACAAGCGCGCAGGCGAGGTCCTGAATTATATGAACAGACTTGCCGACGCAAATATATCCATGTGCGGACAGATAGTTCTGTGTCGCGGAATAAATGACGGCGAGGAGCTTTTGCGCACGATGCGCGATCTTTCACAGCTCTATCCGCATATGGACAGCGTTGCCATAGTTCCTGCAGGGCTTACAAGATACAGGGATAAGCTGTATCCGCTTGAGGGCTTTTCGAGAGATGAGGCGAGGGATGTCATAAGGATGGTGGATGAATTTGCCGAGGGCATGAAGCAAAAATACGGACAGAGGATGTTCTTCTGCTCGGATGAGCTTTATCTTGAGGCGGAGCTTCCTCTTCCGCCCGAGGATTATTACGAGGGATATTCACAGCTTGAGGACGGAGTCGGCATGATAACGTCGCTTGAAAATGAGTTTAATACGGAGCTGGAGTATCTGTCGGAATACATGGACAGATATGTTTCTCCGAGACATATCTCGGTTGCAACGGGAGTTGCGGCATATGACTGCATAAATCGGCTGTGTGTCAAGCTTTGTGCGCAGACAGAGGGCTTGACTATCGATGTGTATAAAATTATAAATAACTTTTTCGGAGAGAGCATAACCGTGGCAGGTCTGCTTACGGGTAAGGATATCTCCGAGCAGCTTGCAGGACGCGATCTTGGGGAGCTTCTGATCTTCCCGGGAAATGCACTCAGAGCAGGCGGAGATGTTTTTCTGGACGATATGACGCCCGAGGCGCTCGGTGAGATGCTTGGCGTGAAGGCTTGCCCGTCGGAAAAAACGGGAGATGCGCTTCTGCGTCAGCTTCTCCTTGACACGTAAAAGAAAGGACGAGATAAAAAATGGCAAAACCGATAATAGCTATAGTCGGCAGACCTAATGTCGGCAAAAGCACACTTTTCAATAAGCTCATAGGTGAGCGCCGTTCGATAGTTGAGGACGAGCCGGGTGTGACACGAGACAGAATATATGGAGAGACCGAGTGGTGCGGAAGGCAGTTCGTTGTGATAGACACGGGCGGTATAGAGCCTAAGACCGATGATATCATACTTTCGCAGATGAAGTTTCAGGCACAGATAGCGATAGATGATGCGGATATCATACTTTTCATGTGTGATGTCAGAACAGGACTTACCGCAGATGATAAGGACATCGCGCTCATGCTCAAAAAGAGCGGAAAGCCCATCATTCCCTGCATAAACAAGTGCGACAGCGTGGGACACACACCGTATGAGTTTTATGAGTTCTACGAGCTTGGATTTGAGTATGAGCCTATAGCTCTCTCATCCGTTCACGGAACGGGCTCGGGCGATATACTTGACAAGTGCATAGAGGCGCTTGGAGATTTTGATTATGAGGATGACGATGACGATTCCATAAAGGTAGCCGTTATAGGAAAGCCGAATGCAGGCAAATCCTCCATAATAAACAAGATGCTCGGTCAAAACAGACTCATAGTTTCAAATATTGCGGGAACTACGAGAGATGCGATAGATTCTCCGCTTGAAAACAAGCACGGAAAGTATACTCTCATAGATACGGCAGGACTCAGACGCCAATCCAAGGTAAATGACAAGATAGAAAAATACAGCGTTTTGCGTGCCCACATGGCAGTAGAGCGCGCCGATGTGTGTCTTATCATGATAGATGCATCTGAGGGAATAACAGAGCAGGATGAGAAGATAGCAGGTATCGCACACGAATCGGGCAAGGCGGCTATCGTTGTTGTAAATAAGTGGGATTCCATACAGAAGGACAACAGCACCGTAAACGAATTTACAAAGAAGATAAGAAACGCGCTCGGATATATGCCTTATGCGCCCATAATGTTCGTTTCGGCATTGACGGGACAGAGAGTTGACGATATATTCGAGAGAATAAATTACGTATATAATCAGTCTACGTTCAGAGTTGCAACGGGTATGCTCAACGACGTGCTCGGTGAGGCTACCATGCGCACTCAGCCCCCGTCAGACAAGGGAAAGCGACTCAAGATATATTATATGACGCAGATAGGTGTAACGCCACCCACGTTCGTTATATTCTGCAATAATGCAGAGCTTTTCCACTTCTCCTACCAGAGATATATAGAGAATTGTCTGCGTGAGACCTTTGGATTTGTGGGAACTCCCATAAAGCTCATAATCAGGCAAAAGGGCGACGAGAGCGTTTGATATTTTGCCGAAAGGATCTTAGATGGAAAACAGAGATAATAAAAATCCAAATGAAAATATGAGCGCAGGGCTTACGCCTGTATATCGCTTGTGCGCAATTATAGCCGCGGCGGCGATAGTGCTTTGCGCATTTGTGTATACGAGAGTTTCGGAGATACCTCTTAAGATAGCTCTGTATGTGGTTTGTGCGGCGGCAATGCTTTTTGCGATCATTGTATTCAGCTCGGCTCTCAAGGTAAAGAAGATGCTTGAAGGGAAGATAAATTATTTTCTCTACGATAAAAAGAGCCGCAAGAGCAAGAGCGTGGACAGCCTTTCTTTTGCAGAGATACGCGAGAAGATATGCAATTATATGTCTATGTTCAGGCGCGGAAAAAGACTCTATCTCGGAGATCTGTTTGACGAGAACATAAAGGTCCCCTCTGCATTCCGACCGCTGTTTTGCTATGAATTGCTGTATGAGATGTCGGAAAACGGTGCGGACGAAGGAAAAATAGGTGCTTTTCTGGCACTCGGTCAGGAATGTGCAGGCACGTTTTATGTGCATCTTTCAAGCGCGGGTGAAAATGAGATGGCAGAGGATATAAAAAGATATTTTTCGGAGTTTTCCTCGGGAAACAAAAACGAAAAGGAATTTGCAAAATATCTCGCACAAAAAAGGGAGCATATAGAATCCTCGGTCATGAGATATCTCAAGGAGCATATAAATGAATTCTGAGCCGATACACCGAAATACGGACAAAAAGGAGAATGGCAATGTTTATTGATAATGTTAAGATATATCTGCGTGCGGGTAACGGCGGAAACGGTGCGGTTGCCTTCCACAGAGAGAAGTACGTTGCCGCAGGCGGACCTGACGGCGGCGACGGCGGTCACGGCGGAAATGTAATCTTCCGTGTGGACGAGGGTGCCAACACCCTGCTTGCGTTCAGGTATAAAAGAAAATTCATAGCAGAGAACGGCGGCGACGGCGGCGGAAGCAAATTTCACGGCAAGAACGGACAGGATGTTATAGTTTTAGTTCCGCGCGGCACGCTTATAAAGGATATTGAAACAGGCAAGATCATTCATGACATGAGTGAGGATGACGGTGCGGACTATGTTTGCTGTAAGGGCGGACGCGGCGGCTGGGGCAACAGACATTTCGCAACGCCTACAAGACAGGTCCCCATGTTTGCAAAGAACGGCACACAGGGTCAGGAAAGGGAAGTGTTGCTTGAGCTTAAGATGCTTGCTGATGTAGGCATCATAGGCATGCCGAGTGTTGGAAAATCATCGATACTTGCGGCGATATCCTCGGCAAAGCCGAAGATAGCGGATTATCACTTTACAACTCTCTCACCAAATCTCGGCGTGGTATCAACGGGCGGCGAGAGCGGATTTGTTGCCGCAGATATTCCCGGGCTTATTGAGGGTGCGGCTGACGGAGCAGGGCTTGGGCATGCATTTCTGCGCCATATAGACAGATGCAGGATGCTTTTGCATGTAGTTGATATATCCTGCTTTGAGGGCAGAGATCCCATAAATGATATCATTACCATAAACAATGAGCTTGCGCGCTATTCGCCCGAGCTTGCAAAGCGTCCGCAGATGATAGTGGCAAACAAGCTGGATTCTATAGACGAGAGCTTGTTTGACAAGGACGAATTTGAAAGATTTGTAGCTTCAAACGGTTGGGAGCTGATATATATATCGGCATATCTTGAAGAAAATCTTGATGAGATGGTAAAGGCTGTGGCTAAAAAGCTCAGAGATCTGCCGCCCATAACCGTGTATGAGAGCGAATATGATGAGAGCGATGCATATGCTTCTGTCGGCAAGCAGACTGTTATAAAGAACGTAAACGGCGTTTATGTCGTTGAAGGCGAATGGCTCTTTAATCTCATGGGACAGATCAACTTCTCAAATTACGAGTCGCTGAATTTCTTCCAGAGAGTTCTTGACAAGAGCGGAGTTTTCAAGGCTCTTGAGGATAAGGGCTGCCGCGAGGGCGACACCGTTTCCATATACGATTTTGAATTCGATTATATCAAATAATTGCATTTGATACGGCAATACTATATTTCCGCTTTGCGGAGGAATGGAGAAAAATATGAATATCTGGCATGACATCGATCCCGAGATCATTAAGCCCGATGACTTTACCGCAGTCATTGAGATATCCAAGGGAAGCAGCTGTAAGTATGAGCTTGATAAAAAGAGCGGAATGCTTATCCTTGACCGTGTACTTTATACGGCGACACACTATCCTGCAAACTACGGATTTATTCCGAGGACATATGCAGATGACGGTGACCCCCTTGATGTGCTCGTGCTTTGCTCTGAGCAGATCATACCTATGACACTTGTGCGCGTTTATCCCATAGGAGCTATGCGAATGATAGACAGCGGTAAGCTTGACGATAAGATCATTGCTGTGCCGTTTTCAGACCCGTCGTATCAGGGCATAAAGTCCATAGATGAGCTGCCTCCGCATATTTTTGATGAAATAATGCATTTCTTTACGGTTTATAAGCAGCTTGAAAACAAGCAGACGGCTGTAAAGACGCTGTTTAATTATGACGAGGCTATGGATATCATCAAGGATGCGATATCCGCGTATAATGAAAAATTCGGAAATAATACATAAGTAAAAGCGAGGCTGCTGCAAAAATGCAACAGCCTCGCTTTGTATACTGTGAGCTTATCACTTGATCAGTTCAAGAGCTAAATTTCGCAAAACGGGATGTATTGTCGTGTAGGAATATGTACATCCTGCTACCTGAGTTGCAAAATACATGGCGAGCTTGTTTTTCCTGTCTACCATGGAGAATGCGCCGTGCGCTCCGTCCCAACCAAACTCACCGACAGATGAGAGCGAGAGGGATCTTACGGGATCTACATGCACGCGACCGCAAAGTCCCCAGCCGTAGCCGTAAAGACGACCGCCGACAAAGTCCTGCCACGGCACGGACGGCAATCTGTTTTCTTCCATCATGGCAATGGTCTCGGGCTTCAGTATCCTGTATCCGTTGGGCGCGCATCCGTCGCAGGACAGCGCGGATATGACCTTCATATAATCGTCAACGGTGCACAGAAGTCCTGCGCCTCCGCTTTCATAATTCGGTGAGAGGATAAATCCGTTGTTTGAGTTAATGGGGGTGGATATGCCCTCGGCGTTGTTATACATGTAAGCTTCCGCTATTCTGCCCGTGTCCGAGCTTGAAACTCTGAAAAAGGTGTTTTCCATGCCGAGCGGCTCAAATATTATCTTTTTTAAATACTCGGAAAAGCGCATTCCCGATACCACCTCTACTACCGCGGCAAGAACGTCGTGGCAGAGGCTGTACATGTAATGCTCACCGGGCTCAAAATTAAGCGGCTCAAGTGCCATTGAGGAGCATATGCTGACAGTGTCCGAGCCTTCCTTATTTCGCGCTTCCTTTATGTGCGGAGCCTCGTAATTATAATCAAGACCGCCTGACATGGTGAAAAGATGAATTATCTTCATGGGATTTTCGGCTTTTTTAACCGTTCCGTCGGGCTTTTTTACATGTATGTCGGCAAAAGCGGGAAGGTATTTTGACACCTCGTCGTCAAGCGAGAGCTTGCCCTCCTCGATAAGCCTCATGGCAGCAGTGCATGTGACTACCTTTGAGTTTGAATATATCCAATACAGGGTGTTGTTGTCAACAGGGGTCTTGCCGCCGTGATCTGAATATCCCACCTGCCTGCGGTATATCTCCTTGCCGTTATGAGATATGGCGAGATCGCACAGAGGGAGTCCGCGAAGCGGCATTTGGTCTATAAATTCGTCAAGCTTCTTTGTGTTCATGGTATTCTCCGATATTTTCTGCATTGCAGAGAGTGTTTGTATTACAAGAATATTGTACCACACAAAAATGCCGCCGTCAATCCCTTTTTTGCAGTTTTGCATTTTCACGAAATATACTTTGCAAAATACAGCATACCATAGGTCCTGCAATTATACCGACCCAGCCGAAAAGCTTTGTTGCAATATATATGGATCCTATCATGGGTAATGGATGAAGACCTATGCCTTTGCCGATCATTCGGGATTCTACTGTCTTGCGTATAATTGTTAGCAGTAAAAGTATTATAAACAGCATTACAGAAAAGCCTGTGTTCCCTGCAATAAGGCTGTATATCCCAAAGGGAATTATTACCGTGCCTGCGCCGAGTATGGGCAGAAAGTCCACGACGGATATGAGAAGTGAAATGATAAATGCATATCTTTGTTTTGCGAGAGAAAGAAATATCAGCATTACCGACAGGGTGGTAAAGAACATAAAGGCGCTTGCCTTTAAGTATGATATCAGATATCTTGATATGCGTGCGCGTATACTTTTGGCGGCGTCTGCCACAGCCCTTGGCAATATGCGCGACATATATTTGCTTATCCTTTCTCTGTCGGCGCAAAAATAGTATGCGGATGAGATGAATGTCACAAGAAATAGTATAGCCGTGGGTATTTTTGAAACAGCGGCAGACGCGGTCTTTGATACAAATGCTGTGATGGAGGAAAGAAGGGAATCTGTTGCTTTTTGCATAATAAGGTCGAGCTTCACGGCGTATTTGTCTGCTCTTGCAAGTATTTTGCTTATCAGCGTGAAGAATTTTGAATTTTTGGTCGTTGTAATGGCAATATCAAGATAGCCTTCGATCAGTCCCGAGTCGCGTGAGAGCTGATCCATAAGCTCATACAGCTCGCGTATCAGGAGCTTTATCCCGAGATAGCTTAAAAGCAGTATGGCAAATATCATGATCATGCATACAGCACCGCGTATCACCCTTGCGTGCTTTTTGCTTTTTGATGCTATCCTGTCACTTATTTTATATGTGATGCCTGCAAATATATATCCGAGCAGTATAGGTGTGATTGCGGGCAGAGCGTATCTTATCCCCAAAAACACAGCGGTAATGATGCCTGCCGCGCAGACCGTGATATTTGCAAAATGAGCTGCTCTGTCCTTCATGCCGCCTCCCGTGTCGCTTTTTTCCTGCTTTTGTGATATACAGCATATGTATTATATGCAGAATGAGGTTATTTATATCAATTGCGCTCAAAACTGTTGACAAAGCGTGCGATGTTTGGTAAAATAATAAGATGAAGGCTTGAAAAAAGAGGAGAAAGATGAAAAGATTTTTAATTGCGGCTTTTTGCCTTGTTATAGTAATGGGCTTGGCTTCCTGCAATAAGACAGAGTATAAGCCACTGCCACCGTCAAATGACGGTCTGTCTGCAGAGGATATCGGCGACATAAGCGCACTTGTGGATTCAATGAGTGTAAGTGATTTTGAAGCGGCTGACACAGGAGAATATGTGATGTTCTCTGTTTCGGGATACGGCAGCTTTGTGTGCGCTCTGCGCTCTGATATCGCACCTGATACTGTCAAAAATTTCAAAAGCTTGGTATCAAGCGGATTTTATGACGGGCTGATATTTCACCGAACGATCAAGGATTTCATAATCGAGGGCGGCGAGCAGGACAGGGATGGCGTTATACACGACAGTGAGATGATAAATGGCGAGTTTGCTTCAAACGGCTTTGAAAACAATCTCTCTCACTTGCGCGGCGTTCTGTCCATGTCAAGAACGAATATTGCCGATTCGGCAAAGAGCAAATTTTTTATTTTGTGCAGTGATTCTGTCCATCTTGACGGAGAATATGCGGCTTTCGGATACGTTGTCGCAGGTATGGATGTAGTGGACAGGATAGCCGATTCTGCAACTAATGAAGGCAAGCGCCCGACGCAGGATATAATTATCGAGAGCGTGACATTTGCAAAGAAAAAATGATCAATACAACAATACAAATAGTACATTAAAGGAGAAATTAAGATGAGCAAGAAGAAGGTTGACCGCGAAAAGCTTCGCAAAAATAAAGAGATGCGTGCGGCGGAGAAGAAAAAGAAGAATGCTGTGGCGGCTATCATCATAGGATGCGCTGTTCTTTTGGTTGCCGCGATATCCGTAACGGCAGGAGTTATAATATCAAACAGAGCTGCCGAAAAGTATATCGAGGAAGCAAAAAATGACAAGCATTGCGACATGAGCAATATCAAAAACGAGATAGGCGCTTATGACATACGCGATTTCAAGGAAACAGAAGAAGAAACTAAATATGTCATCATAGATGTTAAGAATTATGGCAAGATAGCCTTGGAGCTTCGCGAGGACATCGCACCCATAACAGTTGCAAACTTCAAAAAGCTTGTAGACGAGAAATTCTATGACGGTCTTACATTCCACCGTATCATAAAGGACTTTATGATACAGGGCGGCGGCATCACGACAAGCGGGGGAGAAAAAAAGACGGATACCATTAAGGGCGAATTTTCTTCAAACGGAGTAAAGAACGATCTGCTCCACTACAGAGGTGTCATCTCCATGGCGAGAACATCCGTAAAGGATTCCGCAACATCGCAGTTCTTTATCATGCACAAGACATCGTCGCATCTTGACGGAGAATATGCCGCTTTCGGATATGTGCTTGCAGGTATGGATGTGGTTGATGCGATAGCTAATGTAACTACAAATGCAAGCGATGCGCCCTTAAATCAGGTAGTCATAAACAGCATAAGATTCGCTTATAAAAAATAATATACAAATAAAGGGGTATCATTATGAATGCCGCTTTGAATATAAATAAAAATGATATAAGATCGCTTTTCTGTAAGCGAGATAGGATGAGCCACAAGGGAACTTACGGCGATGTGCTTTGTGTGTGTGGCTCATATAACCCAAAAAGCGCCATGTGCGGCGCGGCATTTCTATCTGCTGTGTCTGCATACAGATGCGGCGCGGGAATAGTGCGCATATATACACACAAGGAAAATTATGTCTCCCTGTCAACTCTGTTGCCCGAGGCGGTGTTTGAGCTTTACGGCACCGGGGATGAGGACTCTGAAATGGCGAGATTGCGCGAGCTTGCAGCCTCTGCGGACTGCGTGCTTGTGGGATGCGGCTTGTCAATGTCGGAATATGCCTGCCGTATACTTAAGGTCACGCTTGAAAGTGCAAAAAAGCACCTTGTCATAGACGCGGATGCGCTTAATATCATGTCAAAGGACGAAAGCCTTTTTGACCTTATATCCTGCCCTTATGTCATCACACCTCATATAAAGGAGATGTCAAGGCTTACAGGTCTTGAAGTTGCGGACATAGTAAGTGACCGCGAGGGCACAGCACGCGGATTTGCTTTAAAGCACGGTGCGGTATGCGTGCTTAAGGACGCATATACGGTGACAGACGACGGAACATGCACATACGTAAATCTGAGCGGTAGCCCTGCCATGGCAAAGGCAGGCTCGGGAGATGTGCTTTCGGGCGTTATTGCAGGCTTGCTTGCACAAAAGGGCATTACGTGCAAGGGAAGTGTTGCATATATTGCCGCATGCGGAGTGTATCTGCATGGCTTGGCAGGAGAGATAGCAGGGGAGAAATTAGGCGAATATTCCGTCCTTGCAAGAGATATATCGTCAGCTCTGCCGATGGCTATAAGAGCCAAATAAAAACTTTTTGTAAATTTGAAAAAATTTTCCGAAAGCTATTGCAATTTCCAAAAAAGTATGATACAATATACGGGTGTATGCGACGGTTAGAGTCCAATGTACCCTCTCAGACTGAGGACTTAACGCCCATCATTGTAATTTTATATGGAGGATTAGAAAATGCCGAATATTAAATCTGCTAAGAAGCGCGTTAAAGTTATTGCAACAAAGACTCTTCAGAACAAGATGTTCAAGTCTGCTATGAAGACTGAGATCAAGAAGTTCTATGCTGCTGTTGAATCCGGCGATGTTGCCGCTGCACAGAATGCATACAAGTCTGCAACAAAGAAGATCGACGTTGCTGCTGCTAAGGGTATCATTCACAAGAATGCAGCTGCTCACAAGAAGAGCCAGTTCACACTTGCTATCAACAACATGAACAAGTAATTGAAAATTTAAAGAGATGCTTTGGCTTTTAACCCACGCCAAAGAGTAACTTATATAGATCGCAACGCATGAAATACGGCGTTGCGATCTGTATTTTTTATTAAAAAGACATTGACAAGAAGGAAAACATAGTATATAATTATTACAGAGCAAAAAATATTGAATTCGGAGGATATAAAAATGTCTGTAAACATTCTTCTTAAAGAGATCAATGATGTGTATAAGCTCGTAAACCTTCTCGTCGGATTCGACGGTGATGTCGATCTTGAAAGCGGCAGATACAAGGTAGACGGAAAGTCTATACTCGGTATCTTCAGCCTTGATCTTCGCAAGCCCGTAAAGCTCACTTATAACGGCGACAATGCAGAGGATCTTCGCGAAAAGCTCGGCGATCTTATAGTTGATTGATGAATGACCCTGCCAAAGGCGTAAAGCCTTTGGCAGGGTCATCTTTATGCAAATATGAGTGCTCGCATGCGCCTTATCCTGCGCAAGCTCCTTTTTGTTCTGAATATCTGTTGCAGGTTCATGTGTCCTGCCCCCTTTTTTTAATAATTCCAAGCCGCTATCGGTTTTTATAATATTGTGTGTTTTTTCTTATCATCCACACTTGAAAAATAAAGGAAAAAATGCAATATACAGGAATATATACCATTAATTGTTCCTTGATTGCAAAGGGATTTCATGCTATAATAGGAATATAAAAACGAAAAAGGGAGGTATTTATGACCAAAACCAAAAGACCGCATTTCAAGGCTCTTGTGCTTGTCTCGATGATATGTATCGTCATGATATTTGCAGTAGTAAGCGTGCATGCCGCACCGAGCGGAAGCTACAAAACAGAGATAACAGTAAACGGAAGGCATGTGCTGTCAGGCGACACATTTGTGTACGGGGGCGAAACCTATGTGCCGATGTTCAGATTTTGTGCGTGGCTCGGCAATTTTACATATTCGTATGATCACAAGAGCAAAACGGCATATGTAGAGGGCGAGAAGCTTTCTGTGTCGGCAGCTGTCGGGGATCTCTATGTCGTGGCAAACGGAAGATATTTTTATACGTCAAACGAGATATTGCTTACGGACAAAGAGGTTTATGTTCCGATACGTGCAATTACACGCGCCCTTAATTCGCATATCAAGCGCAATGCAAGCAGTGGGCTTTATGAGGTAAGCTCGGGGGATTCGCGTCTACTCGTCAGCGGCGATAGATTTTACAGAGATGATGAGGTGCTCTGGCTTGCGCGTATAATACATGCAGAATCGCAGGGCGAGCCCATGCGAGGCAAGATCGCTGTCGGAAATGTGATACTCAACCGCGTGCGTTCGCGCGAATTTCCAAATACGATATACGGCGTGATATTTGACAAAAAGCACGGTGTGCAATTTACCCCCGTAGCCAACGGGACTATATATAATACGCCAAACAAGGACAGCATCATTGCCGCAAAGATATGCCTTGAGGGATACAGCTTGTCTGACGAAATATTGTATTTTTTTAATCCTCGGCTCTCGTCATCATCCTGGGTGGCAAATAACCGAAGATTTGCATTTGCAATAAAAAATCACAGCTTCTACTGTTAAATACAGATAATTTTGCGGAGCTTTGCGTGATACTCCTAAAAAGAGTATCACACAAAGCTCTATTTGCCTGCGGCGTTGCCCGAATGGCAACATCACTCTTTGCCTTGGCATAGAACATCCCTCGTAGAAAATAGAAAATTCTCCGATAAGAACATCGCCCTATGCGCCTTGTGCTTTTTGCGTTACATTTCGGTAAATGCCTGATTTGGAACAGGCGGATCGGATGCATCGGGAGATGCGGTGTTTTTGTATTTGTACAGCCTTTCGTTTATGCTTTTTTTGCCCTTCGGGGCTTTTTTTACATCCTTGCTCATGCTGATGTCGGGCTCCTGTGAATTACAGCATTTGTGTTTACTTTCCTGCTTTTGCATTCTCTATCACCTCCGTGTGATCATTGTCGTCATTATATGTCACATGTATTCATTTTTTGATCATTATTTGGGTGGGAATTCGGAATAGCCGCGCTTTGCCCCTTGACAATATTTTTTTGTTGTGATATACTATAAGATGTAAAATTATCGTTATAATGTGTAGCTGTCTAAATTAAGACGTACAGCGAGATACAGAAAGGACAAAACATGCATTGGTCAGAAGAAATAGCAGAACAGCTGATTAAGAAGAACCCCGACAAGGAGGAGTATATATGCGCCGCAGGTGTTTCCCCCTCGGGAAGCGTTCATATCGGTAACTTCAGAGATATTGCCACACCTCTTTTTGTGGTAAAGGCTCTTGAAAAGAAGGGAAAGAAAGCCAAGCTCATAATCTCGTGGGATGAATTTGACCGTTGCCGCAAGATACCTGCAAACGTTCAGGCTGTTGTCGGCTCGGATTATGATAAATATATAGGCTGTCCTTATGTTGATATTCCCGACCCGTTCGGTTGCCATGAAAACTACGCGCGCCATTTTGAGGAAGAATTCCTTGAGGGCATACGCGCTTTCGGTATAAAGTTTGAATGCCGTTATCAGGCAGATATGTACAGAAGCGGCAAGTATACGGCAGATCTCATAGAGGCGCTTCGCAAGAGGGGCGAGATATTTGAGATACTTGATTCCTTTAAGACTAAGGATATGTCAAAGAGCGAGGAAGAAAGACGTGAGATACATGACGCTGAAAAGGCGGCTTACTATCCCGTAAGCATATTCTGCCCCGAGTGCCATACCGACTTTACAAAGATACTTTCTATCAATGAGGATTGTACAGAGGCAGATTACGAGTGCCGTTGCGGACACCGCGGACATTTCAATTTCACCGAAAACTTCAACTGCAAGCTCGGCTGGAAGATAGACTGGGCTATGAGATGGAAGTATGAGCAGGTAGATTTTGAGCCGGGCGGAAAGGACCACAGTGCGCCTACGGGATCATATAACAATTCAAGAGTAATAGCAAAAGAAATATACGGACACGAGGCTCCTCTCTATCAGGGATATGAGTTTATAGGTATCAAGGGAGTTGCAGGTAAGATGTCTTCCTCATCGGGACTTAATATGACTCCTGCGACACTGCTTAAGCTCTATCAGCCCGAGATCATTCTCTGGCTCTATTCCAAGACCGAGCCTACAAAGGCATTTGACTTCTGCTTTGATGACGGCATATTGCGCCAGTATTTTGAATTTGACAAGATGCTTACCGATTGCCGCGAGGGCAGAGCAAATGAGCAGACTCAGAGCATCATGTATAATTGCATGATCGAGGGCAGAGAGGTAAAGACCGTGCCCATGTCGCTCATAGTTCAGCTCGGATCTATCGTAAACTTCAATGTTCCCATGCTTGAAACAGTATTTGAAAAGATCGGCATGAATTACAAGGAGGCAGATTTTGCCGACAGACTCATGCGCGCTAAGTTCTGGCTTGAGCAGTGCGCTCCCGATCAGGTAAATAAGCTCAGACAGACACGAAACTTTGAGGTATACAATGCCATGAGCGATGAGGAGAAAAAGTCCATAGAGCTTTTGCATGACTATATCGCAAAGGGCAATTATACGCTTGACGAGCTCAATGCAGAGCTTTATGCCATCCCCAAGACTGTTTACGGAACCGATATGACAGACAAGGAGCTTAAGGCACTTCAGGGCAATTTCTTCAAGAATGTTTATAAGCTCATAATCGATAAGGAAAAGGGTCCTCGTCTTTATCTCTTCCTCTATGCCATAGATACAAATGACTATGTTGGATTGCTTGATTTCTCATATCCTCAGACCGAGGAGGAGATGAATGCGGATGCTCCCTGCACCGAGGAATGCCCGACGTGCGAAAAGGAAGAAGAGCGCGAGCCCGATCCCGTGCTTCCCATAAAGGAGCAGATCGAATATGACGCGTTTGAGCGCCTTGATATGAGAGTTTGCCGCATCATCAAGGCTGAAACTGTCAGAAAGTCACATTCCTGCTTAAAGCTTACGCTTGATGACGGTATAGGTGAGAGAACTATCATGTCGTCTATCAAGGAATATTATAAGCCCGAGGAGCTTGTAGGAAAGAAGATAATCGTTCTTGCAAATCTCAAGCCCTCCAGAATATGCAATATCAATTCGCAGGGCATGCTTCTTGCTGCCACGAATAATGCGTGCGGATGTCAGGTCATCTTTGTAGATGACAGCGTCCCTGTTGGTACTGCAATACACTGATGTTTATATACAGTGATCTCCCCTATGCATGAAGCACAGGGGAGATCTTTTGCGTTTGCACAAATAGCATATTTTACCATAAATAAAAAATAGATTTTGCCGCACAATAATAGCAGAGATGCAGAGAGCACGCGAGAGATGCCGAGCTTCAGGCTTGCGCATTGCGACAGCTCGGCATACTCGATTGATATAGATAAAAATTTCTAAGTGAATTGGTGCGTGCGCCAAAAACATGGCGTGACGTATTCAAAAAGGAGTTATTATGGCAAACAAGTCAGCTAAGAAGGCACTTGAACAGTTTAAAATGCAGGCAGCGAGCGAGGTTGGCGTAAACCTCAATAACGGCGGATACAACGGCGATCTTACTTCCCGTCAGGCAGGCTCTATCGGCGGTCAGATGGTCAAGAAGATGATCGAATCCTACGAAAACGGCGTTAAGAACAACGCAAGATAATTTTTGCGCCAAAAGAGCGACAAGCCCGTCGGAAATTCCGACGGGCTTGCTTGCGTTTATTTATTAAACGGGTGCGTTTACATGCTGACCGTTGCTGATATTTACATAGTCAGCAGGGATCTTTGATACATATTTTGAATTGACGTAAGCGATATTGCCGCTCTCGTCGTTTATGCTCCACTTGTATTCTATGATATACCATCCGTTTTCTGTTATGCCGATGACCTTGACCTGATCGTTATACTTCAGATCTCCGCAGAGATTCTTGCTGTCATCAGCAGAGGGGGATGTGCGTATGTTGAGCGCATTTGATGTAACAAATCCTGTAAAGGGAAGGAATCCGCCCTCGGGAACGTCCTCATGCTCGATAGCTTCATATGAAAGTATCTGGAATTGCGGCAACAGATATCCGTACTCACTGCTGGGAACAAGCTCTGCCTTGATGCGGAGCATTTTTGCGTCGGGGGGAAGATCCAAGCCTTCAGAAAGAACTACGTCTACCGAATTGTCGTGGTAGAATTCAACATAAGCTCCATCATCCGTGTTCATGAAGTAACCGAAGAATGTGATCTCTTTTCCTGCAAATTCCGTGGGGAATGTGTAGATAAATGAGAGCTGGGAGTCAAGAAGGTCGGAATTCTTGCAGTCAAGGATAAAGCTGTCCTTGCTAAGGTCGAGTCCGATCTCAATGCCCTCTGATTTGTCAAAATATCCGAAAAGGTCCTCAAATCTCATTACCTTATAAGAGTTGTTGATCTTGCTCGGGAAGGACACCTTGAGATTGTAAACATACTTGTCCTCTGTAATGGTTTCGATCTCCATTCCCATCATAGTAAATGCTGTGCTGGAGCTGGAGCTTACTACCTTGTAATCGCTTGCAATATTAACTGTGATGCTTACGTTTGTGTATTCAACGGGAATATCGCCTGTTGCGGCATTGAGGAGCTTGAAGTATTCTTCGGTAGGCTCTGTGAATACGATACGGTATTTGCAGTTGCCTCCGTCGGGCTCGGAGAGCTCGATCTTTGAAAAGTATGTGAGCATCTCATTGTAACTGTCGCCTTCTTCTTCATCGCTCTCTGCTGTAAAGAGCTGTGCCAATACGTATTCATGCTGCTTGTCTGTAAGGTTTACGACAAACTTACCGTCAGCACTTGTATAGAGCAAAAGATCCTTATTTAAATAATACTCTACCTTTGTTGCGCCCTCTTCTGTGCTTGTGAAGCAGCTGTAGTAGGAATTTCCGTCAAACTGCGAGATCGTGATGTAGGTCATATCTGTTCCTTCGCCCTTTGTCGTTTCCTTGTGCGTGAGCTCATAATATTTTACGCTGTCCATCGCTTCGTCAACGCGATTCATTATATCGGCTACCATGTTTTCGCCTGTAGGCTCTTCTGAGGTGGTTGAATCTGTGGTCGTATCGGTAGTGTCGGAATCTGTTTCTTCGCTTGTGGGAGCCTCTGTGCTCTCGTTGCCTGTGGGGATCTCTTCGGGAGTTCCGCTTTCCTCGGGGAGATTTGCATCGCCTTCGCCTTTTTTACATGCAACGAACGCCATGGTCAGAGCGAGCATGCATGCAAGCACGAATATCAGTTTTTTCATGTTTTTCTTCCTTTCTTTTATACTTATCATTCATTGACCTCAATTATAACATATTTATATTGCTTTTTCAAGTGGAAAAAATATATTTTTCTCAAAATTATTGAAATAATCAAAGTTTTATGTTAAAATAGAGCTGAAGTAAGAATTATTGTGTGCGGTATTGTACTTTTGCACAGGATCTGTGGCATATTCCGCATATTTGAAAGGAGATACACAAATGAAAAAAACGATCATTCGTGCATACGCGCGTCTTATAGCGGATCGCGGTGTAAGCATAAAGAAGGGCGACGATGTCATCATAAATTCCGGCATTGAGATAGCGGATTTTGCCTGCATGGTGGCTGAGGAATGCTACAGAGCCGGAGCGGCTAAGGTAATGATAGAATGGAGCTATACCCCAAAGCAGAGAATGGATATAAAGTATATATCTCAGGAAAGGCTCGGACGTGTTGAAGCGTGGGAGGAGGATAAGCTTAAGTACAGACTTGAGAAAAATCCCTGTATGATACACCTTTTGTCAGACGATCCCGACGGACTTCGCGGCATAGATCAGAAAAAGAACACGGCGGCGCTTATTGAAAGGCTCAAGATAACAAAGCCCTACAGAGACGCCATGGACAACAAGTACAAGTGGACCATTGCCGCCGCACCGAGCGTTGCGTGGGCAAAAAAGGTGTTCCCGGGCGAGCGCGGATCAAGAGCTGTTGAAAAGCTTTGGAATGCGATCCTGCTCACATCGAGAGTTATAGACAAAGACGGAAATCTGCTCGATCCCGAGGCTGAGTGGGACAGACACAACAAGAGCTTTATCGAAAGAGGGGACATACTCAATTCACAGAAGATAAAGACCCTTCATTACACCTCGAAGAACGGCACGGATATAAAGGTCGGTCTTATGGACGGAAGCATGTTCCTCGGCGGCGGAGAAAACACCCTCGGCGGCGAGTATTATAATCCCAACATCCCCACAGAGGAGCTGTTTACCACTCCGAAGGCGGGTGCGGCTGAAGGTATCGTTTATTCGGCAATGCCGCTGTCGTGGAGAGGCGAGATAATAGACAACTTCAGTCTCAGATTTGAAAACGGACGCGTTGTGGAAGCCAAGGCGGAAAAGAACGAAGAATTGCTCCGCCAGATGATCAGCATGGATGAGGGTGCGGCAAGACTTGGCGAATGCGCGCTCGTACCCTATGAATCTCCGATAAGACAGAGCGGCATCATGTTCTATGAAACTCTTTTTGATGAGAATGCTTCCTGCCATTTTGCGCTCGGAATGGGCTTTAATAATTGCGTGAGAGATTTTGAAAAATATACAAATGAAGAGCTTAAGGCGATGGGCGTCAATGACTCGGGAATACACGTTGACTTTATGATAGGAAGCGATGACCTTAATATTACGGGTATACGCGAGGACGGATCTGAGTTTGAGATCTTCAAAAACGGCACTTGGGCATTTTGAATAAAACAGCAAATTTAAAAATAAACAGCACGTTTACAGAAAGGAGAGCGATATGTCCAGAAAGCCAAAGCCAAAAAATGAATTGTCCGCAGGTCAGAGGGCGGCTCTCTATCTTGAAGAGCAGAGAAACAGGATGAAGGACGATAACATGGCTGAGCCTGACATTTCTGCCCGTGACGTAAAAGAAAAAGAGGAAAAGCACGATGCGCGTAAAACAGCAAAGGAGCGCCAAAACTCCTTGCCTCGCCCCAAAGAGGCTGTCGTGCGCGTGGATCTTGAGCCTGATGCTCCTCCGCCAAAAAGACTTGGTGGCATGTGCAACGGACCTGTTTCCTGTGATGCCAATATATCCGAGCTGTTTTGCGGCATGCATGTTCCGTATGTCAGAAACAGCGGCTGGGACACGAAATATACAAAGCATGCCTTTCTTGTGTCCTGCATATTTCCAAATGAAAATGCAGACGATGCAGACCCAAGCAATTATGATTTTTCGCTGACTGACAAATACATGATGTCGATATATAATTGCTCGGCGGAGTGCATATACAGTTTTTCCGACAGTGACGCAGACTCATCGTTCTGCTTTAGCGATCCCGATAAGTGGGTCAGAGTGTGCTTATATATAATCCGACACTACAATAATTATTGGGCAAACGGATATGCTTTCGGCATAAAGTATTTTGAGCTTGTACCGCCCTCATGTTCTTATGAAAGATACGGCAAGGGGGGAGTACATAAGCTCTACGAGAGACTTGCAAGAGCTATCAAGCTTGCAGATGAGTCTTACATGATAGGCGGAATGTCGTTTGAGTCATATTGTACTGACGGCAGAGATCTTTTAAAGCTTTGTGCGTCAAAAAGGATCCCGTTGGATTTCATATCGATGACATATTTCGGCGACAGTGTGACAGAGCTGTATGAGGCATGTGAAAAATACGAGGCGATGATACTGAATCTCGGGCTTTCCGATACCTATATAATGCTTTCGGCGTGGAATTATATGAAGAATGTATCCGATACCTGCGCACCGCGTGCGATAGCTGAAAATGCCGATGGCAGACACAGCCTTGAGTCAAAAAAGCTCTTTTTGGCGCAGGCGGATATCGAGGGCGCTTCATTCTGTGCGTCCGCGCTCTTATCTCTTGACTCTGCAAGGCGTGTAAGGTGGGCATTTTATTACGACGCACAGCCGTCTGTATCAAAATATTGCGGACTGTGCGACAGATACGGCAATCCCGAAAAGCCGTATTACGCGTTTTGCGCATACTCCGAGATAGCAAGCATGCCGTACGGTGTCATGTGCGTAAGCGAACAGTATCCGAGGATGCGCCATACAGGTATATGGGCAAGGGGCGGTAAAAATGAAAAGGGCGAGGCTGTTATCATGATATCGAGCTTTGACGGAGCAGGAAGTGTTGACGTCAGACTTGAAAATATTCCCGATGGAGTATACAATGCCGATATATACATGTCGGACGGCGTAAAGAATGCAACGCTTTGTGATTCTGTTGCACTGGCGGGATCTAAAAAACGCCTGCTTTTTAACCTCAGTGCGTACGGATATCTGGTAATAAAAATACATTAAATTGTTTATACGGATCATCAAATGCAAGACAGATCACCACATAATTCATCTTTTTGTATGAATGTGTGGTGATTTTTGCAAAAAAATGCAACAAAAGTGTAAAAATCTTGCATATTCAAGGTTAAATTTTGACAATGTTATTGACAAACGGGATATTATTTGATATAATAAGGTAAGGTATCCGAATTGCAATTCTGCACTTTGTATGAATGTTGCAATACGGTGACTCTTAAAATTTCAAAAAAGGAGTTTAATATATATGGGCGACGGATTTAAACGTATCAGACGGCGCGTTAAGAGCAATACATTACTCAAAAGCGCACTGAACGCATTGGCTGTGGCATTGCTTATCGGCGCGGTGCTTATGTTTCTTGACAAACGTAAAATATTTGAATTTAACATCGCAGTATTCCTTTCGACGCTTGGTGCGGGTGCTTTGATTACTTTACTCGTGTCATTTTTTATTTACAGAATGAATGATACAACTCTCGCACGTGAGCTTGACGGTGAGCTCGGACTTAACGAAAAGGTCCAGACCATGGTAGCCTTCAAGGATGAGAGCGGAGATGTCATAGATATACAGAGAAGTGATGCGGATGAAAGACTCAGATCTGCAGAAAAGATACATGTATATAAGCGCGGCAGACTTACATCAGCCATCTCGTTTGCTGTTTCGGCATGCATACTTACGTCTGTTCTGGTGCTTATACCAAAGAAGGCGGACGCGGCACCTCCCGATCCGACATATAACATGACGGAATACGAGAAAAACCAGCTTAAAAATCTTATCGAATATGTTGAACGTTCAAACGCAGATGAGCGCGAAAAGAAAGAGATACTTGATTCTTTGAACAGCCTTGCGGAATTCCTTGATGATACCGTTAAGGAGAGCGACAAGAAGAGCAGAGTCATTAATTCCATAACGGTTGCAAATGATGCTGTGGAAAAGGTCAATTTCCTTGAAAAGATAGCGGCTGACGCAAAAAGCAAGAATCTTGCGGGTGTATTGAGATTTACGGACGCACTCGGAAATCTCCGTGCATCGGCAGATCCCGATAAAGGCATTGCAGAATCCTTTGCGGCGATAGAGACCAATCTTTCACCTGTCAGAGAAGAGTTCAAGGGAACGGATGCGTTCTCAAACATGAACAATTTCATAAGCCAGCTCGGCGCGGCTATCACAAACGTTAAAAACGAAAATGTCACAACGGCAGGAAACAATGCACTGATAGAATCCCTGACAAGATTTTGTGAAGAGATAAGAAGCTACTGCAGCGGAAGCGAGCCCTCACAGGCTATACTTGAAGAGCAGTTTGATATGTTTTTCTTCGGTACACCTCCTTACACCGATGCATTTGCCGCACAGCTTGAGCAGCTCATCATAAAGCAGGTATACAATGCACTCAGGCAGGAAAATGTAAACCTTACGGTAGGCAATTATGTTGTAGATAAGCTCGTGGAGATGTTCAACATCCCCGTAGAGATGCTCCCGTCGGACGTACAGGATTCGATCGAAAACAACAAAAAGCCCAATGATAATGAAGATAAGGACGACGAAAAGGACGACAAGCTCTACGAGGGCGATGACGGCGGATACGGAGAGGGTAATCTTCTTCTCGGCGGCAACGACACCATGTATTTCCCTGAGCTTGAAAAGATAGCACCCTACGGCGACGGTATTGCAATGTATCAGAACAAGATACTTGCAATGATAGAAAACGGACAGATAACAGATCCCGTAATAATAGATTATTTTGAAAACTATTTCGGAATACTTTTCGGAAGTAAGAAGAATTAATATACGGGAAAGCAACTTTATAAATTTTAAATTTAAAACTAAACTAACAGTTTATAAGCCATGAGGCGGAATGGAGAAAACATGGAAAATCAGAACAGAGTAAAAGACTTTAGTGAAAAGGTATCCCTTATAAAGAGAGAGCTTCACAGGGATATCGTAGGTAATGACGATATAGTTGACAATGTCATTATTGCTATAATCGCAGGCGGTAACGTTCTCCTTGAGGGTGTTCCCGGAGTTGGTAAGACAAGACTTGTAAGATCTCTCGGTCAGACTCTCAGCCTTCCTTTCTCACGTATCCAGTTCACGCCTGACCTTATGCCTTCTGATATCACAGGTACCAATATAATCGAAAAGACCGATGACGGCAAGATGAGAACCGTCTTCCAAAAGGGTCCGATATTTGCAAACCTTATCCTTGCAGACGAGATAAACCGTGCAACACCTAAGACACAGTCGGCTATGCTTGAGGTAATGCAGGAGCATAAGATAACCATATCCAATAAAACATATGCGCTTGAAGAGCCCTTCTTCGTGCTTGCTACCGAGAACCCGATAGAGCAGGACGGTACATATCCGCTTCCCGAGGCGCAGATGGACAGATTCTTCTTCAAGCTCGTAATGAAGTTCCCCTCCAAGGAAGAGCTTGTAAACATAGTAAACATGACACAGGTCAGCATGAGCGAGAACGCAGAGTCCGTTGTAAACGGAAACGATATACTTGCCATGAGAGAGCTTGCAAAGGAAGTTCCCGTTATAGACGATGTGCTTGACTATACAGTAGCCCTCATCTCGGCTACACATCCCGAAATCGACGGTGCAAGCGAAACTGCTAAAAAGTACATAAAGTACGGTGCATCCCCCCGTGCGGCACAGGCACTTATCACCTGCGCAAAGGTAAGAGCTCTTATAAACGGCAATTTCAATGTATCCTATGAGGATATAGATGCACTTGCATACCCCGTTCTCCGTCACAGAGTAAAGATCAATTACACTGCTGTGAACGAGAAGCTTACATGTGACGATGTCGTTTCCATGCTTATAAAGGAAAATAAAAAAACATACAAGAAGTGATATATTATGGCATATTTCGTTATAAACGAGGAGTTTCTGCAACAGCTTGAAACCTTGCAGATGCTCATCAAAAACAACGTCGCGGGTCTTTTTGGCGGTATGCATAAGAGTAAGACCTACGGATCGTCCTGTGAATTTGCAGATTACAGGGACTATATGCCGGGCGACGATATTACAAAGATAGATTGGAATGCCTACGCGAGATTTGATAAGCTGTATCAGAAGCTTTATCTTGACGAGCGTCAGATGCACACCAAGATATATATTGACGCAAGCCGCTCCATGAACTATTGTAAGGACGGTCACAAGGCGCGTCAGGCGCTCAGAATGGCTGCCGCCATTGCATATCTTTCACTGTCTGAGATGGATAAGGTATCTATATACGTTATACGCGATGACCGCATCGAGGAGATAGTGCACTCCATGGTTGGCAAGGAGGCATTTGTTAATTCTGTCGGCAAATTAAATGAGATAGAGTTCTCGTCGGACAGCCACATAAGCGATGCTATAATGCAGAGCAACGTGGGCTACGGCGACGGAATGTCGGTTATAATATCGGATTTCCTGACGGATAACGATTTCGACAGTGCTGTGAACTACCTCGCTGACAAGAAAAGACATGTGTTCTGTGTTCAGGTCCTCTCAAGAGAGGAGATAAATCCGCAGATACGCGGAAAGTCCAATCTTTTCGACTCTGAGGTTCCGGGCAAAAATTATAAGAAGAATATAGACAGAGATATCGCAAAGGCATATAAGCTTGCGTTGCAGTACGTTATAGACAGGATACGCGGCATATGTGAGGCGAGAGGCGTTGATTATGTGTTCGTGGATGCAGAGGCGTCGCTTTTAGAGATATTCTTTGAGGATCTTGTTAATATGGAGGTGCTGAAGTGAGATTTTTGTATCCTTTGGGTCTGCTCGGTCTTATCGGCATCCCGATATTGATAATCGTATACATAATAAAGAGCAAGTATGCGGAGATAACGGTATCTTCAACTTATATATGGAAGCTCAGTGAGAAATTTTTAAAGCGAAGAAATCCTTTAAATAAGCTTTCGGGCATAATCAGCCTTATATTGCAGCTGCTCATCGTAACTGTGGTATCTCTTGCGATAGCCCATCCCATCATCATTTTGCCGGGATCGGCAAACGAATATTGCTTTATACTTGACGGATCGGCAAGCATGCGCATGACCGACGGCTCGGATAAAACAAGATTTGAAGAGGCTAAGGAGGAGATCGAAAAGATCATAGATTCCTCAGGCAACGGAAGCGTTTATTCGCTTATATATGTCGGCGACGGAACAAGAACTGTTTTCGAGAGAAGCGAGAGCCGCGACAGTGCAAAGCTGTTGCTTGGCGAGCTGGAGCCCTCATATACGGCAGTTGATTATTCGGATGCCATAGGTAAGGCACAGCTCATGTTTGAGCGCAACAGGTCATCCCTTATATATATGGTGACCGACAAAAAATACGAAAACGTTAAAAACGCAGAGATCATATGTGTTGGAGATGACAGCGAGAATTACGCGCTCAGCGATATAAGCTATACATTGCTTTCAAATACACTTACCGTTTCGGGATACGCCACGAGCTATAAGAGCGATGCGGATCTTGAGCTTGAGGTGTATACAGACGGCGGCAATTCTCCCGTTCAGGTGGGCAGTGTCAAGGTGAAGGCAGGAGAAAAGAGCCAATTCACACTTGCTGTTTCCACAAAGAACTTCTCTTCATTGAGGGTAAGGATAGCCAACAGCGATGCCATGCCTCTTGATAACGAGATCACGGTGTACAACACGGAAAGTGAAAAGTCATATAAGACGCTTATAGTAAGTGATACGCCCTTTTTCTGGGAATCCATTATAGGATCGGTCACAAATGCAAGCGTTACCGTTATGAGCTGTGATGAGTATAACGGCGAAACGGGATATGGCTTGTACATATTCGAATCCTACGAGCTTGAAGCTCTCCCGAGTGACGGTGCGGTATGGTTCGTAAATCCTAAGAACAGCGCCGCGGGAGCTGAATTCAGCTTCCAGGGTGAGGTGGAGCTTGAGGAGGAGGGAGTGCTCACTCTCACAAGCTCATCGTCAGCCATCGCAAGAAGGCTCACACAGGACGTTATCGGAAATGAGATAACCATACTCCGATATGCAAAGTGCAATCCCGGACGTAATTATACGACCCTGCTCTCCTATAAGGGATCACCCGTGCTTTTTGCGGGAACCAATTCATACGGAAACAGACAGGTAGTGTTCGGATTTAACATGCATTCGTCCAATCTTCCCATGCTGTTTGATTTCGTGGCATTCACGAAGAACTTCATTTCGTATTCCTTCCCCGAGATCATCGAGGACGTTAATTACACGGCAGGCGACGAGATGAATGTAAATATAATAAGCAATTGTGAGAGCATAAGGATAGAGAGTCCGAGCGGCGGCACAGACTACCTTGATGTCGGCGGCACTGTAAGCTCTTACAGATTAAACGAGGTCGGAGTATATGACCTCAAGGTAAACATAGCAGGCTCTGAAAGAGAATTTTCGGTATATTCCGAGCTTCCCGAGTCTGAAAGGATACCTATGGTAGTCGAATCCTCCTTTGAATTGCAGGGAGAAAAGGAAAATAACGGCTTTGACGGTGAATTTGATCCCATGATGATACTGTTCATCTCACTTGTCGTACTGTTTATTGCAGATTGGGGGGTATATTGCTATGAAAAATATCAGCTTAGATAATCCCGTATATCTGTTTATACTCATTCCGCTCCTTTTGCTCATAATAATCCCGTTCGCAATAGCGATACGTAAGGATAACCGAAGCAAGAGCACGATAACATCCCTTGTGCTTCATATAGTTATCGCGTGTCTCGTTGCACTCGGACTTGCAGGAACGGTGCTCACCACGATCATGACCAAAACACAGGTTATAATCGTTGCGGACGTTTCTTATTCGGCAAACCGCAATCTTGATAAGGTGGACGAATATATAGGCAAGGTCGTATCGGCACTGCCCGAGAAGAGTGAGGTCGGAGTTGTCTGCTTTGGCAAGGACAGCAAGCTTCTTACTGAATTCGGAGATGATATCACATCTGTTAAGGAGTCCGGAGTTGACGACAGCGCGACCGATATAACGCAGGCGGTAAGATATGCTTCAGGGCTTTTTGACGACGGCGTTATAAAGAGGATCGTCATCATAACCGACGGAAAGCAGACCGACAACGATGCAACAGGCGAGCTTATCTCGGTGGTAGAGGAGCTCCATTCCCAAAATGTGTATATAGACGCCATGTATCTTGATGACAACATACTTGCAGGTCAGCATGAAACGCAGGTAAGCGGAGTTGAGTATACAAAGGCTACATATCTTAATCATGAATCCTCTGCAGGCATTCTCATACAGTCGAATACCGACACGGATTCAGTGGTCTCGCTTTACAAAAAGGACAGCGAGAGCGGCGAATACAAAAAGATAGATTATCTTGAAGTGAAGCTGTACGAGGGATACAATGCCGTTAATTTCGATCTTGATACGTCGGTGGACGGTATACATGAATATAAGGTAGATATATATTCAAAGGACGACTATTCCGACAGAAATAACGAATATTTCTTTACTCAGAGCGTATCGGGCAAGCTGAATGTTCTTCTGCTTACCGAAAAGGAGGAGGATGTCGTTGCAGCTAAGGAGCTTTTCGGCGGCAAGGCGGAGATAGATACATATTTCGTAACGCAGAAGCTTGAATCCTTCCTTGGACTTGACATACTTAAGGATCCCGCTTTGCGCGAGGAGAATAAGATATATCTCATCTCTCCCCATTCAAATGAGAAGCTGCCTGTAACGGTAGACGAGATATGCAAGTATGACGAGATAATCATCTCAAATGTTGACGTAAGAAGCCTTGATAATATCGAGGCATTCATAAGCACGGTAGATACAGCTGTTTCGGATTTCGGCAAGAGCCTTGTTACCATGGGTGATACCAAGATACAGAATAATACCGATGATGTTTTAAAGCAGCTTGAAAACATGTTCCCCGTAAAATACGGAAACAAGGATCAGGAGAGCAAGTTCCTCGGAATAGTGCTTGACGTTTCAAGAAGTATGGAGAACGCGGCAAAGTTCCGTATGGCAAAGGCGGCTGCAAAGCAGCTCGTAAGCATATTGTCTGACGAGGATTATGTGTCGATAGTTACCTTCTACGGCGATGTTGCTGTGGCGCTTGAGCCGAAGCAGGTCAAGAACAGCCGCTCTGATATCATCAAGGCGATAGATGACCTTGAGGCAAAGCAGGGAACAAGACTTGAGCTCGGACTTAAGCAGGCTTATGAGATCTTTAAGCAGTATAATACTTTTGAAAACAAGCAGGTAATGCTTATAAGTGACGGTAAATCCTACACATCCGACGGAGATTCACCCGTACAGGTGGCAAAGGATATGCTGTCCGACGGAATATTGGTATCAACGCTCAATATAGCGACAGAGGATTCCCGTTCCACCATGGAGAAGATAGCTGCAGGCGGCGGCGGAACATCCTATTATGTAGAGAGCGAAAAGCATCTTTCGTCCGTATTGCTTGAAGAGGTCGCGGCTGACCTTACCGAGACAGTTATCGAGGAGCCGACAAAGATACACATAAACAAAAAGAACGATAAGGTGCTTGACGGTATAAATTCCTTTGCCGACATCGGCGGATATATATATGCAAAGGCTAAATCATCAGCTACTACGGTGCTCTATGCCGAGTATGTAAAGTCTGTCGGAAGCGACGGAAACAATATAACAGTCAAAGCTCCGATATATTCATATTGGAATTACGGAAAGGGAAGAGTATCATCTCTTATGACCGACATGACAGGCGAATGGCTGCAGTCCTGGGTCAGCGGAGGCGTTAAGGATATGTTCTTTAGCAACGTTATCGATACAAACACTCCGAATGAGAAGATAGACTACCCTTACACCATGAACGTGGACTACGACGGAAAGTACACGTTCATAGAGATCATTCCCGCAATACTTGACCCGTCGGCGAAAGTGAAGGTAGAGATCACTGTTCCAGGAACGAACGAGGTGATAGTACAGGATCTTGCGTTTGACAGCCAGAAGTATTTCTACAGCTTCAAGACAAGCGAGCTTGGAAAATACGAGGTGCGTGTCATATATTCCTACAACAGGGGCGAGAATGAGGTATCTTATCCGTCTGAAACCTTCTTCAATCTTTCCTATTCTCCCGAATATGACAGCTTCCAGACCTTTGATGCTTCTGCATTGCATGAGGCTATAAGACAGAGAGGAAGCATCAGCGAGAATGGCGAGATAAAGATAGAAAACGACGAGAAGATGATAGATACTTATACGGTGGATTTCACGATGCCCTTCCTTATAAGCGCCGCGATACTTTACATAGCGGACGTTATCATAAGAAAGCTCAAGTGGAGCGATATAAGAAATCTTTTCAAAAAGAAGAAAAAGAGTGCATCTTAAGGAAAGGAGAACGAAATGAAAAAGCATTTTAAACTAATAAAGATCGTGTCGGTCCTCCTCCTTGCGGCGCTTGCCGTTGGATGCGCAGAATATCACAGTGCACTTGTGGATCCGAGTGAGACACAGGGCACTACCGAGGAAGAGAGCACATCCGCGGATGATCCCGCAGATAAGAAGGATGACGATTTTACCGTCATGCTTTCATATGGCGGACAGATGTATGTTCCGAAATCCGGAACTGTTGCTAAGTGGAGCGATGGAAACAGCGTGCATGAGGCGGCGTTCGGCGAGGATGGCATGGCAAGGATCAGCGGACTTGACGGCGACTATCAGGTAACGCTCTCATCCCTCCCGAAGGGATATACATACAATCCCAACATATATGTGGCTACAAACGATTCAAAAAACGTTGTTATAGAGCTTTATAAATACGAGACCTCAAAGCGAGGCGGCGACGGACTTTATAATTGCATCTCACTTACCGAGATAGGAGTTTACAGGACCGAACTGTCAAGCGCATCGCAGATAGTGTATTATGAGTTCATACCTAAGCAGAGCGGAACGTATACTATAGAATCGTGGGTGGACATAACCGCAAATATCGTAAATCCCCAGTACGATCGCTATAACGGAACGGGTGCGGCAAAGTTCTTTATCGACACCATCGATACAGGCGGAGCTCAATCGACATATACCAAAAACTTCAAGTACACGATAGAGGTCGATGAAAAGCTTATCGGAAACATCTATACGTTTGGCGTAAAGGTATTGTCAAATGATGCGAATTTCCCCGTAACGCTTGATTTTGCGATACAGCTCAACGGCGGATTTGAATATGATTGGGGATCCTCGGATCTTGTTATACCCACCGAGATAGATGATATCAATTGGGATAAGGTCAACGCTCTTAAGACAGGCAGCACCTTTGTAGGTGCGGAAAAGAAGCTTTCAAACGGAAAGCTCTTGTTCGACGAGGATGACTACGGATTTGACGAGGAGCTTGGATGCTACAGAAAGAAGGACCCCGTAACAGGCGAGCTGACAGGACCTGTTTTGTACGCATATATCGCCTCACCGTGCAGGTTTTACGATGTACCTCTTACCACTATCGAGTATGCAGGAAACTGCGCACTTACGGTGGATAACGGAACTAAAAACTATAAGCTTTTTATTGAGGGCTTTTCGGCACTGACGGGTGAGGGTGGAGTTTACTTCTGTAATTCCAACTGTATATGCCGACTCAGAGGCGAGTGCAACGGCGCGTGCCATGAGGGATGCGAGAACTGCAGAGAGACATGCAGACCGTGTCCTGAGGGCGCATTCGGAAACGAAGGCTATGCAGGCGCATGCAACAGCGACGGAGTAGTACCCGTTACGCGGGAATTGAGAGAATTCCTGCAGCAATTCAGCATATCCGAAAGACTTTATTTTGACGGAAACGGATGGGCAGAAGTCAATTCTAAGTGGCCGATAGATGCAGGAGAGAACGACCAGTGGTTGTTCGCTTGCGGATATTACGAATAATACCAAATTAAATTTATTTTCACGTTTTCAATGTTTCATTATTAAAGCGCAGCCCCGTATTCGGAGAATTATACGTTTGATATGTGAAATATGAAATATAATACAGAGGAGGAAACCTATTATGAAAAAAAGTTTAGTACTTATCATGTGCCTCCTTCTTATGGTTGCTTTGGTAGCTTGTAAGAAAGGAAAAAGCGACGATAGCTCAACAAACGACGCTACCGACACACAGGTATCGGAATCTACGGGCAATGAAGAAGATTCCACGACCACCTCAGGCGGCGACACAACAACAGATGGCACGACAGATACCACTACAGAAGAGCCTACAACAGCTCCCTGCGAGCATCCTCTGTCAGACGAGATCGTAGCTACTCCGAACGGTCACTATCATGTGCCCGAATGCGAGCATGACGATCTTATACTCGACTTACAGGATCACACAGGACTTGAGGACGGAGTTTGTGACGTTTGCGAATATTCTGTAGAAGATCTTATCGGCGACATTACAGATCCCAAGAATATAGATCTTTTGAAGAACTCTGTTGCAAAGTACACCTCAGATGAAACAGTGATCGACATCATTTGTAATTACGGTAACGGCTTCCTTTATATGACAAATACTCTTACGTATACGTCCGAGGAAGGATCCTATTCTGTAGCTACGGCTGACAGCGTTCACCTGCTTGAAAACGGAAAGATCCTCTATCTCCAGAAAACAGGTGATGAGGTAACAAGATTGGTCAATGCTAGAGCAGATAATATGCTTGGCTATAACTTCTCATTTGACTTCTATGAGAATATCATGCTTGATAATCCCACTATCGGCGCAGAAAACCTCCTCTATGCATTCTATCAGTATGCAAAGAACGTTAAGGGTGCAGAGCTTGGCTGGGGCAAGATATCCTTCATATTTGGCGACGAGTATTCAGCAAAGAGTGTTGATATCACATACGAGGTAAGCGAAAAGGGAACACTTAAGTCCATGACGCTTACAGCTAAAACATACTACGGAAGTGAGGAAAAATACACCATATCTGATGACGATACCATAATAATCGCAGAGGGTGCAGAGCCTACATCCGGAAGCACGCTCGTTATAGAGCAGCTTATCGGCGACAGAGATGATATCAGATCTGAATTCGATCTTGATAAGATGCTTCTTAAGGCGTATGAGCTTGAGCTTGACGGTACAAAGCTCTCCGATACCATCAGCTTTACAGAGGGCGACTACAAGAAGCTCAATGTAGTAGATGCATCTCCCGAAGGCGCTGACTACGCGATAGACAACATCAGATTTACAGTAACAGATGAAAACGGTAAGGTGTCCTCCAATATCGATATTTGGGGTGGCAATGATGGCACAGTATCCGTCCTTATTAAAGAGGAAGGCAACTATATCATAACCTTTGATACCCTCCTTACTACAAAGACATATAAGGTAAGTGTTGCAAAGCTTCTGCCCACAAAGCTTGAGGCTATCACACTCAGCGGCAACACTGTAACAAGTAGGACTCTTGCTCCCGGAACAGCATTTGAATTTATCGCAACGGCACAGAGCTCTTATGCAGACGCTAAATTTATAGCAACTCTTCCCGAGGGAACTGAGGGTGCTACGCTTACAGTCCTTGACACAGCAGACGGTTATTCATTCGTTGCTGAAAAGGAAGGTACATATGTTGTAACACTTACAGCTGTTGCTGATGCAAATGTTACTACAACTATCACATTTGAAGTAAAGGATCCTAACAGCACAGGCTTCAAGGCATGGACACTTGTATCCGGAAAGTATATAGGCAAGGACATATGGGATGAAGATGTAGTTGTAACCATCGAAGCTACAGACGAAACAAGCGGTAAATATACAGTTAGGAGCGTTTGGGGAACAGACTCCTACACATACGTTATCGAGGATAAGAAGATCGTAGGTACGGTAGTAAGCGGACATGGTTCATTCCAGCTCAAATTCGACGATAAGGGTATAATGTATGCAACTGACGGTGCTGACAGTATATCACTTGAAGCGGAGGGCGGTTCTGCATCCGCAGGTACACTTGCTACAGGCACTTACGTGGGTAAGGACTCTTTTGAAGATACTGTAACTGTAACTATCGAGGTTACAGACGAAACAAGCGGTACATATACGATAACAAGCTTGTTTGGAAGTGAAACATACACATATGTTATCGAAGATGGTGATATCAAATCCACGCATACCGGCGGTTTCGTTCATTTCTATACCCTTCATATAGACGCTGATGGTAAGCTTTATATAACAGACGGTGTATCAGGAAATATTCCTCTTACCGCCGGCGAGGGTGGCGACGATTCTTCCTCTGACATGCCCATAGGCAGTTTCACAGGTGAGATAGTTGATGCTACAGGCGAATGGGTATCTGCTGAGCTTGAAGTTACTGAGGACGGATATATCCTGCTCTACATAGGCGATACAGAGCTTGCATTCATGATCAATGGCTACGAAAACGGCGTATTCGACGTTTATAATACGAACGACGCAGTATATGACGGATATAAGTTCTCTTACGATTCCAACTGGGAAATGATCATAGTTGAAGAATACAACGATCAGCTCGGTATGGGTACAGAGATCGGCGCATTCCAGCTCCCCGAAGGTGGAGATGAAGGCGGCGATGAAGGTGGAAACACAGATGCTGCTTTCACCGGTATCTACACAGGTATTATCATCGATTTTAATGACGGCAAAGAGTATGAAATTACATTGGATGCTACATGGAGTGTCATGGACACATTTGATCTTACGATCAATGGTGTTACAGTAACATATTACTTTGAGATCGACCCTTATTTTGGTACTATGACAGTTACAAATATGTCCCCTGCAGTTGAGTGGACTTGGGATCTCCAGTTTACATACGATAACACCACAGATACAGTTCTGATTTCGGAGAAGCATCCTTATACAGGTTTTTATGCCAATGCTGCAGAGCTTACTAAGGGCGATAGCGGCGTGTCCGGCGTTGATGAATTGGTAGGCTATTGGAGTGATAAGGATGGCGAATACACCTTCGCTTTCTATGATGACGGCTCGGGCTCTGCATACTGCACGTCCGAGGACGCACAGGTAACATTTACGTGGAAAAAGGACGCAGACGGATTTGTAAGCTTTGTTTTCGATGAAGGCTGCACATCCGCAGGTATCTTTGACAGTGAATGCAACATTATGGTAGAGGAAGACAGTGAAGGCAATCCCCGCTTCTCTCTCTACGGCGACGGATATGTATGGATCTACAAGGAAGTAGAATAATACTTATATAAAATATCTCCCCTCGGTGTTCCGAGGGGAGATATTTTGCTTACAGATTATAAAGTTGGTATTGTATTTTTGCAAAAAATGTGATATACTTTAAATGTAAACATCAAAAACGTACAAAGAGGTCAGTATGAAGATTAAAAAAATCGTTATCACAGGCGGTCCTTGCGCAGGAAAATCCACGGGACTTTCCAGAATACAGAACGTTTTTACCGAAATGGGATATAAGGTGCTGGTCATTCCCGAAACCGCGACCGAGCTCATCACAGGCGGTGTTGCACCCTGGACATGCCGCACAAATGTGGAATTTCAGAAGTGCCAGATGGAGCTTCAGCTTGAAAAGGAAAAGCTCTTTATGCGTGCGGCAGAGGGTATGAATTGCGACAGGATGCTAATACTTTGCGACAGAGGTGCGCTTGACAATAAGGTGTATATGTCAAATGAGGATTTTGCCGAGGTGCTTGAGCATGTTGGCGTCAGTGAGATCGAGCTTCGCGATAGCTATGATGCGGTATTTCATCTTGTAAGCGCCGCAAACGGCGCTGCCGAGTTCTATACGACCGACAATAATACCGCCCGTACCGAAACCGTGGAGCAGGCAATAGAGCTTGATAATAAGCTCATAGATGCATGGACGGGGCACAGACATCTGCGCGTTATCGACAATGATCGCGATTTTGACAAAAAGATAAAAAATCTCATAGGCGAGATATGTGCATTTATCGGCGACGGCGGACAGATGGAGAGTGAGCGTAAATTCCTGATAGAATATCCCGATATAGCCATGCTTGAAAATGCTCCGAATTGCCGCAAGGTGGAGATAATACAGACATATCTTATATCTGACGGCAACGGCGATCAGCAGATCAGACAGAGGGGTATTGACGGGAATTACACCTATTATCATACAAGAAAGACATATACCGCGCCCGGCAAGAGGGTGGAGACCGAAAGACGCCTTTCAAAGGACGAGTATATCTCCTATCTTATGGATGCCGACACAAGCAAAAGGCAGATACGAAAGACAAGATATTGTCTTACCTATGAGAACAGATACTGTGAGATAGACGTCTACCACATCTGGACTCATCAGGCTATCATGAAGCTTGAGATACATTCGGGCGACGGAGAAGTGATATTCCCTGATAATATAAAGGTTATCCGCGAGATAACGGGGGATAAGAATTATAAAAATTCCGTCATAGCAAGCGGCAGGGTGGATGAAGATTAAAAACAGATCTCCATGGCATAGGATATGCCATGGAGATCTGTTATTTGCCTTATTTTAGTTGTTTATCTCTTTTAAGTATTCAACGCTCTTCTTTATGCATTCCATAGGTGTAAGACCCATAGAGGGCTGATCCTGCTCAACGACTACCCATTCAGCTCCTGCTTCAACAGAAGCCTTAAGTATCTCGGGGAAGTTCTGAACGCCGTATCCAACAGGGCGGAACTCAAAAGCCTGCTCGACGGGCTTCTTTTCATCGGATTCTATTCCGATAAGCTCGTACATGTTCTCGCTCTTGCCGCCGACAAAATCCTTAAGATGCACAAGCGGTGCGCGTCCTGAATATTTCCTGATATATTTTGCAGGGTCCTCGCCGCCTACATTTACCCAGCATGTGTCAAGCTCGGTCTGAAGCAATGAGGCAGGCACCTCGTCATAAAGAATGTCGAGGGCGTATTTGCCGTCTATCTTCTGGAATTCAAAGTCGTGATTGTGGTACAAAAGCGTCATGCCGAGCTCTTTTGCAATGCCACCGAGAATTGCGGCGTTTTTCTTTACCTCTTCAAATCCGGGTGTGCCGGGGCGGAGATCCTCGGTAAGATAGGGGATAGCCACGTATTTGCAACCGATGCTTGCGTATGCGGACAAAACACCATGCATATCCTGCATCATTTCCTGATAGGAAACATGAGCTGATATCGGAACAAGACCGATCTCATCGCACATAGCCTTTATCTGTGTGGGTGTGTGACCTGCAAGACCTGCAAATTCTACTCCGTCATAGCCGAATTCCTTGATCTTTTCAAGAGTGCCGCGCATGTCAGCCTGTGCATCGTCGCGGACTGAATATACCTGAACTGCAATTTTTAATGCCATTTTATTTTATCCTCCCGATAAAATTTTCATCAATTTAATTGTAAGACATTTTATGTTGTAATTCAAGTCAATTTTAGTGTATTTAAGGACAAATATTGTCGTTAGCGTGATTTTTTCCTCTGCAGGCACAAAGGAAGGACGTCCCACTTGACATTTTAGGGTAAATTTGTTATAATAGTCTGTAATGATCTTAGTTTTTGGAGGCGCATTATGCTGTTTGCTGTTGATATCGGAAATACGAGTATATCATGCGGTGTTTTTTGCATTGAGAGCGGAGAGCTTTTGTGCAAATTTAAGCTTGCAAGCGATATATCGCGAACGTCTGATGAATATGTTGCCATCATGAGCAGTATGCTTGCCATGAATGGTATCAAGTGTGACGGCTTTCGCGGTGGCATAGTATGCTCGGTCGTACCCATGCTCACGCACACGGTGGCGGAATGCGTGCAGTTTCTCACAAAAAGCCGTCCTAAAATAATAGGTCAGGGGCTTAAGAGCGGATTTTCCATAAAGATAGATAATCCGTCAGAGCTCGGCGCGGATCTCGTGGCAAATACAGCGGCGGTGTTGGATATCATGAAGAATGATCTGCAAAATGCCATAATCATTGATATGGGAACGGCTACTACGGTAAGCGCGCTTACAGATAAAAAGGAATATATAGGCAATTGTATTTTGCCCGGCGTAAAGCTTGAGCTTGATTCCCTGCATATGGAAACGGCACAGCTTCCGTCGGTCGCTCCGCTTGAGATAAAGAAGGCGATAGGCAAAAATTCAAGCGAATCGGTCAGATCGGGCGTGATACTCGGCAATGCGATCGCGATAAGCGGACTTATCGACAGATTTGAAAAAGAGATGAAGATAAAGTCGGGAAGTGCGAGGATATTCGCAACAGGCGGACTTTCGCAGGTCGTGCTTCCGCATATAGACAGAAATATATATTACGATGACAGCCTCACCTTGCGCGGATCGTATATTATATATATAAATAATGAAAGGTAATTTTTGATGTAATATCGGCTCTGCCGATCATTATAAATTTTAAAGCGATGTACCCGGATCATTTTGTCGGGACGTCAGCATAGGGTGGAATTCCCTTAAGGAGAATTAAATATGACGTTAAAGAAAAAGATCGTCAGAATGGTGCAGCTCGGCTTGCTCATTGCGCTCGTGGTCGTGCTCCAGATGCTCGGATCGGTCATAAAGATAGGACCGCTTCCCATGTCATTCGTGCTCATACCGATAGTTGTAGGCGCATTTTTGCTTGGTTGGAAGGAAGGCGCTGTGCTCGGCGCATCATTTGGTATCATTACCATGATAATGGGTATATTCGGAATAGATGCGTTTTCCAATATCCTTTGGAACGCGAGCCCGTTCTGGTTCTGCGTTGTATGCTTGCTTAAGGCAACGGCAGCGGGGCTTGGCTCGGGACTTATATACAAGGGGCTTTCAAAGCTTTTTGGAGAAAAGCATGTGTATCTGCGCACAGTTATAGCTTCTGTCAGCGCACCTATTATAAACACGGGTATATTCGTGCTTGGAATGTTTCTGTTCTTTTTTGACACCATGCAGGGACTGCCTGCCATGTTCCCAGATGCATTCGGTAGCTTTGGAAGCGTGGTAGAGCTTGTTTTCGTTGGACTTGCAGGATTGAATTTTGTGGGCGAATTTGTAGTAAATCTCGTCCTGACTCCTGCTATTATAAGAATAGTAGATGTTGTCGGAAAGAAAATGAAGTTCTAAACTTTAATATGTATAGCGCGGGGCGGCAGCCTCGCGCTTTTTTGCATCCTGCGCGTATATTATCGCCTTTGTATTGTAAAATTTCACATAAAGTCGGGCTTTGCAAAAGCAAAACCGTTAAAAGTGACAAAAAGAAAAAATCTCCTCAAACGGTATTGACAAAGAGGGGATAAGGTGATATAATAAGAGG